>DATGIQ010000275.1:0-59316 GCA_035295665.1 Gemmataceae bacterium | reverse complement strand
CTGCCGATCAGCCGCGGGTGGGCTGGATCGGTGACGTCGTAGAGATTGATCGTGGTGGGGCCGGCCTGGGTCAACACGCCGGCAATCCAGGGAGTGGCGATATTGGTAATCCGATCGGCAAACGTCCCGTTCGCGCCAGGGGTCGGATAGACCAAGCCGGAGTCGCTGCCGCCCGGCAGAGCAGGACGATTCGGGTCGAGGTGGATCGACGTGGCCTGGATGGTCGGTGTGGTGTTGAGCGTGTAGGGGAAGCTCACCACCGGCCCGACGGAACCTGCATCGTCGATGGCCTCCACGACGAGCGTCTTCTGGCCGTCGGCACTTCCGTCGCCGGGGAAGGCGCCCGCTCGAATCTGGATCCGGAAACGTCCTTGCGAATCGGTGTAGGCGAACGATTGGCTGGGGTTGCTCGGGTCGGCGCCGATATCGATGTCCTGGAAATCGTTCGGACCCGGGCCGGTTCGAACCCGGTTGAACAGCTTGATTTTGACATGGTTGCCGAAACTGCTCGGCTCACTCAAGCCGTCGATGTCGAGCTGGAGCGCGTTGGTGCCGCTCTCCGGCTGCACAGAAGCGGGGAAGATCAGCGGGGCCACGCGGATGGCGAAATCGCCGCGGCCATAGGTCGTGGCCAGGAGCACGTCCGGGCTTCCCGAGACGGTGGGCCGGCCGGTCGAGGTCGTGATGTTGCCGATCGCGAGGTTCAGCTCGGTGACATGCGCATTGGGCAACAGGCCGCCTTCATACTGGGCCCCGTCGATGGTGGTATCGGGGAAGGGCGTCCACGTTTGGCCTCCGTCCAGCGACCGGTAGACTCCGCCTTCGCCGCCGACATAGAGAATCGGATGCGTGGGCACCGTGCCTGGTGGCGGGTTGATGATTTGGGCCGCGTTATCCGGGATCGCATACCGCCAATCCGCCTGCAACGCTTCGAGATACCGGGGCTGCGTTCCTTGTAAGAGCGTTGCTGCCGCGCCTTTTTCGTTGAGCGGAGCGAAGAAATTGCTGATCACTGAGCCCAAGTTGCCAGTGATATCTTGCCAGAACGTCTTCGGGTTGTTCGGGTCATAGGCCTGCGAATCGACCATGTGGAAGACGGCCGTGATCAGGTTCCCCTGGGCGTCGAGGTGGCCGAAGGTTACGGCGTAAGCTTCGTGGCTGCCCGGCGTGGGGTTGGTAATGATGAAGCGGATCGGGGAGCCATCGAGGCCGCCCGAAATATCCTTCCACTGGTTGCCCGCGCCTGGTGAGCCGCCGCCGGTGAAAGTGACATAAATATGGCCACCATCGGTGCCGGCATAAATCAAATCGCTCAAGGCGCCGCTGCCGTTGGGGTCTTTCGGATCGGGTGCCCCGTAGGTCAGGGCATGGGCATTGGTGCCATCCATGCCGGCTGTGGTCGGGTTCGCGATGAGGAACCACTGTGCGCCGCCATTGGTAGTCTCATAGATCTGCCCGGTTGCCGAGCTCACGAGAACCTGGCCATTGGTCGTACCACCAGCGAGCGGATTGACGGCAATGGTGAAGCCGGCCACATTGGGCCATTGCGTCCGGTCCTGGGGATTGAGGCCGGCTGTTTGGCCGACACCGTTCACCTGGAGGAAGTTGCCTCCGCGGCCGCCGCAGCACGGCCAATCGTAGCGGAACACGGTACCGGAGCCGGTCTGATCCGTGCCGATGCCGGAGCCGTCGCCCGCCGATCCGGTCCACATCAGGTTGCCGTTGGTCAGCACCTGCGGGTCCGACGATCCCGAGCCGTTGTCCTGGGCCTGGCCATAGAACATGCCCGGATACTGACCCGGCACGACATTCTGGTTCAGGATCGCGACTTGGGCCGCCAGGTTACTCGGCTGGGCAGCTCCGTAGTAGAACTGAGTGATCTGCAAGTTGCCGTTGCGGCTTCCTGGCGGAGCAGCCGGCGCGGAGCCAATTCCGGCAACGATATTGCCGTTATCATCGACGGCCGAGTAAATGCCCTGATCGTCGCCCCAGATGAGGCGCGTGTGGCCGGTCAACGGATCCTTCATCGTGATCATGCGATGGTGATCGCCGCTGCCTTCAAGGCCACCGGTGAAGTAGGTCCACTTGGCGCCAGTCCCCGTGTTCACGATCCGGTTCGTGTTGCCGACGATGACCGTGGTGTCGTTCTGGAACGGGGCGAAGGGATCCGCGAGCAGGTTGATGTAGGGCGTGGACTCGGGATTGATTGCATAACTCGGGGCGATGACAAAATTCACGGGATCAACCGTAGACAGGTTGAGCTTGCCCGAATCGGGGGCGGGGTCTCCCATGTCGGTCGGGCCGACCCGGTCGTTGCTCTTGTAGATCGCATACGGATCGGAGACGCCGGTGGTGTCGATCCGGATGAAACCAGCCGCTCCCATCCCGCCCACGTAGGCGATGTTCGGATTGTTCGGGTCGACGGCGATGTCGACGTCATATTCACCCTGCGTGCCAAGAACTGGGAAATCGAACTTGGTCGTGTCGTTGGTCGGTATGTAGAGGTTGAAGGCCGACAGGTAGTACGACGGGATATCGATCTTGGTCCAGTTGTGACCATAATCCTTGGTCATGTACACGCTGCCGGTCGGATTGGCGGCATCGTCGACGGCGACCGCATACAGCCAGCCTTCGTACAGCAGGTCCTGGAGCGGGTTGCCGGTAAGGGCCGGCTTGGCGAGCACAATGCGGCCCTTGCCGGTCGGCGTATTCGAGGGAGCATTCACCGGGATCGGCGGCAGGTTCGCCAGCGGCTGAACAATCGTCTGGCCACCGTCCAGGCCGAGCAGCTTGTCCCAGCTGGCTCCCTCCGATTGCGGACTGACCCAAACGCCGTCGTTCTTGAAGGCGGCATAAACGACTTGCAGGTTGCCGGTCGGATTCTCATCCACGTTGAACCGGCCGCTATTCGGATCGAGGACCACGTCGGTGGCGTCGTCGCCCTGGAGCTCAGTAATGTTGGCCGTCGTGTTCTGCCAATGTTTGCCGGAATCGACGCTGCGGTAGATCCCGGGCCGCGTCCCGCCCATGGCTGCGTAGATGATCACATCGCCGGAGGGCGTCGGCTTCGGATCCACTACGATCTTGAAGGCGTAGGTGCCGGCAAAGATGTGGTCGCGGAGCGGCGAGTTGATGGGCAGAATGTTGCCGTTGGCGTCGACGTTGGTCGTGCTGTCGAGCAAGGTCCAGGTGGCGCCGCCATCCATCGAACGGATGATACCGACGCCGCGGCTCTGCGTATCACCTTCACCCGTGGCGGCGAAGATGATGGATTGATTGGGATCGCCATTCCGGCCAAAGGCGGCAATGCCGCCAATGTTAATGCCGAACGTCGGACCGAAATCGGTCAACGGGATGTAGGTCGGCCCGTTGGGGTCGCTCGTCAGGAAATTGATGCTCTTCCACACGCCGCCAGAGGCCCCACCCACGTAGACGGTGTTCCCCGACGGATCGGACGGGTCGACTGCGATGCCACCGATGCGGCTGGTGTGGTGCATGCCGCTGGCGGGATCGAAAATGCCGGCCGGGCCCACCGCGGTCCACTGACTGTGCGAAAGCGGATCATTCACCGCCATCGCAAAGATGCGGAAGGTCGTCGCCGTCTGGTCGGCCACGGGCTCGCCCAGGCCGCTGACTGGTACCGGCTTCTTCAGCGTCAGGGACCAAGAGTTGAGCTGGCCCGGATTCGTCCCGTCGTTCTTGATCACCAGCGTGTAGCGGCCGAAAGCGTTCTTGCCGTCGAGCTGGCTCAGGGGCTGTTGCGGCTGGAACCGGCCGAAATAGGGCGGACCGCCTTGCTGGATCGTCTCGTTGGCATTGTCATCGAAGATGACATTGGTGAAGTCCGCCAGGCTGTTGCCCGTCTTGGCCGGCAGCTTTGTGAACAGGGCGATCTGTGTGCCATCGGGGGCGATCAGGACGGCTTCCAGGTCGGCATCGCTCGGATGGCTGATGTTCAAGGTCAGCGTCGCGCCTTGAATCAGGAAATCGTCAGGCACATCGATGGTCGAGGTAATCGTCGTCTGGGCTTGCGTCGGCGGGTTGGCGGCCGCGATCGAGACCGGTACGACCGTGCTGGAATAGGCCACCGGAATCGTCTGCTGGAACGTCAAGCTGAAGTTGTTGAAGCTGCCGACGTGGGTGCCATCGTTCTTGATCTCCAGTGACCATGTCCCCTTGGAATGCTTCCCAATCAGGGCGCGAAGCGGGGTCAGGGGCTGGTAGACGCCCTGGAATGGGGCAAATCCACCTACGGGGTACAGGTTGGTCATGATCGACGTGGCCGCCAAATCATCGAACTGCGTATCGGTGAAGTTCTCGTTGGCGGGTGGGAGGCCCAAGGGCGGGGTAAACGGCAGCACGTTGGCAAACAGCCGGACACGGGTGCCGTCCGGGGCAATGAGCGTCGCCTCCAGGTCTGGATCATAGGGGAACGTGATACGCAGCTGAACCGTGACCCCCTGGATGATGAAGTCATCGCCGACGTTGACCGTGGAGGTAATTGTCCGCTGGGGACCGATCACCTGCGGCGTGGTGTTGCCGATCACCAACGGCGTTCCCTGGCCAGCCGGTGCCTGGTCTCGGAGTTTGTCTACCCCGGCATTCAGGTTCGCATCCATCGCATTGCCGGACGTGTCTTGAATGCTGGGCCCAACCGTGACGGTGTACGTGCCGCTTAACAACTGCGTGGGGAAACTGATGCGGAAGGTGCGCGGATGGGCGGGGTCTTCGCCGGCCTGCGGATCCGGGGCCACACTGAACGGCCCGGAGATTTGTCCCGTCGGCCCCATAATGCGCAGAATATCGCTGCCATTGGCGTGGAAGCTGGCCGGGTTCATGTTCCGGTCAAACGTGACATCGAGGAAACTAACCGCGGCGTCCTGGACCAGGTTGTCGCTGGAGGCCGGCTGACCGGGCACGAACGATTTTACAATGTGCGGTCCCGGGACGATCAACGGCAAGGAATCCTGCGTAAACGGTGGCGTGAAGTAGCCGGTCTGGTCAAACGGCGCTACCTGCGCGCCGACAAACCGCGACGTATTGGCCGGAGCCGGCACGGCATAAGCATCCAGCGGCGTCTGACCAGGGTTGCTGTCGTGGTCGAGATTCGTGTCGCCGTCTTGGTCCATCAGGTTACCGGAGCGGATGCCGTTAGGGAAGCCGGCACTGAACTTGTCAATCGTCCGGATCAGGTCGCGCATGGTCGGCCGGACCACGTAGCTATACGTGCCCGTGCGATCCTGTGGGGGGAGCCGGACCAGGAAGTCGGTGGCGCCGCGGTTGGGGTCCTGGCCGGGGGCAATGATGGGGAGGACCTGCGTAACCAGGATGGGCTGTCCCGCATCAAATCCCGAAGAGTTCGGGTTCCGGTAGAAGACCGTCACGCTGGACGCGGTGAAGGTATGGATATCGATCGGCCGATCGAAGGAGACGACGAAGCCGTCCAGCTGGAGCACGTGGTTGGCATCATACGTATTGTTGTACGGGATGCCGTTGATCACGCTGGGGGTGATCGGTCCCATGGTGCTGTTGACGACGCGCGGTCCCGAGGGAAGTGTGACCATGGCGGTGAGAATGCCCATCGGCCGGAGTCCGGTGCCGGGGGCTTCTTCTTGGCCCTGGTTTTCGTTGCCGGACCACAGGGCATAAACATGCCCCTGGGCGATGGCCAAAGCCTGGTGGTCGCCGAAACCGAAGTTCGCATCGCGCGTGCCGAACGGCGGGGCCGTGTTGGTTTGCAGGGGATTGCCCAATCCCTGATTGTCCGGGAGGGGCCCCAAATTGACGTATTGCCGGGTGACGACATCCTGCACGCGGTTGGGCAGGTTGAGGTAAACCTGCGATCCGAGCGGGCCAAAAGTTTTGCCGCCGTCCATGCTCGCGGCCAGCATGCGCGCCACTCGGGTCCGGGACGCATCATACCGGGCATCGAAATAGGTGACCGCCACCGTCCCAGTGTAATTGTCCACGGCGACTTCAGGCTGGAACTTGACCCGAGCCAGGTACGGGCCGGGAGGGGAACTGCCAAATTGGCCCGCCGCACCCGAGAACCCATCTGTCGGGCCGTAATCGTCTTCGACCACAGGCAAGAGCGGCGATTTCGAACCCGGATCGATCGGATTGAACCACGTGAAGCCGCCATCATCGGAAGCGAGCAGATTGATATCCGTGGCGTCCCGTTCGTTGGTTTGCAACGTCGGATTGGCGAGCGGACTGCGGGAAACATAGGTCAGATAGAGCCGGCCCTGGTACGGATCGTAGGAGCCGAGCGTGTTATCGGAGGCAACCGACGGCGACGGGCCAATGCCGACTTCCGGTAGTGCATCGACTTTCCACGGATATGGCGGCATCAGTGCGCCCTTGAACTGCGGGGGCATGCCGGGGGCGACCGGCGAGTTAAAGCCGAACACGGGAATGGTCGGGTTCTGCTGCGGATCGAGGTTGAACGTGAAGTTGAGGGACCAGTTCTGGACGTACTGCGTTGGCGTGGTGGCATCCATCGTGTAGTCGCCGACCACCAGAACCCACATCCGCGTTAACGCGGCCTTGTTCAGCATCTTCGCCGGCAGCGTGCTCAACAACCCACCGTCCGGCCGGAAGTGACCGACGAAGGGTGCCGTGGCGCCGTCGACATTGTTGTTGATCGAGCGTGCGGCTTCATCATCGAAGACTGTGCCAATCGGAAGGAGCGTGGTCGGCGTGATGCCGAGGTTGGCGCCGGTGGTACCCTGGGCATTGTTGCTGTTGCCCATGCCGTCGTCGCGGTTTTTGAGCAGGAAAATATCATCGTCAAAGGCGCCCTTGGGATCCGTGACGCCCGCCTTGAGCCGGCGCAGCTCGATGCTGACTTCGCTCAGCGTCGGGTGGACCAGGTTCACGGTGACATCTACATCGGACAACAGCGCCGTGGTACTGATATTGGCCAGGCTGGCGGTCAACGTTGCCGCCGTGATGGCGACATAGGTAAAGGCTGGCGTACCCATCGCCGTCGACTCGTTGATATTGGTCTGGTTCATGTTGCTGGCGACGGCACCGGAACCTTCATCCTGAATTTGGTTCAACTGAATACTGCCGGCGGCATTGGCCGAACCACCGTTATCATCCCAGACGACCGTCACCTGACCGACGGGAACTCGGCCATCCGCCGTACCTTGCGAAACGACCAGTTGGGGCCGTTCGGGGTTTCCTCCGGGCGGAGAAACCGAACGCTGCGTCGAGAAGGAGTTTCCGCCGTCGCTGGAGACGGCAATGTTGAGGCTGTAAGTCGCTTTGCCGCCATTACGGGGCGCATTCTGCGTGAGCCAGGCAACATAAACGTTGCCGCTCCCCGGATCATTCATGGCCACGCCGGAAGTTGGATCGGTAAAGGTAGCCGGATTGGTATCCACGGCCAGGGTGGGCGTAATGGCAACGTCGACCGCAAGTCCCGGGCCACCTGCTTCGTAGATCACCTGCGTTCCCATCGCAGGATTGGCGCCGACAGCAACCTTGTCGGGAAGATTCACGTACACGGGAGCCAGGCCGCTGAAGCTGAACTTCTGCAATACGATGGCGTTGGGGCTGGCGGAATTGTCGATCGGTGAGGCGAGGAGCTGGTGTTGCGAATAGGCGATGTAGACATTTTCCTTGCGGTCAAAGCCCACGCTGGGATCACTCGCATCCGTGAAGGGATTTCCCGCCGCATCCGAAGGGTTGATCAGATTGGGCGGCAGGGCAAGCGGCACCCAGGTCTGCCCGGAATTCGTCGAGTAGGCCCCCGCAACCATGGAGATCGGGTTTTTGGTCGTCGCATCAATGGCCGTGGTTTGGTAGACGGCGACGAGCTTCGTGGGATCCATCGGATCGACCGCGACACTCGGCGTGTTGTCGTTGGTCAGTCCGCCAGGGGGAAGGAATTGGTGGCCACTGTACGGAATAATTGGCGGAGGTAGAGTCGATAACAGCGTTCGGTCTTCCAAGGCTTCCAGCCAAGGCCGGTTTCCCCATCTTCGGTCTGCCGCTTGGCGGGAGCGGGACAGCCGTCTGCGCTGGGAACGCTTATGCCCCCAGTTTTCCCCAAAGAGCCGGACGAACGACAGAAGCTTCATGGATGAGTTCCTCGGCATGCAAGAAGTCCGTAGCCGTTAACCGTGGACCGAGGCGGCAGCGGCACATGGCGCTCCCTCCCCGCGAGGTTATGGTCTCGGAATAAGGCGTGAAAAGACATTGCCACCTGTAGCCGCTACGACGGAAACACAAAATATAGACGAAAGAGTGAAGCGTAACGATTGCCGGCGATGCGAGAACTTTTGCGCGCCGGACTCTTTAATGGCCTCGGCTCGATTCCGTGCCATCCGCGTGGCGGCCGGAAGTTTGGCAAACGCAAACGAACCGCTATTATAACCGCAATTTCGCCAGATGCTAATCAATTCCTGGCTACCCTATTTTACCCGCTGACGATTTGGGGCTGGCCAAAACTCAGGCCCATCCGTGCGACGTTTTCCGTGAATTGCTGCGGTTTGTAGGGAAGCTAGCGTAGGTAGGTACTCGGCTCGGCGGGATCGTAAGGGGAATGCCGTTGGGGTGCATGGAAATCGTCGTTTTGGTTCACGGCGGTGCTGCAGCACCGCCGTGAACCAAAACGACGAAGGCAGTTCACTGCGGCGCCGCCGCTGCTCCCCCGGCGGCAGGCTGGTTTTCAATCGGTTGGGAGATCGATGCGGGCGGTGTTGGCTTGGGCGCCTTGGCCGAATAATCGCTGTAATCCATCGCAACAAAAACCAGGCCGGCTAGCGTCGCCAGCAAGGAAACCACCAACAATCCCGTGTAGGCGTCATTTTGCGGCGGGGCTTCCTGGACCTCGCGCTCTCCCCGAGTTCGACTCCGAGCCATTGCCTGTGCTCCCTTCTCGATGCTGCCGATTCTGTTGTCTGCGGATTGGCTATTTCCGAATGATGTTGCTGGAAACCTGGTCCCCGACATGAATCACGTTACGTCCACGAGGCTCCAGCGGCCGTCCCACCGCCTCGTTGGGAGTTACCTGCACAATCTGAATGGTTCCCAAGTAGGTCGGCTCGGGCTGCAGCCGGTACACTTCCAGCGTATTGCCCCTGTGGAGCCCGTTGTCGCTGCCGACGCTGACCGTCACGTTGCCATTGCTCGGATCGGTGGCCTTGACCTTCCCTTCAATGTCGTCGGGCGGTGGATTCTTCTTCGATGCGTTGCTGCGCAAACTGGTGGTGCTGGCCATCTGCTGCATCTGCCGGATGTCCTTGGCCAGCCGTTCGTTCTCCTGAAGCAGCCGCTCGTTCCGTGCCCGCTCCTGGTTGGCATTGATGGTTGCTTCGACCATGGACTGCTGCATATCGATGTTTTGCTTTTTCTGCTTGGCCAGGTCCGTATCACGCAACGCCACCAGGCTCTTGAGATAGTCCACTTCCTTGGCGCGGCGCTGCAATTCATCGCCGGCATTGTTCTGTGAGGCCACATGCTTGCCGATCTCTTCGCTGGCCCGCTTCAGCTTATCCGAGAGACCGGCAATCTGAGCATTGAGGTCCTGCTTTTCCTTGTCAGCGGCGGCCTTCTGCTTGGCCAGCTGTTCTTCTAGCTGCGCCTTGTCGCCGCGGGCGTGTTCCATCTCGGTCTTGAACGCCAAGGCGTCAGCTTTGGAGACCTTGACCTGATTCTCCATGTTCACGTAAGCCGCGTGCCAGTTCGTCCGGGCCACGTAGGTCATGATGATGAACGCACCTACCGCCAGGCTCAAAAGTAGATTGAGGATGGCGAGAATTTTCCCCATTATGGTCATGTTCGATCCCCCTTCCGGAGCGGCGGCCCCGCCCCAATCGAAGCCGCGAGCCGAAAGCCTCCGTGCGACGCGACCGGAATTCGATAGAGCACCCCACGTTCCCCCGAGATATGCGGGGCGGGAGTATGCCGACGAGCGGGATAGCTGTCAAGAACAATTCATGGCTGCTTGGCCACGGACGTGGCCTGCAGCTTTTTCAACCGATCTTCCAATACGTTACGCCTTTCTTCAAGGCTCTGTTGTTCCACCATACTGTTGTATAGCAGTGGCTGCAAGTATTCTTGCTCATCGAGGGATCGTTTCTCGGCCACCTGCTGCTGGGCCAGGTCGAAGCGCAGCCCGCGATCCTTGCCGTTGCCCAGCTGCTCCGTCAGCTGCTTTTCCTCTTGCAGCAGCCGTTCGATTTCCTCAGTGATTTTCACGATGTTGCCCTGGATTTCCCGGTAGGCAGAGTTCAAGACGGGAAGACTCGCCAAACCCGGGATCAGCTTGTTCGATGCATCCGTGACCGCTTTCAGCCGTGGAAGACCGGTTTTTGGATCGATCCGGCTGCGTCCCTGCTCGAACTCGATGTCCAGGATCTTCTGCTTGGCGTCGCCGGTCTTGAGAATGGCAAGCTGCTGGGCGTACCATTGCTGTTTCTTGGGCCGGTCAGCTTCCAGATGGACCACCGCCTGGGTGGCGTCCAGCCAGCCTTTCTCGACATTGGGTCGCGACTTCTGCAACTGCTTAATCTCGGCATCGCGGATGGCGTATTCCCCCTCACGGTCGCCGATTTTCTTGTCCGACCAATTGATCCGTTGACTATAGATGCCGAATCCCCAGAACGCGAACATCAAGCTGAGGACGAGATTCGCGAACAGGGCGATTTTTCCAGCCAGTGTCAGCCTCATCGTTGCTTTCCTCCGCTCAACGTCCGAATTCGAGTGCATCAATCTGCCGGAGCAGCTGGTGGTTGCGCTGTCCCGCGGTCGCGATCGCCTGCCGGGCCTTGAAGAGCGCGTCTTCTAGCGTGCTCTGCCCCTTCAGCGCCGTGTCGGTGGCTTTCTTGGCGGCATCGATTTCGGCCCGCACGGTTTGCACATCCGCCTTCCGGGCGGCCACCAGGGTCGTATGCTCCTGAGCCAAGAGCGTCTGCCGTTGCAAGATCGCATCGAGATGCCGCACACGATCCGCCAAGGACACGATTTGCTCGATCAGATCCTTGTGCTCAATTTCGAAGGCGGTCCGATCGGTTTCCATGGCGTGCAGAATCTGCGGGGCCATGTTGCGCAGAGCGGTTGCCTGGGAATCGGCCTCGTGCACATAAGCCCGAATTCCGACCACCGCCAACGCACGGCGTTGATCGTCAGGATTCCCGTTCAGGTTGAAAAGCAAGTGCGCGATTGCTTGCCGCCGTTCCTCAACCGCCAGTGGTTCGTCCGCCACGGTTTTCCCTTCCAGGGTTTCTTTGAATGCAGCCTCCACGGGACCATCCGAGGCCAACAAGTTCTCGACCGAGACGCTGGGATCGCGGAGCTTGCGCTGCAATTCATCGCGCTGTCCCCAGGACTGGGCAAGCGGCACGATGGCACTGGCAATGATCTGCTTCTTTTGCGCGGGGTCGCCGGCTTCTTCGATCTTGGCCAGCAACGCCTTGTGCCGGCGTTGGGCTTCTTCCTGCTGCGTTTTCACGGGTTCCGACAAGCCCGTGAACAATTGCCCCTGGAGACGTTTGCCGATGAGGTTGACGAGAGGGCGGCCGTCGGCATCCTGTTCCTTCTCGTCCACCGGCAATCCGCGGAGGATGAAATCTTCTTGAAGGACCGCGAACATCCAGGCCTGGCGTTTGCCGTAGTCCAGCGCGGCCACACACAGAAATGCGATGGCGGCCAAAACATTCAGGATAGCCAGAACTTTGCCGAGCGTACTCATGCAACGCCTCTCTCGATCCGTGTGCCAGCCGGGCCGGCCTCGAAGTGCCCCCGGTAATGTCCGCTTTGTATGATTGTTACCGATCCGTCCAATGTTGCCAAGCAATTTTAGGAAGGGACGAATGATTCATCGGAAAAACGATCAGATCACACCCAGTTTATGCAAAATAACAGAAAGAAGGGAGGGTAGCGAGAATTCCGACTTTGCCTGTGGCGTCCGGTGGAACGGAGAAGACCACTTCCTCTGGGAAATTCCGCGTGCCTGCCCGCGGTTTTCATCGTACAATTGCACGAAGCGGCAGAGCATTGCGCGCTGCCCCGGTTCCGCCCGCAATCCGTGCCCTTGTCGGTGGGGAGACCTTTTAGCAATGACGCTAGAGACCGCCAGACCGACCTTACAGAGCATCGGCAACTATGAGTTGATCGATAAGGTTGCCGAGGGCGGTATGGGGACTGTTTACAAAGGCCGCCACCGCGAGACGGGCCAAATTGTCGCCGTCAAAGTTATCGCGCCGCACATGACCGGCAACCAAGTTCTGTTGAAACGGTTCCAGCAAGAATACAACGCGTCCCGCCTGCTCAATCACCCCAACATCGTCCGTGCCCTGGAGTTCAACAATACTTCTTCTACGCCTTACATGGTCATGGAGTTCGTAGAGGGAGAATCTCTGGGCAGCCGGCTGGAGCGGGAGGGCAAGCTCCCCGAGGCCGAAGCGAAACGGTTAATCATTCAGGTCGCCCAGGGTCTGTACAAGGCCCACAAGGAGAAGCTGATTCACCGGGACGTCAAGCCCGATAACATCCTCATCACTCCGGACGGCCGGGCCAAGTTGACTGATCTGGGATTGGTCAAAGAAGTCGAAACCGACCTGAACCTGACGCGCACCGGCCGCGGGCTGGGCACGCCAAATTTCATGGCTCCGGAACAGTTTCGAAATGCCAAGAACGCCGACCAGCGCTGCGATATCTATTCGCTGGGGGCTACGCTCTACATGATGGTGACCGGCGAAGCGCCGTTCAAAGCTTGTAGCCCGCTCGACTCGTACATGAAAAAAATCGAGAACGATTTGCCGCCACCGCGACAGCTCGTTCCCACCTTATCGGAACGCACCGATTGGGCGATCCAGCGGGCCATGAGCGCGGACCCGGAGACCCGACCGGCGACGTGCCGCGAGTTCGTCGAGGACTTGACAGGGAAGAGTACCCGCAACGTAGCTGCTCCCGAAAAGTCGAGCACAGGCCAGAAGAACCTTTGGTACTTGGTGTATGAGGACGATGAAGGCGTCACGCACACGGTCAAAGGCACCGTCGGAGCCATCCGCCGCTCGCTCAAGGAAGGTCTCTTGGGAAATGCCAGTAACGTGCGCGCTTGCCGGACGAAAAATGGTCCCTTCGAGCTGCTCCGCTCCTATGCGGAATTCCGCGACCTGGTGATCGCCCCCGCCCCGCTGCCACAGGCCGCGGCCAAACCCAGCACCGTCCAGCCGCTTCCGGACGTGCCCACGGCGTTGACGCCTCCCGTGTTCTCGCAGCCCACCGCACCGCATATTCCGATCAATCAAGCTCCATCCTCGAGCACTCGGTCATCGCTCTGGCTACACGGGATCCTCTTGTTGCTCCTCGCCTTGGCCGCGGCCACGGCGGGGTATTTCCTGTTCTAATCCGCAGGAGCGGATGATGGGCCATTCGTGCCGATGAACGCCACGTCCCTGATTGTGCGAGCCGATGGTTTTGGCTTGTGCCATGCAGCGAATCAAGCCGTTGCCGAAGCCTTCGAGACAGGCATTTTGACGTGCGCTTCCCTCATGGTGACGACCCCGTGGATGGCCGAGGCGGTACGGCTCGCCCATGAGTACTCCGAATGGGAAATTGGCCTGCAGTTGACCCTGGCCTCCCCGTCCGACGGTTATCGTTGGGGCCCGGTGTGTGGAGCGGGCACGGTGCCGAGCCTGGTTGAACCAGCGGGAACATTTCCCGTTGTCCTTGTCGACCGTGCCCAACCGGAGGAAATTGCCCGTGAGCTGAACGCCCAGGTGGAACGCATGCAAGCCTGCGGCCTTCGGCCGGCCTATCTCGTCTGGGATGGCCCGGATCATCCGGGCGTGACGGCAGCCGTCCAGCAGCTAAGTGAACGGTTCGGGA
The DNA here is from genome assembly GCA_035295665.1 of Gemmataceae bacterium. Taxonomy (GTDB): domain Bacteria; phylum Planctomycetota; class Planctomycetia; order Gemmatales; family Gemmataceae; genus DATGIQ01. Next base: position 45,474 of record DATGIQ010000275.1, on the reverse strand, counting down.
TACCGGCATGGACGACAGCTTGGGGCGTTGCACCTCTCACCATGCCCGAACCAACCGTCCTCGCTCTCGAATCGTCCCTGACCAACTTGAAGCCAGGCAATTATCTTTGGCGGACGTGTCCCGTCCAGGTATCGCCGGAAACCGGTGCGATCTGGACCGATCCGGCGATCGCGGCCAATCGGTACGCGGAAAGCCTCACGCTGTGCGATCCCGAGGTCGTTGGACTTCTGGACAAGCACGGCATCGAACGAATCAGTTTTCGCCAATTTCTCGAAGAACGCCTGGGCACCGAAACGGAAGAATAAACAAGGGCCTCGTGCAGTTGTTTACCCTTCGCGGTTGATCGTGTCGATCAGCATCCGCAGACGGCCGAGACTCCGGCGGTCAAAGCGGAAACAAAGCCGGGGAAGCGCAGCGAGATGGGCGTCGTTGGCTTCAGCGGGCAAGGCGCTGGTTAGCTCAAACGTGCCGGATACCACGATATCGGCGAATTCCTTTCGAATTTGCTCCAGCAACGCCGGCGCCAAGGAGTGCTGGAGACGCAACACAAGGTTTCCTTTCACGTACCGCATGCTGTGGTAGAGGCGGTAAAATCTGGTCACCTCTGCCACGGCCTCTTCAACCGAATCGGTCACTTTGTACAAGGCCAGATCATTGGGCGAAATCATGTGCCGGGCCAGGAGAACCTCTTCAACAAAATTCTGCCAACGCTTCCAATAATCGCCACCCGGTTCGTCGACCAGCACGATAGGAATGAGATGGCTCTTGCCGGTCTGGACCAGCGTCAGGACTTCGAACCCTTCGTCCTGCGTGCCGAAGCCGCCGGGAAACAGAGCCACGGCATCGGATTCTTTCACGAACAACAGTTTCCGCGTGAAGAAATACTTCAGGTGCATGAGTTTGACGTCGCCAGCGATGATGGCATTGGCTTCCTGCTCGAAGGGAAGGAGGATATTGACGCCAATGCTGCTTTCCCGACCTGCGCCGACGTGACCGGCTTCCATGATGCCGCTGGCGGCCCCGGTGATAACCATGTAGCCGGCTTCGGCAATCTTGCGACTGAATTGGACGGCCTGGTGGTAAGCCGGGTGGTCGGACGGCAGGCGCGCCGAGCCGAAGACGGTCACTTTCCGCTGATTGCGATAGGGAGCGAAGACCTTGAAGGCGTAGCGCAGCTCCTTCAGAGCGGTATTCAATAATTTGATGTCGCCACGATTCGCTTGATCGCGGATGAGCTTATCGGCGGTTTCCTTCAGCTGCTGCACCAACTGCTCGGTTCCGACCGGCTGCCGTTCCCCTTCGTGCTGGCTTTCGTCTTCGTTCACCTGCTGGAAGGGGTTCTCCCCTTTGCGGAATATTTGGCGTTTCATCCTCTATCCTTCTGACTAAACTTCACCACGGACTCGCTGCGACGGTTAATCCGACTCCGCCAGCGCGTGGAGCGCTTCGGTCCGGGTATCGTAGATCGCCCAAAGTGTGTCCAGCGCGGTCAGATGGAGCAATTCACGGATGCGCTCGGAGGCGCCGGCGAGGACGAGTTCGCTGCCGTGCTTCTTCACCAGCATATGGCATTTTAGCAGGAAAGAAATAAAGACGGAGCCGAAGAACTTGACCTCCGCAAGGTCGATCACCAGACCAGCCGGGGGATCCTTGCGCAACGGTGCCAACACGATCTCGGCAGCTTGCTGAATCAGGTTTTCGGGCATGCTTTCAACTTCCGAAGCTGGAATGATCACGGCCACGTCTCCGTGCCGCTCTACACGGAAGGATTCGCTCGGTAGGGTTTCTGTGCTCATGGTCACCACAATGGTTGAGGTAGGATGCAAGGCCGCCTCTTGTGTGATCTAGGCTACCACGCCGTGCGTGCGAATCAAGATAAACCCGTATCCTTTGTCCAGAGGAAGCATCCGGCGCCGCTGCGGCAATCCATGCACATCAGAGGCCGCCGGTTCGATTATCATGAAGAATAGATTTTTTTGTCCCAGCAGAGGTTGTGATGAGCCACGAACTTCCCACGGTCCGATTGAAGATCGCACGGCGGTCGTCCCACCCGTGGATTTTTCAAAAAATGGTAGAGAAACCGGCTCAGCGGCTGGCCGGTGGGAGCGTCGTGGACATCGTCGACCGAGACAACCAATGGGTGGGGCGTGGGTTCTATAACGGCCATTCGCGGATTGCCCTGCGCGTCCTGACCAGCGACCCGGCCGAGACCATCGATGCAGCCTTCTTTGCCCGCCGGCTGGAGCGGTGCATTGCCCTGCGACGGGAATGGCTGCGCCTCGACACGGTCACGGATGCATACCGTTTGGTTCATTCCGAAGGGGACCATTTGAGCGGGCTCGTCGTCGATCGGTTCGGGGCAACGCTGGTGCTGGAATTTTACTCCGCCGGCATGTATCGCTTCCGGTCGGTCCTGCAAGAAGCGCTGGCCCATCATTACCCCGCCAGCCAGTTCTACTGGTTCGCCGAGGAACACATTCAGAAACAAGAATCGTTCGATTGCCGCTCACCTGAACCGCCGCCGGTCGGCGCCATCACGGAGCACGGACTTCATTTCCGCGTGGCCCCCGGCGGAAAGCATAAGACCGGCTTTTTTCTCGATCAGCGAACGAACCGAAAAACGGTGGCCGAGTTTTGCGCCGGGAAGCGCGTGTTGGATCTCTGTTGCAATACCGGCGGGTTCACCGTCTATGCCAAGGCTCTGGGTCAGGCGCAGGAAGTCATTGGTGTAGATCTCGATGAACAGGCCATCGAACTGGCCAAGCAAAACGCCCATTTGAACCAGGCTCGCATCCGGTTCATCCAGGCCGATTTATTTCCCTGGCTGCGCGATGTGCTCCCGGCGGGCCAACGCTTTGACGTGGTCATTCTCGACCCCAGCAAACAAACCCGGGATCGGGAGGCGCTCGACTTCGCGTTGAAACGGTATCTGGACATGAACCGCCTCGCCCTTCAGGCCGTCGCCGACGGCGGACTGTTCGTGACCTGTTCCTGCACCGGTTTGGTGAGTGAAGCCGACTTCCTCGAAACCCTCCGCCGTGCGGCTTGGCAAGCAGGACGGACCGTGCAAATCCTACAAATCAGCGGCGCCGCCCCGGACCACCCCTTCCTCGTCCATGTGCCGGAGGGGCGTTATCTGAAGGTGGTGATTGCCCGCGTGCAATAATTCGGCTGTGGGCCAAGTGGGCTTCGACCCCAAAGCGCTCGTTTGTGTACTATCCTTGCTTCAAAGGGCGATTACCTCTCTGGGCGGTGATCGATGCGTGCACGCACAGAGCTTTTCTCTCTCCCATGATCGTCATGTTGAAGAACGCTAACGCGGAAAGCATCTCCGATCGCCTGTTGGCCACTCGGCTCATCGACGCCGAGCAGCTTGCACTCGTGCAGGCGGCCGTGGGCGAGGATGCGGATGCTTTGATCGCGCATCTCGTGGAAAAAGGCCTGCTGACTGCCTTCCAGGCACGCCAAATTCGCGCGGGCGCCAAGTCGTTCTGGCTGGGCAATTACGTCGTGGTCGATTACCTGGGCCACGGCGCCAACAGCGTCGTCTTGAAGGCCCAGCATCGATTGATGCCCCAGCGCTACGTCGCCTTGAAAACGCTCGAGACGCGCAACGTCCACTATCAGGACGAGGCCCTGGCCCGCTTCCGCCGGGAGATTGAAATCCTCGCCCGCCTGAATCACCCGAACGTGGTTCGGGCCCACGATGTGTTCCGGACCCGCAACCAGTTGTACCTGGTGTTGGAATACATCGACGGCTGCGATTTCGGCCGACTGGTGCGCCGGCGCGGACCCTTGCCGATACCCGAAGCGGTTGGCTATGCGATTCAGGCTGCCCAGGGATTGGCGTATGCCCACAGCTGCGGCATCATCCACCGCGACCTGAAGCCTGCCAACCTGCTGCTGGCCCAGGATGGCGTGGTGAAGCTATTGGATCTGGGAATCGCCCGGATCCTCCTGCAGGAGGACGAGTCGGAGGAAACGTTGAAGGGTCGATGCCTGGGGACGCCGGAATTCATTGCCCCGGAGCAGGCCGAGGATGCCAGTCGGGCCGATGCTCGCAGCGACCTGTACAGCCTGGGAGCGACTCTCTTCCACCTGCTGACCGGGGAGTTGCCGGTGCGAGGCGGCAGCTATTTCCAGCGCTTGCAGCAGCTGCTCATCCAGCCGCCGCGGCCGTTGGGCGAGGCACGGCCGGATGTGCCCAGGGGCCTGGCACAGTTGGTGGACCGCCTGCGGGCGCGTGATCCTGCGGAGCGGCCGGCCAGTGCAGAGGAAGTCGCTGCCCTACTGAAGCCATTCTCCGCCACCGAAACTGTGGACGAATCAAGCCACTGGACTGGCCGACGCCGGGCGGCCCTGGTGATGAACTTGCTCCAGGGGCGAACCACGGCCGAGGAGATCGAGGCACGCTACGGTGTGGCCGCCGAGGAATTGCAACGCTGGCGGCAACAGTTCCTCGAAGGCGCGGCACAAGCCCTCGATCCGACGCTGCCCCGGTCGGACTCGGCGGCCGGAAACCTCCGTGACCTGTACGCGAAAATCGGGGCCCAGGCCATGGAGATCGAGGCGTTGAAAAATCAACTCGCGCGGAAATCGGATTAGCGGCGGTTCGCAGAACCGCGCGGTTCTGCGAACCGCCGCCAAACTAACCAGTGACCCATCATTGCCCTCGCGACACGGAGCCGCGCCGGGAACTGGCAATCGGCACGCCCGGTGGCAGTGGCCGGCCAGCAACTACGATGTCATGATCGTAGAGGAAATCGCGTAGCCGGCGGTAAAGCTCGAAGCTGTCTGGGTAGACCCAGAACGTCGCCACCGTTTGTTGCGGATCGAGCCGATCCACGATTTGGCGAAACTCTGATCCCTCGGCCAAGGCTGCGTCCGCGGACTCGCCGCTCACTGGGAAGATCGGTTCGACTTGCCACTCGCTCAACCCGTAGCGATAACTGCCGCCAGATTCCGGAACGGTTTGGCCGCTGACGGCATCAAGCAGGCTGCGTTCCCGTTCCAGCGTGTAGCGGAGACGAAATGCGCCAATTGGTCCGACCACATCGCTCACTTGCCAGAGGCTGCGCAGGAGTTTCCCCTTTTCCTCGAGTCCGTTACGGACTTCATTCAAGAGCCCCGCGATATCGATAAAGGTAACCCGGCGGTTGCGGCACTCGAAGAGAAGTTCCTCGGAATCAATCGGCCGACTGACCGGAGTGCGATAGTGCACTGTCTTCTTCAAGGGTGGCATCTGTTCCAGGGCCCGAATTTCCTCGGCCAGCTTTGCGATCCGTTGGTGAAGCTCTGCGGACGACAGTACGGCCAATCGCTTGGCCTGTTCGTGGCCCTGAACCTCCTGATCCACCGCGGCGCGATCCTGCTCTAGCTTCTGCGAGCGAGTACCCAAAGCGGTGAGCTGCGTTTGGGCCTGCGTCTCTTGCGCTTGCACTTGCTGTAGCCGGCGAAGCTCGGCCAGCAGCCGTGCCTGGGCCTGGGCTAACTCGCGCGCATGCCGGGCCAGCTCTGCTTGGAGGGGATCGCTTGGCTCCGCAATCGCCGGAATCGATTGTGCAGCCCGAGGCACTGGCTGGACTGCGGTGTGCAGACTGCTGTAGGAGCGCGCGCCGACCCAGACGATCAGGATCAAGCGAATGATGATGCCCACGACATTGGCGACAATGTCGAGGAACGAGTCGAAACTGAACGGAATCTCCCGCGCGCGGCGGCGACGTCGGATCATGGCTTTCGCCTACCTTGACCAATCACGAACGCTCCCGGCTCATTGTCTTTGCTTCTTCGGGATCCACATTCTCGCGGGTCATCGGCACCTGGAGTCCTTCCAGAACTGGATACGCCAAGTGATAGGAACGCAGACCGTCCGGCAAGACACGGAAGCGGATCATCGGACGATACGGCGGTTCGCCGGGGCGAACCGTGGCCTGGCGGCGCGCCATCATCTGCTGGACCGCTTCGAGCAAGGGATTGCTCTCGTTTTCCCCTCTCGCGATCTGGGCCGTGGGGATGCGCTGCCGGGAAGGAAGCAACACCAAGCCCTCGGCCGTACATTCGATGGAAATGACCCAGTCCCGGTTGCCAATCAATGGTCGAGGACGAAGGGCTTCTGCACGAGCCGGTCTGGCTTTCGAGCTGGGCAGCCCGAATCGATCGAACGGATCGCCTCCGCCACCCCGTGCCGGCTCCTCCAAATTGGGGCTCCCTTGACCGAGGGTGGCGGGGACTGGTTTCGCGCTTGTTGGACCGGGGGATGCACCGGATCCCGGATTTCCGGATTCCGGATTTCCTGGCGCCCGGGAATTAGCCGGAGTAAACTGTGGCAGAAGGCCAGAGGAAGCATCGCCGCCTGAAGTACCGCTTCCTTTTGGTGGTCCTTCCTTGGAAACATCGTTTGTCCCCTTACTCGGAGCCGATCGAGTCCCGCCAGGCCCGCTCTCGCTTCTCGTTTCTCCTTCGGAGGGAGGCCGGCTCGTCCCAGTTCTCTCCCCTGGCCCGCCTTGTGAAGCTACCGGCCCGCCCGATGATGCCGCCAGCCCGCCCGGTGAAGCTGCCATCCCTGCCTGTGAAAATGCTGGCCGGCCCTGCACCTGCTCGGGCGGGGAAGCCGTGACCGGCCCACCATCCAGGGAACGTTCTCCGGCGCCCCGAGGACGGCCGCCGCCGGCCAAAACGTCGGCAAAAGTGATCTCCCTGCTTCCTTCTGAGCTCAATCCGGAACTGCCGGAGCCCCGTGGAACTGTTCTGACCGGCAAGCCAGCTCCCTGGTCGCCGGGAGTAACGCTGCCTCCGTTGCCGCCGCTGCTGCCACCTCCGCCACCGTTTCCAAAGGACGCGTTGCTAGCCCCGCCGGCGCGACTGGCCAGGATGCCCGTCGGCCGACCCAGCATCGGGCCGCCGGAACCGGCCTGCGGCACCAGCCCCGGGGGTCGTCCGGAGAACAACGATCCCATGGCCTCGGTCATCTTCGCCGAGGATTTGGGTGGTGGTTGCTCGTCGGTTCGGGCGGCGGCGCTCCATGGCTGAGTCTTCGGATTGGCTTCGTCTTCCGAAAAGTCGAGGATCCACTCCTGGTCGATGAATTCGTAGCCGAAATCGATTTGCAATCCTTTCAGTGCGGCCAGGGTTCGGTAGTAAGTCGTGATACCGTTGGGTCGGACCAGCATCAGCAAGTACGCGCTGGCGTCCGGCTTCTCATGGACCAGCTGCATGTCGGCCCGCTGCTGGGCGAGGCGACGGTCCATCTCGACGCGGACGGCAGAGCCGCTTGCGGCATGCAGAGCCAGATGGTCGGGGTGGAAGATCAAGTCGTCGCCGTTGCACTCGATGTAGATGGGCTTGCGGTTGTCACCATGTTTCCCCCGATAGGGAACCAGCGAAACCATCCGCTGCTGCCGCTGCCGCGCCGTCTTGAGATCGGCGATGCACCGTTCCATCCGCTCCAGTTCGGCTGTGAGTCGGGCCAGCTCGGTTCGGGACATCTCGTCCTGCTGGGTAGCTACGGTCGCCTCGGCACGATGGGCAAGCAAGGCACTCTCCAACTGGGCAAGCTGGGCGCGTTCTGACCGGAGCCGTCCCTCCATCTCGCGGCTGCGAACTAGCTCTTGCTGCACGCTCCCTGCCGCGGCCGTGGCTTGACCCTGGATGCGCTGGAGATCGCGGAGTACCTGCTGGTCTTGTTGTTGGAGTTGTTGGTGTAGCAGCTGGCGGCGCCGCTCCCATTCCGCCCGGCGTTGGGCGGCAGCCATCTCATCCTCGGCCACGGCCTGTGACACCGCTTGCTCGATGGCCCGCATGGCCCGTGCCCGGGCCACCACCTTGGCCCGGCGGTCCATGACCAACAACAACAAGATCAGCGAGCCCATGGCGCACAGGAGCACGGCCAGGAAGGGAAACGTCGAAACCTGCAATCGGTTGCGGCGCTGTCTCATGCCGCGTTCCCCGGACGCCCTGCCGTTCGGCTGGAGCTGCCGGGCGCTGTTCCAGCACGGGCGGTCAGCAAATGGACGGCCGCCGTCAGACTGTGCAGGGCTTGTTCGAATGTGCCCGCCCCGGCCAGTGCCGCCAGGTTCTGGTTCAGGGTTTCTTGCAGTCGGCGGAGCTGGTGGTCATCGTCCTGGAGGCGCGTCAGGCCCTCCAGGAGACGGGCCAGCTCTTTGCCGATTTGGGCCACTCCGGTCTGGTGCTCTCGGCCGGTTTCGCGGACCGCGGCGGCCAGGCCGGCCAAGCGGTCGGTCATTCCCGCCGTATGCTCTGCCACCTGTTGATCGAGTGCCGCCACGCGCCGGCTGTGCGTCTCCAGGGTCCGTTCCAGAGCCGACTCCAGTGCGGCCGTAAGACGCTCCTGCAATCGCTGCTCGGCCTCCTGCCGGCGCTGGTCGATCTCTTTTTGAGCCTGGGCCCACAGGGCGGTCTGGCGTTGCATCAGTTGGTCCACGCCCCGCGTTAGGACATCGGTTTGGCGACGGACGACCTCGATGAACTCGCTATTGGCCGCGCCAGTCCGCTCGAAGCGGTGGGCCAGCTCCCGCTCGGCGTAGCGGTCGGCGGCATCCAGGACGGCCTGCTCGGTCCGCTCCACGAGGAAGCTCAGAAACATCGTGAACATGGTCAGGCCCAGGGCCAGGGCCGTGGCATCAAAGGCGAGTGCTAACCCATCCGTGACCTCGCTCAGGGAGTTTTCGAGCTTTTCCGGCGTGATGCCGAAGATCGATTGCGTGATGCCGAGCACCGTGCCGAGGAAGCCAAGGATCGGGATGGCCCAGGTGATGAACCGGGTAAGGGCATAGCTCCCTTCCAGAGCCAGTGCATCCGTGTCGGCCAGGGCGCGGAGGTGATCGTCCAGCTCGGCCGCGGAGCCGCGGCGGCAGAGAAAATCGAGGACCGATGCCGTCCGCTTGACGATCCGGCTGTTTTGGACCCGCCGGGGGAGCTGGCCGAGCCCCGCCAACAGCTGGCCCGCCTCGCTTACGGCAAGGGCGTGACCATCCCAGGGCGGTAAGACGGCCAGGCGGCAGGCCCGCTGCTCGGACAGCGAAGCCAGGAACTTCACCCCGAGGATCGCAAAGGCGGCACAGAACATGACCAACTCGACCGCTTCGACCGGGTGGCTCAGGTACCGCCGGGCCGGGCTGTCGCGCAGCGGCCCGAAATGAATCAGCGACAGAAGCCCCAGCGCCAACGGCAGACCGAGGACCAGCGCCGCCCAGTTGGCCCGGGAACGATGCTCGCCGACAGCAGGACGTTCTGAAGCGGTCGGTAGGTACGGACGGGTCATGTTTGACTTCCTCGAGAAGGGAACCTGTCAGGTAACATCGACTTGAGCGGGGGCCAGATTGTAACGATTCCGCCGCTCGGGTCGAGGCGAACCCACCACAGATAGAAGACAGGGAGAATGAGGAAGCTAGCCCTGGCGCGGAGCGGAGTGGATCCAGAGAGCGTGGGAAAAATCCGAGGCCGGCAGACCCTCAGCGGACGAACGTCCCGATCTTTTCCAGGAAGGCCGCATTTGAGGGATACTTGCTCTGCTGGGCGACGAGCGATTCCATGGCCGTCACCGGGTTGAGCGAGACCAGGCTGCGCCGCAATAGGGTCACACGCTGGAGCACCTCGGGCGGCAGGATCCGTTCTTCCTTCCGCGTGCCGGACTGGGTGATGTCCATGGCCGGGAATACGCGCCGATCCGAAAGCTTCCGATCGAGCACGAGCTCCATATTACCGGTGCCTTTAAATTCTTGAAAGATGATGTCATCCATCCGCGAACCCGTCTCGATGAGTGCCGTTCCCATGACCGTGAGGGATCCGCCTTCCTCGAATACACGGGCACTGCCGAAGAGCCGTTTCGGGATATCGAGGGCCCGGATATCGATGCCGCCGCTTAGCGTTCGGCCACTGGTGCCGACATTTTTGTTGTAGGCGCGGGCCAAGCGGGTCAGGCTGTCGAGCAGGACAAAGACCGAATTACCGCGTTCCGCCAATCGTTTGGCTCGCTCCACCACGAGCTCGGCGGTGCGGGCGTGGCTCGTGCTGTCGCGATCCGAGCTGCTGGCGATTACTTCGCCCTTCACTGTGCGGCGCATCTCCGTGACTTCCTCGGGCCGCTCATCGATCAAGAGCATCATGAGGATCATTTCCGGATGGTTGCGGCTGACCGCCTGGGCGATGTGCTGGAGCAAGATGGTTTTGCCGGTGCGGGGAGGAGCGACGATCAGGCCGCGCTGCCCCTTGCCAATGGGCGTCAACAGGTCCATCACTCGCGTGGTCAGAGGTTCCGGCCCGGTTTCCAGAACGATGCGTTCGTGGGGATCGATCGGGGTGAGCGATTCGAAGTCGCGGCGGGAAAACTTCTCGGGAGCTTCCCCTTCGAGTCGCTCAACCGTGGTGAGCCGGGGGCCGGCTCCCTTGCCACCGCCTTTGCGAGCGGCCTCGGTAGGCCCGCCGACTAAGAGCCCCTCGCGGAGTCCAAATTTCTGAATCAGCGGTGCGGACACATACGGATCGGCCGATTGGGCCGCGTAGTGCCGTGCGGGATTGCGAAGAAAGCCAAATCCTTTGGGATGCAGTTCCAGGACGCCCTGAACCTTTTGCTCGTGTTGCGACATGAGAATTCGAATTCGTTCGTAGTTTGTGGCACCGTGGACGGCAGGGTCGCACTCCCCCGCGATCCGCCGTCCAACAGGACACGGATGGATCTTAAACCTTTCGATGATCGGTAACCGCCTCGAACGTCCCATCCGGCAGGGGCACCAGCTGGTAATCGTGGAAGATGTGAGGCGCTTCCTGTTGCATTATCTGAAGCACGTTCACGGCGAGCTTGCGAATCTCCACTTCAGCGTGGCGACTCGCGCGCAACTCGATGAAGTGCCGCAGCGCTCGTGAGTTGGCCGTCACGAATATCTTCGTCTCCGTTGCATTGGGCAAAATGCTCCGAGCCGCCTGCCGGGCCAGCTTGCGCCGCAGCGTTCGGTCCGGTTCGGACGCGAACCGATCCTGGAGCCGTTGGACCAACTCCATGTACACCTGATGGCTCTGGGCGATCCCTTCCAGCCAGATGCGATGCAGCTCCGGGTCGGCAGCGATTGCGTCCGGCTCCACGTATTCGGCGATGGATTCATCGACGTACCGCTGACTCAACTGCGAAAAACCCCAGCCGGCGCGGTGGCGAATCAATTCGTGAGTCAGCGAACGGCTCACGCCGGCAAAGAGAAAATTCCAGACCGCATGCTCCAGGACCGAACCGTGTCCCACTTCCAGAATGTGGTTCAGGTAAGCCTGGTTACCCCCCGGCCGCGGACGGGCAAAGCTCATGTAACAGACCCGTCCGGCGACTTCCGTCAGGGCCTCCCCGGCCACTTCCGCATCGGTCTCCCAACAAACGCCGTGGTCGGCCAAGAACCGATCGAGCTCGGCATCGTCCACCGTCTGCCGGCCCAAGAGGTAAACCGTCGGTTCGCGGATGATGCGGATATCCTTGCCGGGATCAATCACAGCCATGCAACTCAATTCCCAGGCGAGCGGTAATGTGCAGCCGTCTCCATCTGCCTGGCAGGAAGTTCTTGGATATTAGCATATCGCGGCGTTCTCGGCCAGAGGATCCTGTTAGGCGCTTTCCGGCGTGGTCATGCTGCGGGGATCGAGGGCCGCCTTCAACTCGGCTTCGCGCACCAGCTGGTCGCTGTCTTTTTTCTTGAGCGTCCCGGCGCGGATTTTTTCCATGCAGAGGGCACGCACGGTTTTGCCGCTTCCAAACGCTTCCTTGGCAAGAGCGGCCGCGGCATCATAACCGATCAGTGGATTCAAGCTCGTCACCATGGCGAGGCTCTGCTCGACCTGTTTCTCGCACTGGGGCCGATTGGCCTCCATGTCGAGGGCACAGAAATCGACGAATGCCTTGACGCAGTCGGCCAGCAGCTGAACGCTTTCGAGCGCCGCCAGTCCCATCACTGGCATCATGATATTCAGCTCGAATTGTCCACCGGTCGCCCCGGCAAACGCCACGGTCTGGTCATTGCCGATGACCCGGGCAGCAACTTGCATCATACTCTCACACATGACCGGGTTGACCTTGCCCGGCATGATCGAGGAACCGGGCTGCCGGTCGGGAAGCATGACTTCGTAGAATCCACACCGGGGCCCGCTGCCGAGCCAACGGATATTGTTGGCCAAGGAGAAAAGGCTGACAGCCACGGCCCGGAGCTGGCCGCTACACTCCACCAGCCCATCGCGGTTGGCGTTGGCCTCAAAGTGGTTTCTGGCTTCGACGAAGGGGATGGCGGTCTCCCGAGCCAGCACTTCCGCCACCTTGGCACCGAACCGCGGGTGCGTGTTGATCCCCGTTCCGACCGCAGTTCCTCCGGCGGGCAGCTCCAAGATGGCGGCCAGTCCATGCTTGGCCCGAGCGATGGCCAGCTCCACTTGCCGGGCGTAGCCGCTGAACTCCTGCCCCAGCCGGATCGGTGTTGCGTCGGCCAGGTGAGTGCGGCCAATCTTGATAATATCGTCCCATTTCTTGGCCTGCTCCGCCAATACCTTTTGGAAGCGGTCCAAGGAGGGGAGCAGCTCTTTTTGAATCGCCTGGGCAACGGCCACGTGGATCGCGGTGGGGAACATATCGTTGGTCGACTGCCCCATGTTGACGTGGTCATTGGGATGAATGGGCTTCTTCTTCTCGAAGCGGTTCCCGCCCGTCAGCTCGATGGCCCGGTTGCTGATGACCTCGTTGGCGTTCATATTGGACGAGGTGCCGGAACCAGTCTGATACACATCAACAGGGAACTGGTTATCGAGTTTCCCGGCGGCGACCTCGCGGGCCGCCTGAAGAATCGGCTCGGCGATCTCGGGCTTGAGCTTACCCAGATCCCGGTTGGCGATGGCAGCCGCCAGCTTGACGAGTCCGAGGGCGCGGATCAACCGTACGGGCAACGGCTGGCCTGAAATCGGGAAATTCTCGACGGCCCGTTGGGTTTGAGCACTGTAATAAGCCTGGGCGGGCACTCGCACCTCGCCCATGGAATCCTTTTCGATACGGAATTCGCTCATGGAAGATCCTCGTGGAGCGGTCGGGAGTTAGCAATGATAGCAATCGGGCCCCCCAGCCGCAACGGGGGAGTGTAAATTTGCGGTGCCGAGGAAATCAGCCAAATCGGGCCCCCGGCCGAAAAATTAAAAAATTCTCACAATAATCCCTTGCCGGGGCGCATCGTACCAGTATCACGAGCCCTAGGTATCCCCGGAGATTCGATTTCGGCTGGGAGAAGGCGTGGAGTCTTTCCCCTGCCCCTCAACCGAAACGTAGCCATTTTTCATGTGCTAGTGCCTTTGGTCCTCGTGGCCAGGGTGCTGTCAGGACCGGCTAAGACCGCGAGGTTGGCAGCGTCCTCGAGGTCGGCCGGTCCGACTTTTTTGCTCCCGATGGTCGATTCCTCCCTGCCTTCCCGCGTCTTGCCCGGCTCGGTAAACTAAATCATCGTCGGTAATTTAGTTGCACGAGCCTGACGCGCTCGCGAAGGCCTTCGCGAGCGCGTCAGGCTTCCATGCTGCACTATCCTGCAGGGCGATTGAGCGAGAGAACGCAATGTCACCCCAAGACGTGTTAAGCTGCGTGCAAGCCCTGCCTTTCCGGCCGTTCTGCATCCGCATGAACCGTGGCCGAACCTTCGAAATCCGCGATCCCGAGAGGGGTCGCATCGGAAGACGGGATTTGCTGATCTTCACGTTTGTAAGCGATTCGCCAAAGCTCTACGCTCACTGGAAGAACGTGTCATTGTTGCGGATTGAATCGTTGGCACTTTTGGAGACCTCCGTTGCTTGAAGCAGCAAAGGGAAACAACAACCAACCCACTTTCGCCTTTGTCAGCCTGGGCTGTCCCAAGAATCTCGTCGATTCCGAACGGATGCTCGGCCGGCTGTCCCAGGATGGCTATGCTCTGGTCCCCGAGGCGGACGGCGCCGACGTGGTTGTCGTGAATACCTGTGGGTTTATCGAGCCGGCCCGGCAAGAATCGCTCGGTGTCATCCGCGAAATGCTTGCCCTCAAGAAGGAAGGCCGAGTCGGGGCGGTCGTCGTGGCCGGCTGCCTGGCCGAGCGAAAAAAGGGCGATTTGCTCCGCGAAGTGCCGGAGGTGGATCACATTGTCGGCGTCTTCGGCCGGGAAGAGATTACCCAGGTTGTCGATCGCACCCTGGCCCAACGGCTCGAGCAGCGGAGTCTGTTTCGCCCGGCTCCGGTGCGGTCCCAAGAAGATACGGCCCGGCTGCGGATCACGCCGCGGCACTATGCGTACCTGAAAATCTCGGAAGGCTGCGATCGGTTGTGCACCTTTTGCGCGATCCCCGGCATGCGTGGCAAGCACGTCACCAAGCCGATGGAGGAGGTGCTCCGCGAGGCGCAGGAGCTCATCGCCGACGGTGTTCGGGAGCTGATCCTCGTCGCTCAGGACACGACCTACTACGGCACCGATCTCTATGGCCGCGTCCGGTTGGCCGAGTTGCTTCGGGAACTGGACCAACTCGATGGCCTGGAATGGATTCGCATCCTCTACGCTTACCCAATCCATTTCACGGATGAATTGATCGAAACCCTGGCCAGCGCAACCAAGATCCTTCCGTATCTCGATTTGCCGCTGCAGCATATCAATGACCGGATCCTCCGGCGCATGCAGCGCCGCGTCAACCGGCAAGCCACGGAAGCGTTGCTCGCCCGGCTGCGGAAAGCGATCCCCAGCCTCGCCCTGCGGACGACGTTCATCGTCGGTTTTCCCAGCGAAACGGAGGCGGAGTTCGCGGAATTGCAAAGCTTCTTGGCAGCGCAGCGATTTGAGCGCGTCGGCATCTTTCCCTATTCCCTCGAACCGGGCACACCGGCGGCACGGCTGGAAGGGCATGTGCCGGAGGAAGTCAAGCTGGAGCGACGCGACCGCCTCATGGAGGTCCAGCAGGACATCGCCTTCGCGTGGAGCCAGCAGCAAGTGGGCCGGGAGATGGACGTTCTCCTCGATGGCCCGGATCCAGAAGTTCCGAATCATCTGCTGGGCCGCTGTTTCGCCGATGCCCCGGAAATCGATGGCCAAGTCCGCGTCAAGGGGAAGGGCTTGCGGCCCGGCGATCTGGTGCGGACGAAAATCACGGCCGCGGATGGTTATGATCTCGTGGGCCGGGTCATTGGCCCAGGAAGGTAATCGATGGCAACCTTGACGCCCAGCCGGCCTCCGGTGTTCAATCTGCCCAACCAGCTGACCACGAGCCGGCTCGTGCTCGCTTTGGTTCTGTTTGCGTTGATTGGATGGGAGAGCTGGCTGTGGTCCTTGGTGGTCTTCGTGGCCGCGGCCATCACGGACTGGCTGGATGGCTATTTTGCCCGCAAGCAGGGGCTCGTCAGTACCTTGGGTCGCAATCTCGATCCGCTCGTGGATAAGGTGCTGATTTGCGGTGCCTACATTTTCCTGTTGCCGCATGGCATCGGCGAAGGTTGGTTGCTCCCGTGGATGGTGACCGTGATCGTGGCCCGAGAGCTCGTGATCACCAGTCTGCGTAGCTTCATGGAGAATCGCGGGGCCGTGTTTGGTGCTGACTGGCTCGGCAAGCTGAAAATGGGTCTCCAGTGTGCCGCTCTGATCAGCATTTTTGTCTTTCTGTGGCTGAATACGCCGGACCGATCGGCCGGGACGGTATGGTTCTTCGCCACGGTGCGCGATGGACTGATCTGGGCCATGCTGGCGGCCACGGCACTCAGCGGGCTGCAATACCTTTGGCGTGCCGCGTCGTTGCTGAAGGGGGATGCCGAAGCCATGCGCCTTCCCCAAGCCTGATGCGTCCGCCAGGTCCTTCGCGGACGCATCAGGCTTGGGAAAGGCCGAATTGCACGGTAGGACAGACTCTACGGACTACGGACCATGCTTGGTTTTGCCATCATTGGTTGCGGAATGATTTCCCGGTTTCACGGCCGGGCCCTGGCCGAGGTGCCGAGCGCCCGACTCGTTGCTCTGGTCAGCCGCAAGGAGGAAAATGCCAAGGGGCTGGCGGAAACTCTCGGCGTCGATTGTCCCACTTACACCGATTGGAGGCCCGCCCTGGCTCAGCGCGATGTGGATGTGGTGATCATCACCACGCCCAGCGGTGCCCATCTGGAGCCGGCCGTCGCGGCTGCCGAGGCAGGAAAGCATGTCGTCGTGGAAAAGCCCTTGGAAATCACCGTGGAGCGCTGCGATCGCATCATCGACGCCTGCGATCGGCACGGGGTCAAGCTGTGCACGATTTTCCCGTCGCGCTTTGGTGACGCGAACCAAGCCCTCAAGGCGGCCGTCGTCGCCGGTCGGTTCGGCCGGCTCACGCTGGCCGAGACGACATGCAAATGGTGGCGGCCACAATCGTACTATGACGAAGGCGGCTGGAAGGGGACGCAGGCCCTCGATGGCGGCGGGGCGCTCATGAACCAGGCGATCCACAATGTGGATCTGTTATCCTGGTTGATGGGGCCGGTGACGCACATCAGTGGCTTCACCGCGACACTTGCCCATGAACGCATTGAAGTGGAAGACACAGCCGTGGCTTGTCTTCGCTTCGCCAACGGTGCCCTCGGCATCATCGAGGCCACCACGAGCGTTCACCCGGGCTTGCCAAAAACGATCGCGGTTCACGGCGATCGGGGCACGGTGGTGATTGAACAAGACGACGTGCTCCGTTGGGATTTGACTCCCGAAACGCCGGAAGACCGCGTCGTAAAAGAGCGGTTTGCACAAAAAAGCGGGGCCTCGGGCGGCTCGAGTAACCCCGCGGCGATTTCCCACGTTGGCCACGCCCGGCAACTGACCGATTTCGTCCGTGCCATCGAAACGGACACGGCGCCGGCGGTGGATGGCCGGGAAGGCCGCAAGGCGGTCGAAATCATCCAGGCCATCTATCGCTCTGCGCAAACCGGACGGACGATCCAACCGAGGGAGTTCGTCGTCGGTTGCTGACGGTTACGGACGACGGAGGATGGACTGAGATCTCCCCAGAAAGGCTTTTCGCGTGTTCGCCAGACTGAACATTTGGCTCGATCATCGCACGGGGTATCATGGCCTCGTCAAAGCGCTGCTAATCGAACATATCCCCGGCGGGGCCCGCTGGCGTTATGTCTGGGGAAGCTGCCTGGCCTTTGTGTTTAGCGTGCAGCTCGTGACCGGCGTGTTGCTGATGACGGCGTACAGCCCGAGCGCCAGCACGGCCTGGTCCAGCGTTTACTTCATCCAATATGAGATGGATTTTGGCTGGCTGATCCGCGGACTGCACCATTTTGGCTCCCAGGCCATGGTGGTGCTCCTCGGTATCCACATGCTGCAAGTCGTCATTGCCGGGGCTCACCTGCCGCCGCGCGAAGTGAACTGGTGGCTGGGACTAGCGCTACTGGGCTGCGTGCTCGGGCTGAGTTTGACCGGCTACCTGCTCCCCTGGGACCAAAAAGGCTACTGGGCAACGCAGGTGGCTACGAACATCGCCGGCAATCTTCCGGTGCTCGGACCTTGGCAACAGAAGATCATCGTAGGCGGACCAGTCTACGGCCATCATACTCTGACTCGCTTCTTCACGCTCCACGTGGCGGTCTTGCCGCCGCTCGTGATCCTTCTGACGATCGCCCATCTCACCGTCTTTCGCCGCCACGGGGTCACGGCGCCGGTGCCGGCCGTCGGCGAGGGTTGGTTTTGGCCGGATCAGGCATTCCGCGATCTCCTGGTGAGCATCCTCCTCTTTGGAGTGCTGCTCGTCCTGGTCCTGTGGGGCCACGGCCATGCCATCGCACCGACCGATGCCTCCGCCGACTCGCCAAGTCTGTATGCCCGGATCGCGCATGGAGGCCGGGACGGGTGGGGAGCTAACCTCGATGCGCCGGCGGATCCTGCTCGGCCCTATCCGGCGCGGCCGGAGTGGTACTTCCTGTTCCTGTTCCAGCTCCTGAAATACTTCGAGGGCAAGCAAGAGATCATCGGCACGGTGGTAATCCCCACGGCCGCCGCCCTGTTGTTAGCCGTTCTGCCGCTCTTGGGCTATGGCCGCATGCGCATCGTGGGCCGGATCGTGGGCGTGCTGGTCCTGGTCGGGTTGCTCGCAGGCGTGATGGCTCTCACCTGCTTGGCCCTCGCCGATGACACCGTCAACCCCGTGAGTCGGATGGTGCTCTCGGACATTGCCACTCGCGCCATTCCGCTGATTGCGGCCCTGTTTCTTTTGCACCTTGTCCTGCTGGCGGTCCTGCCGCCCACTCGACTGCGCCGCATCGTGGGCGTAATTGGCCTGGTGCTTCTGGTCGGCCTGGCGCTGGGCAGCTCCGGCTTGGCGTATACGGCCACGAAGAGCGAGGTCCCTTCGTCGATTGCGCAATGGGTCGAACAGCGGTTAGGGCCAGAGCAAAAAGCTCCGAGCCAGAGTGCGGAAAAGTTTCACGAGGAGCTTGAGCAAGCCGACCGCCTGGCCGAACGGGCGGTGCAGCTGGCGAGTGCCGGAGTTCCGGCGGAGGGAGCCCATTTGCTCTTGCGGCGAGATCCGTTGATACAAGGAAAGGAGCTATTCGGCCAACATTGCGGTGTTTGCCACAGCCACGGTTCCGATTTCGAGAACGCCAAGCCTACCGCTTCGGACCTGGCAGGTTTTGGCAGCGAGCGGTGGATTGTTGGGCTTCTGCGCGAGCCCGACAGCTCACACTATTTTGGCAGCACTCCGCTGCGAACGATGAGTAGCTGGGTAAGGAAGTCCCGGGCGCGGGCCAAGAAGGAGGGGGACGAGTCCAAGCTGGAGGCCGAATTCGCCCGTATCGCCGGCTGGCTCGGAAGCCATCCCCGCAAGGATCCGCCGGCTGAGCAAGATCAAAGCCCGTTTGCCCTGGGGTATCGAGCCTTCGCGGACCGGTGTACGCAGTGCCACACCTACAAGCAAACCGGCGGTGGCGATGCCAAAGGACCCGACTTTACGGGGTACGGCGATGCCGATTGGCTCCGGTTGATGATCATGACCCCGTATCATGGCCTTCGGTACGGTAGCCGGAACAAAATGCCGGCATTTCGAGATTTAGAGGGTCCGACGGCCGCGGTCTCCCGCCAAGAAATTGAGCAAGCCCGGGACTATCTCCTCAAGGATCAGCTCCTTGCCCGGAACTTGAAGGAGGACGATGCTCAGGCAGAGGAACTGAAGAAGGAAATCGACGGGGCGACCAAGCTGATCCATCTCAGCGACATCGACCGCGAGCTAATCATCCGCTGGCTTCTGGGGGACTACCGCGTGGTGTTCGGCGGGGAGCCAGTTGCGGCGGCGCCGGAGCCGGGAACCCGCTAAAATGGAAGGGGAGGATATCACCATGACCGAAAAAGTTGCGAAGACCGACCAAGAATGGCGCGCGCAGCTCACGCCGGAACAGTTTGAAATCACGCGGAAGAAGGGAACCGAACAGGCGTTTACCGGAGCCTACTGGAACACGAAGGACGACGGCGTCTACCAATGCGTCTGCTGCGGTCAGCCGCTGTTTGATGCGAAGACGAAGTTCAATTCCGGCACCGGCTGGCCCAGCTTCTGGGAGCCGATGGCCAAAAACAATGTTGCGCTCCACACCGACGACAGCTGGCTCATGCGGCGGACCGAGGTGGTCTGTAACCGCTGCGAAGCGCACCTCGGTCACGTGTTCGAGGACGGCCCGGCCCCCACGGGGCTGCGGTACTGTATCAATTCGGCGGCCTTGAGATTGGTGCCCAAATCTGGGTCGGATTCATGATCCGGTTGGTTGTGCCCGTTAAACGGACTGTCGGCCAGCGAATCATTGCAACAGCCGATCGGCAAACTCGTGTTCGCCGCCCACATCCGTCAAGCGCTGCTCCCGACCCTGGAACAAGAACGTCAGCTTCTGATGATCCAGGCCGAGCAGCTTCAGGATCGTGGCGTGCAGATCGTTGATGTGGATCCGGTCCTGGACCGCGCGGAAGCCAAAATCGTCCGTGGCCCCGATAATCCTCCCCCCTTGGACACCGCCGCCGGCCAGCCAGGTCGTGAAACCGTACGGGTTGTGATCCCGGCCGGCCGGCTTGTCGGGGTATCGACCGTCGGCGATCGGGGTCCGGCCGAACTCCCCGCCCCAGATGATTAACGTCTCGTCCAGGAGCCCGCGCGATTTCAGATCCCGGAGCAGGCCGGCCATCGGTTTATCGACCCGGCGTGCCATCGAGCGATGGGTTTTGTCGTTGTCGGCATGGGCCGCGTCCCAATCGTCGGCGCCGGCGCTGCCGGTAAAGATTTGCACAAAACGAACGCCCCGCTCCACCAACCGCCGCGCGATCAGGCAGTCCGTGCCGAACTTTGCCGAGATTGGCTCGCTCAAGCCGTAAAGCTCCTTGGTCGCCGGTGTCTCCTTGCTCAGGTCCACCGCCTCGGGCACCGCACTCTGCATCCGAAACGCCAGCTCATACGAGGCGATGCGCGACGACAGGTCGTCCACGTCTTGCCCGCGCGCTGCCCGATGTTCCTCATTCAGCCACTGCACCAGATCGAGGACCTCGCGCTGCTCCCCGGCGGCAGAGGTGGGCGGATCCAGGTACAACACCGGCGAACCCGCATTGCGCAAGACAGTCGGCTGATACGTGCCCGGCAAGAATCCGTGGCCAAAGACGGGGGGGCCGCCCTTGACGTCGCCGGTGGTGGCCATCACGACAAAGGCGGGCAAGTTTTCGGACTCGCTCCCCAGACCGTAGGTCACCCACGAGCCCAAGCAGGGATGGCCCATCCGCGAAAAGCCGGTGTTCAGCATGTACTGGGCCGGGGCGTGGTTGAACGAATCATGGTAACACGAGCGCACAATCGCCAAGTCATCGGCACACGTCTGCAAGTGGGGATACGTGTCCGCGATTTCGATTCCCGACTGGCCACATTTGCGAAACGTTTGCGGCGATCCCAGGATAGCCGCGTCGTTCTTCGTGAACTGCAACTGCAAGCCGTCCGTGACGCTGGCAGGCAACGGTTGGCCATGCAGCTTCTGAAGGAGCGGCTTCGGATCGAACGTGTCGAGATGGCTTGGGCCGCCTTGCATGAATAGGAAGATCACATGCTTGGCCCGTGCGGCAAAATGGGGTGGCTTAGCCGCCAGGGGGTTCGCCTGCTTCCCCGCTGGTGCCGCCGAGAGCAAGCCATCCCGGCTGAGCAGGTCAAGCAGCGCCCAGGTTCCGAAGCCCAGTCCTGCCGAGCGGAGCATCTGGCGGCGGGAGATTCCTGGCATGTCGAATGGTTGCGGATGGTAGCTGCGACCGGACATGATGGCAATCCCTCTGGGGCCAATTCATCAATCCACGTAAACGAATTCATTGCTGTTGAAGATGGCCAGGCATAGCTCCGCCAGCGCCGCCTCTCGGGGATCGACCATACCGGTGGCGGACAGGGCCGCGGTCCGTTTCTGCAAAAACGCTCCGGCTCGTTCGGCTTCCGCGGGCGTGGCCGGCCGGCTGAATGCCAATAGCCAAGCCCTGGCGATCTCGGCTTCCAGCTTGCCGCCCTCCTCCCGAAGCAGCCGCCAGGCAAAGGCAGCCGCCTGCTCTCGTGCCAGGGGGCTGTTCAGCAGGGTCAGGGCTTGCGTCGGCACGATGGTTTGCGTCCGGCGGGGACAGCTCGTCATCAGCTCCGGCGCGTCGAAAGCGGAAAATAGCGGATACACGAAGGTGCGGCGAACCAGCAGATAGACGCTGCGCCGGCTATGCTCCGCGGGATCCTTCGTTACCGGCCACTTCCCCTTGGCATCAAAAAGTCCCGTCAATTCCTGAGCGTTGAGCGACGGAATGACGGGCGGCCCGAACGGCTTGAGCCCAAGCGTACCGGCACAGGCCAACATGGTATCGCGGATGGCTTCGCCTTCCAGGCGCTGCCGGGGAAAGTGCCATAGCAGCCGATCTTCCGGATCGACCTGCATTCCGCGTCCCCCGGCCGCACTTTGCATGCCATATGTGTGAGACAGGAGAATAAGCCGATGCAGTCGTTTGACGTTCCAACCGTGGTCCATGAAATCGCGCGCCAGCCAATCGAGAAGCTTCGGATGCGTGGGCGGCTCGCCTTGGGCTCCGAAATCGTTGGGCGTACGGACGATTCCTTGGCCAAAATGCCATTCCCACACGCGATTGACCAGCACCCGCGCCGTCAGCGGATTGTCGGGCGAGGTGAGCCACAGGGCCAACTTTGCCCGTCGCTTGGCCGGCGGCACACCGTCAAAATTGGGCGCCGGCTTGGTCCCAACCAAAGCTACCGGAAAAGCCGGCCCGACCACATCGCGCGGCTTGCTCAGTTCGCCGCGGCGAAGCCGATGGACCTCCAGCGGTTGGCGGCGTTCGAACAAATGAAATCCCGTGGTCGCTTCGGTCTCGACCGTGCAGCGCGGGTCCTTCTCCAATTCCTTGGGCACCGGGGCATCGGAGAGCAGCCCGTTGAGCGCCTTGATGCGGCCCAGCCGGACCTTGGCCGGGAAAGGCCGGTCGCTGGCCGCAAAGATTGCCTGCATGGCAAAATAATCCTTCTGCGTGATCGGATCAAATTTATGATCATGGCAACGGGCACAGCCGAAGGTCAGGCCAAGAAATGCGGCTCCCGTGGTGTCGACTGCATCGGTCATCCATTCATATTCGAGCTGATTGGAGATCATGGCCGATTCTGCCAGCACGGGGCCCACACAATACAGGGCCGTGGCCGTCACGGCCTCGGCGTCGCTGGGCCACAGCTCATCGCCGGCCACCTGTTCCTGGACGAAGCGGTCGAACGGTTTGTTCGCGTTGAAGGACCGAATCACATAATCCCGGTATTTCCAGGCGTTGGGATAGAGGTGGTCGGCTTCGAAGCCGCCCGTATCGGCATAGCGAACCACATCGAGCCAATGACGGCCCCAGCGCTCGCCGTACTGCGGAGACGCAAGCAAGCGGTCCACGACTTTGGCGAAGGCGTCCTCGGAACGATCGTTGAGAAACGCATCCAATTCCTCGGGTGTCGGCGGGAGTCCGATCAAATCGAACGTCGCCCGGCGGAGGAGCGTCCGTTTATCGGCCGGACCCACGGATTCGAGGTGCTGCTCCTGCCGTTTGGCCCGCAGGAACCGATCGATCGGATTCGCCGGCGAGCCGGTCCGATCGGACGGGGGCTGGACCATCTGGATCGGGTGGAAGGGCCAAGTTGGCTCGGCTCGCGAAATGGCCGGCAGCATTCCCATCATCGCGAGGCTGGCAACGATCGTTCGCAGCAACGTGCTCACCATGACATCGGTGATCCTTTGGGACGGGGCGGATGGCCGGCAGGCTTGTTCTGGCACACCTTGGTTATTTTAATCCGCCGACGAAGGAGGGAGCACCCTGATTTGGAAAAAGCAGGGTTTGACCACGTTCAATGGGCTGGCGCGGGTTGTCTCGCCGGGCAGTCGGGCAAGCCGCCCGACGAGGAATCCGAATGTTCATGCTGTGTAAAACGATTGGCCGTTGAGTCCCAGGTTATAGATCTGCGCCATCTCCGATTCGCTGAGCGCCCGAGCCCATAGACCAAAGTCGTCGAAACTTCCTTCCCATTAGCCCGGAAGCGAAGCGTTGGCAGCGTAGCCGGAATCATCTGTCTTGACGCCGATGCCGATCGTCGGCATGGGCGGATTATTCCGGCTGCCATCGAAGCCCTGCACGCCCAGAACCTGGGCATAGACATACACCTTGATCAACCCCACTTGTCCCTCGAAGAGGTCGGTATCGACCACGAAGCCGACCTGGACCCACTCGCCGGTTGGAAAAACGGGTTGCAGTACATCGGTAGCTGTGTGCAGATGGCCGTAGGTTCGCTCAATGTGACCGACACTGGTGTTCATCAGCTTTGCGAAGACTGCGATCGGGACGCCCTTCCGCAACGCGCGATGAGCGTAGGCGTGTCAGTAACCGTACGACCATTTCGACAAAGCCGCCAGCGGATTGGCAGAAATGTACCCCTGTTTCAACTCCCCCCACACAGGCAGCCTTCAGTGAGCAGACAAGAATTCGCGCCGTGCCGTTACCCCACCTATTTGCCCGCTCTCCGACTGGTGAGAATTCGTGAAAAGCAAGATTCGGCCACGTTCAAGACTGGCCTTGCTCTCATTCTCCCAGGAACCAGTGTCGTTTGAGCCGCGGGCCATACGTCAACCCGAACTGGTGTAGAGCGACGTCTGTGACCGAGGCCACGGCTTCCTCGGCGGAGTCGGTCACCATGATCCGATTGACATCGATCGGATCAACGGTCTTTTGCTCCATGAGCCGGTGCCGGAAAAAATCGAGGAGAGGACGCCAATAGTCCACCCCCATCAGCACCAGCGGAAACTGCTGGATCTTGCCAGTCTGGATCAGCGTCGCTGTCTCAAAAATCTCATCGAGCGTGCCAAATCCGCCCGGCAAGGCGATGAAGGCGTAGGAATATTTGACGAGCATCAGTTTGCGGACGTAGAAATGCCGAAACGTGACCCACCGGTCCAGATAGCGATTCGGTTCTTGCTCCTTGGGCAGCTCGATATTGCAGCCCACGGAGAATCCGCCGGCTTCCTTGGCCCCGCGGTTGGCCGCCTCCATGATCCCAGGACCGCCGCCCGTCATGACCGTGAACCCTGCTCGGGCCAGACGGCTACCGACTTCCCTGGCCAGTTGGTAATAGGGCTGGTCCTCCACAAAGCGCGCGGAACCGAACACGGTCACGCATGGTCCAATAAAGTGCAGCTTGCGAAAGCCGCCCAGGATCTCGAAGAAGATCCGGAACGCCCGACCCAGCTCGAAGCCGCGCGGCTGTGGCCCGACCAGGAAACGCACTTCTTCGGGTGGCGACGGACCTTTGCCCCACTGAGTGGGGGATTTGGCCGGCTCGACGGGTGTCTTGGCAGAGCCGAGATCCGGTTGGCCGGCCTGATCCATTCTCCACTCCACATGTCCAAGGGACCGGGGCTGCGTGCGTCCCAGCTACCGGGCGATGTACACCGGTGGATAATAGGTGGAGATCACTCGGGGCCGCCCCAGCGGGCCATAGCGGGTCGTGGTCACGGCTGCGGGTGCCACGGCATAGGACGGCGTATAGTACGACACAGCAGAGCCGTAGTAGTACGACACTGCTGGCGCCGGCGTGTAAACAACCGGTGGCGAGTAGTAGCTGACAGTCGGCGGTGGGTAGTAGGCGACAGTCGGTGCCGGATAGTAATACGACACCGTCGGAGGAGATACGACTACGAAGTCCGCGCTGGCTCCGCCGGGAGCGAGCAGGACCAGGGACACAACGGCGACGGCCAAGGTCAAGATCCACGAAGTTCGTACCATGTTGAGCCTCCTAAATGCTTGCACCACAAGATTTCCTCCCGGGTATCCTATGCGGGTCCCGCGCAGGAGACAGCGCTTGTCGAGGCTGCCTGCTTTGGGGATCGTGCCGACCCTTCGGATTATGTCGACTATGCAGGCCAGCGAAGACGGGTAAGTGGGTGTCAGGCCACCATCACGGGCCGGCTCCGTGAAGCCGCGAGCGCTGCCTGTACCATGTCCACCAACTCGATGTTGGTTTGTTGATTCCGCAGGCGAGCACGATTTGGATCAATGACGTGGGCTGGATGCTCTGTGGTGTGGAGGACCTGGCGCAACGCTCCGTGCACCTGGACAGTCGACCAATCGCCGGTGACGTCGATGCCCGCCAGGTTGGCGTTCGCAGCTGCCAGGAAGGCGTGCAGGATGGTGTTCACTTCTGCTAAAGTCAGGTGGCCCGAATCCCAGTTCACCACCGACTCTTGCTCGACCAGAACATCCTTGTCCAGTGAGATGTACAACGGCCGGCGCGCCAACTCCGTTCGATAGCGATCGAGCAATTCCTCAGCCCGTCCAGAGCGGATCGGTGTTCCCTCTTCCGGACGGACCGGCTCGTTCGAAACCGCCGACCACGCCCCGCGCAGGAACCGGCGCCGCCCCGGGAAGACGACGATCTTGCCGGACCGCAGCATCTGCCAGGGAGCCATCCATCGGTAAAAATTGTCGAAATCCACATCGCCGCCGACATGGAAGATTCGGTGGACCATCGGGAGACATGCGGCATGGTAGAGCCAGGTGCCGCAGTGTAAAAGCGGGACACCGCGCATCCAGTCGGGATGGTTATCGAACACCAACAGGTTGACCGGCACGGTCAGACGGCGGACCAACGCCAGGCTCACGTGATGGAAGTCGCCGGAACCGTAAAATGTGAGGGCGGGAGCTTGGCCGTTCGCAGCTGGAAGGAGGGTCGCCAGCTTCTGCTCAAATCGGCGAAACCGCTTGAAGCTACACGCCAGGCGAATCGCAGGACCCCAGTCCCGGGCAGCGCTGATGCTGGGCTGGTACCGCTCCACCCATCCCGTTTGTTGTGCAAGGCTTCCGTCAAGATCGAGGATGCGCAATTGCATCGCCATTGGTCCTCCTGTCCGCACGGCGGCCGCCGATCTTAGCAACCGGCGCCCCGTGTGCAAGAGTAAATCCATTGGGCTGTTGCACTCTTCCGAGTCTGGTTAGAATACGGGCGCGGTACCACCGTGGTGGAAGGGATTTCTGCGCTTGGCGGCAAGTCTCCGACCTTCGCCAAGCTGAAGCAGGCAGGTTATTCCAAGGTGAGGGCCCACGATGGCCTTGCGCGTCTACAATACGTTGACCCGGCAGAAAGAGCCATTCGAAACCGTCCGACCCGGCTGCGTCAGCATTTATCTGTGCGGACCGACCGTGTACAAACCGAGCCACGTCGGCCACATGGTGGGCCCGGTCATTTTCGAGACCGTCAAACGCTATCTCGCGTACCTGGGTTACCAGGTTACGTTGGTGATCAATATTACGGACATCGACGACAAACTGATTGCCCAGGCGCGCAAGCTAAACACGACCGTGCCGGAGCTGGCGAAGTCTGTGACCGCCGATTACTGCGCCAACCTGGAACGGCTCGGCGTTACCGGCGTCGATCACATGCCGCGGGCCACCGATCATATTCCCGATATCCTTGCCCTGATCCGGGGGCTGATCGATAAGGGCTTCGCCTATGCCGCGGACGGCGATGTTTATTTTGACGTGACCCGCGATCCGGATTACGGCAAGCTGTGCCATCGCAATCCCGAACAACTGGAAGCCGGGGCCCGCATCGAAGTCAGCGAGCGGAAGCGGAATCCCGGCGACTTCGCCCTCTGGAAGGGAGCCAAGCCCGGCGAGCCGAAATGGGAAAGCCCATGGGGTCCAGGCCGGCCGGGTTGGCATATCGAATGCTCCGCCATGAGCATGCGGCTGCTGGGATCGACCCTGGACATTCACGGCGGCGGTCTCGATTTGCAGTTTCCGCATCATGAGAATGAGTTGGCCCAATCCGAGTCGTTCACCGGCGTACCGTTTGTACGCTACTGGATGCACAATGGCCTAATGAAGGTCGGCAGCGGCAAGATGGCCAAGAGCCAAGGAAACGAAATCGTCGTCACCGAGTTGCTCCAGCGCCGCCCGGCGGAAACACTACGATTTTTCCTGCTGACGACGCATTATCGCCGGCCGATCGATTACGGGGAAGAACGGCTGGATGAGGTGCAGCGCGGCTTGGAGGGGTTTTACCGTTTCTTCAAGCGGTATGAGCGGATCACCGGCGAAAACTTTTACGCAATCCAGGCCCCGTCCGCCCGCAATCCCTTCCAATCCGAAGGTGCGGAACGTGAGTTTCTCGCCGAAGTAGCACGGCACCGGGGCGCGTTTCTGGAATGCATGGACGATGACTTCAACACGGGCGGCGCCATCGGGGTCCTCTACGAGTTGCTAACGACGCTGAATCGCTTTGCCGACATCCGCCAACTGGAGGAGCGCAAAGCCGAACGTTCCACGCTCGACGATTTTCGCCGCGGCGTCGTGGTGCTCAAGGAATTGAGTCAAATCTTGGGCATTTTCCGAGAGCCGGTCGCTGCGGTGGGTCCAGGCCAGGATCAGCTCGTCGCAGGATTGATGCAAATCTTCCTGGATATGCGCGCCGAGGCGCGTCAAGCGAAGAATTTTGCCCTGGCTGACCAGATCCGGCAGCGCCTCGGACAACTGGGGATCACCCTGGAAGACCGGCCCGGCGGCACCGAGTGGCGGTTGGGTTAAGTGGCCGTGCACGAACCGGCTGTTCACAAGCCGGATGCGCCGGCGCCGGACGGCGGCATCCCGAGCGGGCGCATCCGGATTGTAAGCCGATTTGAAATCCGTTTGAGCGGCCATTGGGCTGACTGCCCTTAAACGAGTCCGCAGGAACTACACCATGAGCGACACCCAGCTTCGTCAATCCTTGCGTTCCCAGTTGGATGACCTCCGCGCCCGCGGGCTGTACAAGCAGGAACGGTTGCTGCAGAGCCCGCAGGCTTCAGCCATCCGCGTCGGCCAGCGTGAGGTCATTAATTTCTGCGCCAACAACTATCTCGGACTCGCAAACCACCCGGCCGTGCTTGCCGCGGCAGAGGAAGGGTTGCGCGGCTATGGCTACGGCCTGGCTTCGGTCCGCTTCATTTGCGGCACGCAGGAGCTGCACAAGCAACTGGAAGAAGCGATCGCCCGTTTCCTCGGCAAGGGAGACGCCATCCTCTATACTTCGTGCTTTGACGCGAATGGGGGATTGTTCGAGACCCTGCTGGGCGAACAGGACACGATCCTCACCGATGAGCTCAACCATGCCAGCATCATCGACGGGATTCGCTTGTGCAAAGCGAAGCGGTTTCGTTACCGCCACTCTGATATGGGCGAGCTGGAGCGAGGCCTACAGGAAGCGTCCGGGAGCCGATTGCGGCTGATCGCCACCGACGGTGTATTCTCGATGGACGGGGACATGGCTCGGCTGCCGGATATCTGCGCCCTGGCTGATCGTTACCATGCCGCCGTGATGGTGGATGATAGCCATGCCACTGGAGTGTTGGGAGCGAACGGGCGGGGCACGCCGGAGCGCTTTGGTTTGATGGATCGGGTCGACATGATCACCAGCACGCTGGGCAAAGCCCTGGGCGGTGCGGCCGGCGGATTTACGTGTGCCGGGGCCGAGGTGGTAGAGTTCCTCAGGCAGCGGTCGCGGCCCTACCTCTTTTCCAATTCGCTTCCTCCCATGATCGCGATGGCCGCACGCAAAGCCTTGGAACTAATCGCCGATAGCCGGGACCTCCGCGAACGGATGCACGCCAATGCCCGGCAGCTACGGATGGCCCTGGAACGGGCCGGCTTCCGCTTGAAACCGGGAGAGCACCCGATTCTGCCGGTGATGCTCGGGGACGCTGCCTTGGCGAGCAAGATGGCCGACCGGCTGCTCGAACGCGGCATCTACGTGATCGGCTTCAGTTACCCCGTTGTGCCGCAGGGACAGGCGCGGATCCGTATCCAAGTCTCCGCCGCCCACACAGCGGAACAATTGGATCACGCGGTGCGGGCGTTTACGGAGATAGGAAAGGAACTGGGGGTGATTTAGAGACCCGTGCCATCACGGCTGCGGCCAATCGGAATTCACGAAACGTCCATTTTCGCTGATTAGCCGCCCGTCCGCCTCGATGCGTCCACCGCGTCGCAAATCGCAAACCATGTCCCAATGCAATGCGGAATGGTTCTTGCCGCCGCTTTCCGGATATGCGGAGCCAAGTGCGACGTGGAACGTCCCGCCGATCTTTTCATCAAAGAGCGTGTTGCGGGTGTGGCGGGTGATGGAGTAGTTGCAACCGAGGGCCACTTCGCCCAGGATACGGGCGCCGGCGTCCTGGTCCAGCATCCGCACCAGGAATTCTTCACCCTTGGCTGCCGATGCATCCACGACCCGGCCAGCCCGAAACTTCAGGCGAACCCCCTGCACTTCCCTTCCGCCGTGCACCGTCGGGAAGTCGAAACAGACCGTGCCCTCCGTGCCATCTTCAAGGGGGCCAGTGAAGACTTCGCCATCGGGAAAATTTTCGTGCCCGTCGCAATTGATCCACGTTCGGCCGGCAATCCCGATTTTCAGGTCGGAGCCGCCAGGTGTGACAAAACGCAGTTCGCGGATACCGTGTAAAAAATCCACGACGCGCGCCTGCTGCTGGGATAACCGTTGCCAGACCGCCGCCGGGTCGGGGTGATCGAGCATGCCAGCCCCGAACACAAAATCGGAGTATTCCTCCAGGGCCATCTCCGCTTCCTGGGCGTTGGCCTGGCAAGGAAACGGCGTCGCCACCCAACGCAGGCTTTGCTCCGCCGCGCGGCGCAAAAAAATGTCCATAGCCGGCCGGCGCGCTTTGCTGCGCAGCGCCTGCTTGCTCGGGTCGATGTTGGTCAGGGCGCGGGTGTTTTCGCTGGCCAGGACATGGATGGCCACATCGACCGCCTCCACTTCCCGGACGTCCAGCGGGTTCAGAAAACTCAGCTGTTCGGGGCTCCCTTCCTGAAGCAGAATGCGCGCGCAAGCTTCCGGTGCCAGATAGACCGCTGGGTGCCCACCCGCCCGGAGCACCTGGCGGTAGAGCGTGGTGATCAGCGGCTCGGCCAACACCGGGCCGTGCAGACTGACCAGCTCGCCCCGCCGAACCCCGGTGCTGTATCGGACCAGGACCTCCGCCAATTTCTCCAGACGTCGTTCGCTCATATTCCGACTTCGAACCTCGGCCGTGTGATACGCCATCCGATTGAAGGATAGGCAGCGGCCCGCTAAGATCAACTCCAACTCGAAAAGAGGTTGGGAGGGCTTGGCCGGCGTTCAGGCCTGCGTCGTTCTCTCCGCGTCCACCGCGGCTCTTCCCCAAGAGACGCAGAGAACGCGGAATTAAAAAACAAGGCATTGACGCCGCTGGCCGCAGAAGAACGACTCTCGACCCCTTTTCCAGGGGGACACCTCATGCGGCACGTTTTGTCGGCGCTTGTGCAAAACCAGCCCGGCGTCCTGGCTCATATCTCGGGGATGTTGGCCTCGCGGGGCTTTAACATCGACAGCTTGGCCGTCGGTGAAACCGAGGATCCCAACCTGTCGCGCATGACATTTGTGGTCCATGGCGACGATGCCGAGCTCGAGCAAGTGCGCAAACAGCTCGATAAAGTGGTCACGGTCGTAGCGGTCCAGGACATTAGCAGCGAGGATTTTGTCGAGCGCGACCTAATGTTGATCAAGGTCAAGTCCTTCCCGACACAGCGCACGGAAATCGTCCTCCTGGTCGAGATGTTCCGTGGCCGGGTCGTGGACATCAGCCCTGAAAATTTGATGATCGAGATCTCCGGCCAGGAGAGCAAGATCGAGGCGTTTATTGCGTTGATGCGGCCTTATGGCATTTTGGAGTTGGCCCGTACGGGGCGGATTGCTCTGGTCCGCGGCGTGCCGGGCCGGGGAGATGTATTATGAGCGAGGCTCCGGCCACGATTCCATCCTCAACGCGGTCGGTGGACCCGGCGCTGGCGGCCGTGCTCCGCAGCCTGAAGCCGGGGCAGCGGATCCGGATCACCCAGACGGTGCGGGTTGGCTTCCAGCAATGGACGACGACCGTCACCGGGGTCTTCCGCGAACTGAACTTTTTGGCCACGGGGCTGGCCACCGACCGCGTGCCCCAGGACGATATCGTCGTGGCAACCGTCCATTTCACCAAGGACAATGGCGAGCTCAGCAGTGTAACACTGGATGAGCAGAGCAAGGTCGAGGCGGTTCCCTGACTCGTGCCGTCGAGGGGAACCGCGCTCACCGGATCACGGCCCATGAAGCTTGAGTGTCCCACCTGTCACCGTGAGCTGGAGTTCGCCGGCGACCGTCCGTCGTTTTGCGCCTATTGTGGACAAGCTCTCCGCGAAAGCACCATCGACCTCGACCCAAACGCTGCCACACTGCCGCCTCCAGGCCAAGAGGCCGCGGTAGAGCGCTCGGTCGGGGATCGGGTGGCCGGCTATGAGCTGCTTCGGCCGCTGGGCAGCGGCGGCATGGGCACGGTGTACGAGGCCATCGACCACACCTCCACCCGGCACGTTGCCCTGAAGCTCATTTCTGGTTCCTTTGCCGCCTCTGAGGATGCCATCGAGCGTTTTCGTCAGGAGGGCCGGCTGGCGAGCATGATCGTCCATCCGCGTTGCGTCTTCGTGCTTGCCGCCGATGAGGAAGCCGGGCAGCCGTACATCGTCATGGAGCTGATGTCCGGTTCGACGTTGCAGGATCTGATTAAAGAGAACGGCCCCCTATCCGTTGAGCAAGCAGTCATCAAGATCATGGATGTCATTGAGGGATTGCAGGAAGCCCATCGGCTAGGTGTGGTCCACCGCGATGTGAAACCTTCCAATTGCTTTGTCGAACCCGATGGACGGGTGAAGGTCGGCGATTTTGGCCTGGCGAAGTCTCTGGTCGCCGATCAGCACCTAACCAAGACGGGATCCTTCTTGGGCACGCCGCAATACGCTTCGCCGGAGCAGGTCAAGGCAGAGGCGGTTGATCAGCAGACCGACGTGTATTCCGTGGCGGCAACGCTGTATTTCCTCCTCACGGGGCGAGCCCCCTTCCAAGGCCGTGATGCCGCCGCCACAGTGGCGCAAATCGTCTCGGATTCGCCGCCGTCCTTGCGGACGTTGCGGCCAACGATCCCACTCGCGCTGGAAAAGATCGTGCTTCGTGGGTTGGACCGGCATCGGCACCGCCGCTGGCGAACCCTTGACGAATTCCGGACCGCGCTGCTCCCGTTTCTGTCGGCCGAACTTTCGGCCCGGAAGCCAGTCCTTCGCATCGCGGCTTTCTTGATTGACTGCGGGCTCCTTTTTCCCCTGGGTTTCGTTTTCCATGCAGATCTGGCCGAGAGCATTTTGCCGATCTCTTATCCGTGGAGACGGCTGGTTCTCTTGACCATTCCGTGGATCCTTTACTTTTTGCTCCTGGAAGGATTCTGGGCCTGTTCGTTGGGCAAGCGGTGGTTACGGCTGCGCGTTTATTCCGCCCACGGCAACCATCCCGCGGGTAGCCGATGCGTCCTGATTCGGACCATCATTTTCTACGCCCTGGTTGGCTTCCCTGCCACCGTGCTAAGTTTTGCTTATGTCATTCCGGAAAGCCTCAACACATTGCAGGAATTCCTTGTCTATGGGTTGATCCCCGCGGTCGGAGGCCTGGTGATGGTTGTGCCCATGCGGGCGCGCAATGGCTACCGGGGGATTCATGAGCTCGCCAGTGGAACGCGGGTCGTACGCTTACCGTGGGTCAAGAAACGTCGGACCTTTCAGGATTGTCCCTCGGAACACGCGCTGCTCCAACCCGAAGGGCTTCCCGAGCAGATCGGCTGCTACCGGATTCAGGGCGCGCTCTCATGGAAGGCCGAGTCAACGATTGTGTCGGGACAGCATCCAGCGTTGGGACGGAAGGTTTGGATCCATCTCCGACCGCCTTCGCGACCGGCGGTGACTGCCTCCCGGCGCGAAGTGAATCGTCCCACGCGGCTCCAGTGGCTGGCGTGCGGCAAACATGGGGAACGGCAATGGGACGCGTTTATCGCTCCGGCTGGGTGGCCGTTGCCCGAATTCCTTCGGAAGACAGCGAAATTATCCTGGACCGATGCGTGCCCGATCCTCGAACAGCTCAGTGACGAGCTAGCGGCGGCCTACCGAGATCACACCCTGCCGGAATCCTTGAGCGTGGATCAACTGTGGATTCAGGCCAATGGCCGCGTTCAGTTAGTGGACCCATTTGTGTCGGAGGCCCTAGATGGGGTGATTCACTCCGAAAGCGAAAACCATGAGGCAGCCTTAAGGCTTCTTCAACAGACCGCGGAGCTCATGTTGGAAGGGAGCCTGCGGCCGGAGGGACAGCCGGCGCGACCGATCCAGGCGCCCGTGCCGCAATACGCCGCCCCGATCTTGAACCGCCTTCTGAAGGCCGACCTGCCTCCCTTCGGCACGGTTGAGGAGCTTCGGACGCAATGGACCGCCAACCGAGACCGGCCATTGGAGATCACGTCGGATCAGCGGGTGGCCCATTTATCACTGCTGACCGCGGCTCTCTGCATTCCGTTGTTCTTGATGTTTTTCATGCCCGCGCTCTTTCACCTCACCTTGAAGCCACTCGTAGCTGTAACGTTGACCCGCCAAATTCAACGGGAACAACAAACCCTCGAAGCACTGCAAAATCTAAACCGCCAAGAGTTCCTCCTCAGCCTTTTCCAGCTGGACCCAATCGCGCGGGCAGCCGGACTTAAGCATGTTCTTGAGCGTGTTGGCCCCGATGCCCGGCTCGCTGAGGAGCTCAAGCAAAAGATTGAGAAGGATAGCAGCCTTGCAACCGAGCTTCGCCAAACAACCGACGTCAACGAGGCGGACTGGCAAGAGATGGGAGTAGCCCTCACAGACTTTTCTCTTGCTCCCGTCGGTGATCCCCGCATCGTTGCCACCTGGCACATTGCCAACCATGCCTTGGACCCTGTCTTGACAACGATGCCGACAGTGATCTGGGTATTCCTCCTCATCTTTATCCTGGCTTTCCCCCTGATCTGGGTGGTCTGGGCATTTATCTTTCGAGGGGGTTTTACCTTCCGGCTCGCGGGAATTGCCCTGCTGCGCTCCAATGGCCGAAAGGCCCTGCGTATCCAGTGCGCTTGGCGAGCTCTCTTGGTGTGGCTGCCGGTGGTCGGGCTCCTCGCCTTGTCATGCTGGCTGGACTTGGTTGGGTTAGCTGCTTGGTCCCACCGAAATCTCGTCCTTTACCAGTGGACGAACGCCCTCTCCTGGGTCTGTTGGGGGCTCGCTTTGCTCTTGCTACCGCTGTACGGCGGTCTGGTGCTTTGGCTGCCCAATCGCGGTGTGCACGACCGGCTCGCAAGGACGTACCTGGTTCCCCGGTAGCGCCGTCTTCATCGACGCACCTACGACCATAGGTGGGCTTGGCTGCAACGCCATCGAGAGCCAGAATACCAGGAGTTTACCCCGACTCCAGCGAAGAGGAAACCATGACGCAATCCGAAAACCGCGCGAATTATCCAACCTACCGGGGCCTGCCCACGTTGGCCGGCCTGGCTACCCTCGCCGAGGCCGCCAAGCCGGGCTTGGGCGTCCAAGCCTGTGTGGCTCGCCTGAAGCGTTATCATTATGCCTTCCAGCGGCTCCACGAAATCCTGACGGCCCGTATTACCGCCGAACCAGTTTACGAGCTCAAGACCGGCTTCTCGCATCATGCCTATCTCTGTTCCGAACACGTCCTGGCCCTGCGTACGCGGGTCGGTGAAATGCGCGAACCGCCGCTCGGCTTGGAAGAAGTGCCGGATTCGGCTCTCGAAGTTTTCTTTGACGAGATCCTGGGCGCACCGATGACTGCGGAGCTGCTGGTTGGGGTTTACGAGAAAGCGCTGCCGGCGCTCGATGCGGCGCTGCAGCAGCATTTGGCCGAGACGAATCCGCTGGCCGATGCCCCTTCGGTGCGGGTGTGCCGTTTTGCCCGTCTTGAGCTGGCGGACATGATCGATTTCGGCACCAAGAGCATCGCTTGCCTCGTCGATGCCCCCACGCGCTCGGCCATGCAGCCCTGGCTGACGTTGCTCGACGATTGCCTCGCCACCGCGGGCGGAATGGATGGGACGGACGCCGCATCCGACCGAACCGTTAAACGCCGCTACTCCGCCAAGGGCTACGTCTACGATCCCGTGCCGCGCCGTGATGAACGGTTTCAGGATCTGTGGAACCAGGGCGTCAATGCCGAATCGTTCATTTACAACCCCGACTTCCCACCGCAGCCCAAGGCCCTCATGATGCTCTTCAAGCGCCTCCGCGAAATTGATGTGCCGGAGATGATGGCCAGCATTATCTACCAGACCAAGGGAAAACCCTGGGGCTATTACCGAGATATGTCCCGGCAGCTGTGGGACGAAGCCCGCCATGCCATGCTCGGCGAGGTCGGTTTCGCGGCACTCGGTGTCGATTGGACCAAGGCCCGCATCACGCACAACTGGTCGCTGCGGCTGAACACCGAATGTACGCCGCTGGAGCGTCACGCCGTCTTGTATTTCATCGAGCAAGGGCTGATGACACGCACCGGCAAGCGCTACGAATGGGAGCTGGGCGTGCAATCGGGCATTCCGCTGATGGCCACGATCCAGGATTACGACTGGGCCGACGAAGTGTTGCACGCCGCCTTGGGTCGCGAGTGGTACATTCCGCAGATAGGCAACCGCAAGCAGGCGATGGACTATGGCGACCGCTGCTGGTCGAAGATCCTCAGCAACTGGACGACGGTACGAGAACAAGGGCTGACCCGGCACGAAAACTGGTGGCCGGCGATTTATCGGCAAGCCTGCGCCGCTTGGGGCATCACACCGGATCCCAAGGTGCTCGCGTTTGCAGAAACGTATGAGGGACAGCGGGCCGATTTGCAGACGGTGTCGGTCCGTACTTGAAGTGGGATCGTTCTTCTCACGATTTCTCATTTCTTCCGATTCATTTGCACGCTTTCCACGGATCGAGTAAAAGGATGGGAATCGCCCCGCGCTGCAACCAAGGAGTCTTTGTCGATGGAACCCCCTCAGAAAGAGTCGTCGCCTATCCAAGCTCAGCTCGGCCTTTGGGACGCTGTGAGCATCATCATCGGGATCGTCATCGGTGCTGGCATTTATGAGACGCCGCCGCTGATCTTCAGCAACGTGCACGGCCCATGGGAAGGGCTCGGTGTGTGGGCCCTCGGCGGACTCCTTTCCCTGGTGGGCGCGTTTTGCTATGCCGAGCTGGCCACCACGTATCCCCGTTCCGGCGGCGATTACGTGTACCTCACCCGCGCGTTCGGTCCGTGGATGGGGTTCCTATTTGGCTGGGCGCAGCTGGTCGTGATTCGCACTGGCAATATCGGCATGATGGCTTATGTCTTTGCCGATTATGCTACCCGCTTGTGGGATTTCGGCAAAGGCGACCCGCGCTCGCTCACCGAAGCCCAGGTTGCCTTTCTTTATGCCGCGGCAGCGGTCGCGATCTTGTCCGTGCTCAATCTCCTGGGCGTGGTTTTCGGCAAGGGCACCCAAAACATCTTGACGGCGGCCAAGATTCTGGGGCTCGGTGGGATCCTGGTCGCAGCCATCTTTTCTCCGGCCACCAGTTCCGCAGCAACCGTGGCACCGAGCGGCGTATCGTTCGGCTTGGCGATGGTTCTGGTCCTTTACACCTATGGCGGCTGGAACGATGCTGCCCTGGTGGCTGCCGAGCAACGCAACCCGCGCCGCAATATCCCCCTGGCTCTCGTGCTGGGTACGGTCGCGATCACGGTCATCTATGTCCTGGTCAATGGGGCGTACCTGCTGAGTCTCGGGTTTGATGGCGCCCGCCAATCCAAGGCCGTGGCCGCGGATGTGCTCAACCGAGCTCTGGGCGAAACCGGGTCCAAGGCGATCAGCGTGCTGGTCATGGTCTCGGCATTGGGAGCGATCAATGGAATGATCTTCACCGGTTCGCGCGTCTATTCCATGCTGGGCAAGGAATATAGCCTGTTCGCCTGGCTGGGCTGGTGGCACCGCGGGCTAGGGTCGCCGCTCTGGTCGCTGGTGGCACAGCTGGCGATCATCCTGGCCATGCTTGCTGCCGTCGGAACCGAAACCGGCAACGCGCTTCTGGGCTTGGTGGGCCTGGCGCCGGCTCACCTGGAGCCGCGCAGCGGTTTCAGCTCGCTGCTCAACTGCACGGCCCCGGCGTTCTGGATCTTTTTCCTGCTCACCGGCTTGTCGCTGTTCGTGCTCCGCTTCAAGGACCAGACGATCGAGCGGCCATTTACCGTTCCCCTTTATCCCATTTTTCCGCTGGTTTTCTGTGCCACCTGCGCCTATATGTTCTACTCTGCGGCGGCCTATGCGGGCCCGCTCGCCCTGCTGCCCGGCATCTTGGTGCTTGCTGGCTTAATCTTTTATGGGCTGTCGCGCAGACAAGCCAGCGCCGAAACACACTTCCCATGATTCGAACCGCTTTGGTGGTTGCGTACGCCCAATGTCACGGCTGGAAGGAGCATCACGGCGATCGCTCTCAGCCGCAGGAACGATCTCGGTAAAGGAGAAACATCCATGGTTCGCATCCGCACCCAGCTTGTGCTTGGCCTCGCGGGACTGGCCCTGTGGTTTCAAGTTCCACCGCTCATGAGTCGGCAGGGTGCCGCCGCCCAACCGGCTCTCCTGCGCGTGCAGGTACCTGCCGGCGCGGAACTGCTCGTGGACGGGACCCGGACCAAGCAAACCGGCTCGGAACGGTATTTCCAGTCGCCTCCGCTTCCCGCGGGACGGAAGTTCATTTACAGTCTGAAGGCCACCTGGAAAGAGGACGGCAAAGAAGTGGTTCGTGAAGAGGTGGCCCGCGTCGAGGCGGGTCAAGAAACGATTGTCGACTTGCGCCAGGCTGCGCCCGGTAAGGAAGCCAAAGCCGCCGACAATCCGTCCCAATCGAAGGAAGTCCGCAAGCCGAAACGGGAGCCGGACATCTTCTTTCTCCCCACGCCGCAGGCCGTCGTGGACCGGATGCTCGAATTGGCCGACCTTAAGAAGGATGATGTCGTGTACGACCTGGGCTGCGGCGATGGTCGGTTCGTCGTGACTGCCGCCGAGAAATACGGCGTCAAGGCGACGGGATTCGATATCGACCCGGAACGGGTCAAGGACTCCCTCGAAAATGTCAAGAAACACCACGTCGAGAAGTTGGTCACCATCAAGGAAGCGGATATCTTCGAGCTGGATCTGCGACCGGCTTCGGTGGTCACGCTCTACCTGTTGCCGGAATTGAACGAAAAACTGATGCCGCAACTGTCCAAGCTCCGGCCGGGCTCGCGCATTCTGTCGCATGATTTTCCGATGGACGGGGCGAAGCCCAAGAAAGTCGAACGGATGAAGGTCAAGAACGATCGCGGCGAAGAGTCGGAGCACACCATCTATCTCTGGACCGTACCCTGGGAAATGGAAAAACCCTAATGTCCCACTCGGTTATTTGGCGGCGGTTCGCAGAACCGCGCGGTTCTACGAGCCGCCGCCGAATGAAAACGGATGGGCTACTGCGGGGCGTGCTGGGAAGATGTCGTCGGTACGAGGATGCGCGGTTGGCATCCCGATCGCGCAGCATAAAGCTGTGCGATCCGCTCGGCCACCGCTCGCCCGCTCCCCGCATGCGCCATCATTACGACCGAACCGCCGAACCCGCCGCCGGTCAAGCGGACACCATAGACCGCAGCCTCCGAACGCGCCAGCTCGATGATCAGGTCGATTTCCGCAACCGAGATCTGATAATCGTCCCGCATGGACTCATGCGAAGCGTAGAACAACTGCCCCAACCGGGTCAGGTCAGCCGTGCGCAGCGCTTGCACCGCAGCAAGGACGCGGTCGTTTTCGGTGATGACATGGCGAGCCCGGCGGCACAGCGGTTCCGGAAGCGCATTGACCGCCGCCAAATCGGTCACACCTAAATCGCGCAGCTGTCCAACCCCGAGCAGAGCACAGGCTTCTTCACATTCCCGGCGGCGGGTGTTGTAATCGCCCCCGGTCAACTTGTGGACCACGCCGGAGTGGAGGACCACCAAATCGGCCGCCGCCGGCAAGGGGATGCGCTCAAAGCTCAAGTCTCGAGCATCCAGGAACAGGGCCGTGCCCTCGTCGGCCAGGCTAGCTGCCATCGGATCCATGATTCCCACGCGGGCACCGACGAATTCATTTTCGACCCGCTGTCCCAGTCGAGCGATCTGCACATCGTCCAAATCTAGCCCAAATGCCCGGCGAAGGGCCCGCATCAAGCTAACCGTGAGCGATGCACTGGAGGATAAGCCGCTCCCCAGCGGTACGGAGGAATCGAGCTTTGCCTCGAAACCCGACAACCGAAAACCTGCCGCCGCAAGGAGATGGGTAACCCCCTGGATGTAGTCCAGCCAATCCTGGCCTGGCGTTTCATCGCCGAGCAGATAGGACAGGGAGGCTGCGGAGTCGGCCATCGCGCTGCTGCTAACGCGGATCAAGCGACCTGGCCGGGGCATCAGTTCGACGTGCGTTCGCTGGGGGATCGCTGTAGGCAGGACGAAACCACCGTTATAATCCGTGTGTTCGCCGATCAGGTTGACTCGGCCGGGAGCATCGGCAGTCACCACGGCGCAGTCTTTCGGGACGCTTTCGTAGTTCCCCATACCTTCACGTTATGCAAGAACGGGCCCGAAAACGACCCTTCCTGGCCTTGCCTGAATAGTTGTGGATCCGATGAGCTTCTGTTCATGTTTTTCCCTGGGGGTCTTTCCCCGCGCGGCAGTTGTGTGGTAAAAAGAGGTGACGAGCGACGCCGGCTCTTTGTCCCCAGGGGACTATCATGGGAATTTACGACCGTGACTACTACCGAGGCCAAGGGCCCAGTTTTATGGACCGCGGCCAGGTCTGCAAATGGCTGATCGCCATCAACGTGGTCTGTTTTATCTTGGAGATCGTCACGGGCCGGCCCGAGGGAGGGAGGCAGAGTCTCTTCACCGATGCCCTGGTCTTGAGAGCCGATGCGGTCCTGCACGGTGAGGTTTGGCGGTTACTCACCTACGCCTTTTTGCATGACACCTCGTCGATCTGGCATATCGTCTTCAACATGGCATTCCTCTGGTGGTTCGGCAGCGATGTCGAGGACATCTACGGAGCGCGCGAGTTCCTTGCCCTTTATCTCTTGACGGCCATCCTGGGTGGCGTGGCATTTGTGCTGACTCCGGAGCTGAGCGTGCACCGCTTTCCTGAGGCCTCCGCCCAGTGTCTGGGCGCCTCCGGGGCCGTGATGGCAGTGATGGTGCTCTGTGCGTTGCACTTCCCCTCGCGCATCATCTTGCTCTTTTTCTTCCTGCCGGTGCCGATTTGGCTATTCGTCGCCTTTGAGGTTGCCCAAGATGCGTTTGGGTTGTTTAGCGGCAACACCCGGGGGACCGCGGTAACCGTTCACCTGGCCGGTGCTGCGTTTGCCTTCGTGTATTACAAGCGGCATTGGCGGATTATGGGCTGGTGGAATGAAGTGCGCAACTTCATCCAACAGTGGACGCGGCCGCGATTGCGCATTTACCGCGAAGAACCGCGCCAGCCGGCCCCCGTCACCGCGCCGCCGGAAATCGACGAGGAGGATCAGCTCGAGGCCAAGCTCGATGCGGTGCTAGCCAAGGTCGCGCGCACCGGTCAAAGCAGCCTCACGGAGAGCGAACGGCAAATCTTAAAGCGCGCCAGTGAGGTCTACAGAAGGCGACGTATGTAACCGCGAATTCAGGAGAGAAGCGATGCCCCTGTACGAATACACTTGCCGGGACTGCGAACACACTTTTGAAACGCTGGTGTTGAATGGCGAAGCCGTCGAGTGTCCCGAATGCCACAGCGAGGATCTGGAACGCCTGTGGAGTGTGCCCGCCAAGCCTCGGGCCGAAGATTCATCGCTGCCCATGAGCTGCGATCCCAAATTGCCGCCATGCGGGCCGGGCTGTTGCCGATTGTAATTGCCGCCACGTTGTTCCAGGCACGAATGCGAAAGCCCCGGGTTCCGGCGGAACCCGGGGCTCATTGTTGGTGCTTGCATCGATGCATTCCCGCAAAGCGTCAGGGCTTAGCGACGCCAATGACGCCACAAGCTATTCGGGCCCCGGCATTGCCCGCCGGCTGGCTCTTCATATCATCGGGGTCTGCGTGGACTATGAGCGAGCGTCCCAAAACGGAATGGGGGCCGTTGAGCTTGACTTCCCGGTCCCGAATCTGAATGGTTGCCTTGCCGCTTTCGTCGGCCTTGATGTTGCCCAAGTCGCCGACGTGGCGTTCTCCGGTGTGCGGGCTGCCATGCGGCTTGTTGTCCGGGTTGAAATGCGGTCCGGCCGACGTCGCATCCGGCGCGGAGCAATCGCCGAACTCGTGGACATGGAACGCATGCATCCCCGGCGTTAACCCCGTGATCTCGCCACTGATTTCGACCTCATCGCCTTGCTGCGTAAACCAGATCGTTCCATGCGTCTTGCTTCCCTTGGTCGCATGCAGGACGCATACCGCTTTCCGGACTCCTTTCATTCCTTGCTTGTCTTGTTGCTCCGCATCCGCCGCACTGAAAAAAGCAATGGGGAGCATCAGAACCAACGTGACCATGCCGAGCTTCTTCATCGCAACTCCTTTCTCCGCAGAGAATAGACCGGGTAGGCCGTGCGCCAACCGAGTTGGGCAACGGCAAGCCTACCGCTTCACCAAGTCGCCACTCAAGTTGAAAGTCTGTACTGCAAGAGCCCCGGGCTACCGTGTACTCTATAAAAACCCGTCAGGGCCGTCAGGCGAATCGCCAGGAAATCGGTGTGCGGACGCGGTGAAAATCGCTCAAGGTTTTCGCTTGACGGGAGGCGGTACCTTGAATACCGGCATGGGGGTGGGTGTGTACGGCTGGGGTGCCACCGGTACCGTCGTCGGCACGGGAACCGCTTGGGGAAGGGCGTCGATGGGTGGTTGGCCGAGGGCCTCGTACAGGCGGAATTGTGCTTTGTTGTACTCGATCACCTCGGTCAGATACTGGGTACGAGCCACATCCAGGGATTGTTCCGCAATCACCGGTTCGAGGGTATTGACCAGGTTGTCGCGGGTTAGAATGCCAAACGCGGCCAGCTTGAGTCGGCGCCACGTTTCCAGTGCCTGCTCCACTGCGACTTGGGCACTCGCCAGCGTGCGCTGCCGGTTCCGGGCAAGCTTGACGGCGATGGCCACGTCCGCGGCTACTTGGGCTTGCACTTCCAGCCCATGGTAGTTGGCCTGATTATACTGGGACCGCCGCAGGCGCGCCTCGGCCACGTTGCCCAGGCCGAGGTTCCGAAACTCCCACACCGCCTGGGCCAAGCCATCGCTCCGGCCACTGAACTTGCTGACGTCGTCGTTGACTCCACCGCCGAATACGCCGCCTGAATAGTCCAGTTCGACGCGGGGCAGCAAGGGACCAAGCCGAGCCTGCCGCCAGCGTGCCAGGCTCGCGGCAACGAGGGCTCTGCTCTCGGCAAGCTCGGGCCGATTCATCAGGCCCGTGACGACCAACGTATCGATATCGGTCTCGGCAGGAACCAGCGTAATCGGAACCACCGCAGGATCCGCCGGGCGAAGGTCCACCGTCGGTTGGAGCAGCAGCAGCTGAGCCAGCCGGGCCGATGCTAGCGCCGCCTGATTCTCCAGATCGATA
Source organism: Gemmataceae bacterium (assembly GCA_035295665.1). Taxonomy (GTDB): domain Bacteria; phylum Planctomycetota; class Planctomycetia; order Gemmatales; family Gemmataceae; genus DATGIQ01. The sequence continues at coordinate 2,404 of DATGIQ010000275.1, read as the reverse complement.
TGTTGCTGCCGCCGCAACTCGACTTCGGCGCGGGCCCGGGTGACGTCGGCCTTGGTACGGCTTAAGCCCTGCGTATCCGCTTTGGTGGCTTCATCGAGAATAAATTGAGCGCGTCCCAGGGTATCTGCGTTGATTGCCAGCGCACCGTAAGCTTGCATCAAATCGAGATAGGCAAGGGCCACATCCAGCTGAATGCTATGCTTGACTCCCTGCGCCGCAGCCACCTGGGCTTCGGCAAGCCGCCGTGCGATGAGGGGTCCGAACAGTGCATCCCCCGTGTGAAAGATTGCCGAGGCGCCGCCCCCTTCAAAGAAGTTGGACTTGGATGTACCAAAGACCAGGCCCGCGGCATTTTGGATTTGGCCATCGTGGCGGAGATACGCCGGCCCCGTCTGGAGGTTGGGCAACCAGAGAACTTGTGCCGCAAGGAGAGCAGCCTGTGCTTCGCGGACCCGTTCCTGCGCCAGGGCAATCGTGGGGTTGCTCGTGTTGACTAGCCGTAACGCCGTGGGGAGGTCGATGGGGAGGACCTGCACATCGGGATATTGACCGGGAGGTGAGATCTCGGCCAGCGGCAAGCCGACGGCATCGCGATTCGCAGCCGCGGGCGGATTCGCTGGGCTGATCGTGGTCCGCGGCAGGGGCATCGCTTCGGGAGAAGCGGGTGTTGGCACAGTCAGCACGGGACCGGTTGATTTCTCTCCGGACGCAGGCTGTTTCCCTGAGCGATTCTGCGCAGAAACGTCTTGAGCGGCTCCTGCCAAAGTCGATGCCATCCACAAACCGAGCGATGCGCTGAGCACGGTCACACGGCCGCACCATCCCGCGTTCCTTGCTTGCAACATCCACGCCTCCTTGCGCAGTTTTCGATGCCGCGGCATGTCACCAAGTTATGGGCTCAGGCTTTACGGCTTGGCCACTGCTCAGTTCGTCCAAGTTGCTGTAGATGACCTGTTCCTCCCCGGTTAATGCTTCGCGGATCTCTTGCTTGCCCTTCTTCACAATCACGGCGACTTTGGCCAGCTTGCCATCGTTGGCCTGCACGTCCACATGCGACTTTTGGGCTTTGCTGCCCTGGAGCAAGTAGATGTAGGATTCGCCTCCCTGCTGAATGATCGCATCGCTGGGTAGGAGGTAGGTGCTCTTGAAATTGCGCAGGACCAGTTCCATCGTGCCGTACATTCCCGGGAGGAGCTTCGGTGGTGCCGCGTTGGGATTATGGACTTCGATCCAGGGCAGCCAGGGCTGAACCGGTTTCGCCGGATCATCGCCTGCTTTCAGGTCGTCAAAGGGAACGGCGGGCAATTTCTTTGCCTCTTCGGAGGCGAGCCAGACTTTGTAAAGTTGGGGCGAGTCATTCCAGAGGTCCACCTCGACACGCATCGTCAGATCGGTGTGACTGGTCTCAAGAGATGGATCATGGCGAGTCACCTTGCCGTGAATCTCCACGCCGGGAGTCATGGTGATGATGGCCTCCGTGCCGTCGGTGACGTAGGGTGCAAATGTGTCCGGAACATTCATGTAAACCGTGACGATGTCGGTGCGTTCCACGATGAAAAGCGGGTCGCTCTTGGAACTACCAACGTCCACAAAGGAGCCCGGGTCGACGTTTCGCGCAACGATGACGCCGTCGTACGGAGCCCGGATCACCGTGTAATCCGCGAACGCCTTTGCCTTGTCCCGCTCTTTCTCCGCCACCTCGATCAGCGAGTGCCTGTAGGCTACATCGGTCTTTGCCACTTCCAAGTTGTGTTGCGATTCTAACTGTTTTGCCTGCGCCTGGGTCACCGCGTCATTGGCGGCCTCATAATCGGCATAGGCGCCAAGGTAGTTCTTTTCCTGCTCTTCAACCAGCAATTCGTCGACTCCCTTGAGCTGGGCCAGGCCTTCATACCGCTTCCAGCGTGAGTAACGAAATTGCTGAATGGAGTCATAGGCTTTCAACAATTTTTGCTTCATGGCCACATTGCTCGTCCTGGCAAGCACTTCTGCCTCGGCAGCTTTCACCTTGGCCCGGGCTAGATCTTCTTCGCGCTCCCGTTGCTGGATCACTTTCTCGGCCTGGGCCACGGCCTGTACAAGATCAGGGGCGTCGATTTCGGCAAGAATCTCATCTCGCTTCACGCGCGCGCCGATATCCTTGCGGATTCGGGTGATGGATCCGGAGACCCTGGCTTTCAATTCGGATTTGTAATAGGCCTCCACGTGGGCGGGCTCGGTTACAGTCATCGTGAAGGACGGATCGTGCTTGGGCCGGATGACCTTTACCGGGATCACAAAGGGGTCCGGATCGGAATTCTCTGTCACCGGCGTGGGCGGTGGCTCTACGACGACCTTGTCTGAGCCCGGCTGCCGTGCCGCGGTGAGAACGACGCAGGCCGCGGTCGTCAGCGCGGTGACCGCT
>DATGIQ010000274.1:0-6839 GCA_035295665.1 Gemmataceae bacterium | reverse complement strand
TGGAGAACTTCAAGCAGAAGTTTGGCATTTATCCCCCCAGCCGGATCCTGCTCGCGGAGCGGTTTACCGATTACTTCCGGAACGGCGATCCGACCAAGCCTTTCTCGCAATTTCACGCCGATTCGTATTCGTTTTTGACGCAAATCTTTCCGCGTCTGGATATGGTCAATAGCGTCAATAAGCCTTCGCTGAACCATTCCACCTGGTGGGCTGGGATTGACTGGGATGGCAACAAAGTTCCAAGCCCTCCCGTGATCCTCGAAGGGGATCAGTGTCTCGTGTTCTTCTTGGGAGGCATTCCTCAGATCGATGCCAACTCCAACAAACCGTTCTGTAGCGGGTTTTCGACCAACGCAAGCAACCCGGCCGCCCACATTCTTGGCGGCGGCGATGTCTTCCCGCCCCTTTTCGAGTTCAGCTCCGACCGGCTCGTGTTTGTTCCGCAGGGGGCGCGGGCGTCGGGATTCATCGATGTCCTGACCAAGCAGCCGTTGCCGGCAATCTCTACGGTGCATCTATCCTACAAGGATACGTACGGCAACGTTCCCTATGCCTACTTCAGCTCCTACAAAGCGCGTAATGGCTACAACCGCTATCTCAATAGCATCCTTCTGGGCAGCAAGCCATCGAGCGATTGCACGTCACTTGGAGTTTGGCCCTATGCCGAAGGCTTGACCCCGTCGGTGCGATATCTGAATGCCAACACGTTCCAGATCATTTCCGCAGGGGCCAATGGCCTGGTTGCCGGCGTCTCGAACATGAACTTTGGCCGCGGTACGGAGCCGAACAATCCCAAGGCGATCTGGACCCCCTCCGCCGCGGGCGGCAGCGAGGCCAACCGGAGCTACTTCGAGCCCCCGCCCCCGCAGCCACCGCAAGCAGGGATTGATGACCAGAGCAACTTCTACGATTCGACACTTGGTTCGAGCAGCTAACCACGGAGGCGACCCATGAAATTGCAGCCGCACTTCATGTCTCGATCGACTCGCCTCCGCCCTGGGTTTAGCCTGATCGAACTGATGATCGTGATCGCCATCATCGGCGTCATCGTATCGCTGGCCGCCAGTGCGACTATGCAGGTGATTTCCCGGCAACGCTCCGCGAACACCGAGCTGACAATCCAAAAGGTGAACGATGCCCTGAAAGCGCATTGGCGAGCGGTCGTCGACCAGGCGAAAACGGAAGATATCTCCTCCCTCGCCGTCTACCCAGGACTCCTGGCCATGGCCGGCAACGATCCCAGCAGTAGCGACTGTATTCGGCGTGCCCGCGTCATCTGGATCTATCTGCGGCTCAAGCAGCAGTTTCCCATGAACTTCATGGAAGCGTTGAATCCGGTCCCGATTCGATCAATTGCTTCACCCGGCCCAGCCCCGGCATTCCAAGCATTGCTTGGTAAGCCGGCATCTCCCACGCCGCAGATGTACGAATCCTCGGTTTGCCTGCTGCTAGCCTTGTCACAATCCCGGAAAGGGGTACCGGCGTTTAATGAGGACCGATTGTCCTCCATCGAAAAAGCCGATGCGGGGACATTCAACGCTGCGATGACCGGCCTGAAAGCCATCGTCGATGCTTGGGGTCGGCCGCTGGTGTTTTATCGCTGGCCAATCGGGGGCGAGGTCGCAGCTAGCAATCCCAACGCGGCCACGAGCAGCCAGCTCATCGCGGACCCTCTGGACCCGGAAGGCTTGCTGATGAACCCGACCTGGAACAACGCGGCCGCCTATGGGGGCCGGCAGGGCGTATGGGCGTTTGAGAAGATGTTTCATCCCATCCACGTCGGCAGCGGCAACAGCTACAAGCCAACGTCGTACTACACCGTTCCCGTGGTTGCTTCCGCCGGCCCGACGACGAACCCGGCCCTCAACAACCAAAGCACGGTCTATCAGCTCATGGGTCTGCCGCCGCCGCAGGAGTTGCCGCCGCTGGCGATGCCGACGCTTCCGCCGGCTTTGCTCCATGATCCCATGAACTTGGCGGCTGGGACCAGCGATTCCCAGGATAATATTTACAGCTTCCGCATGCGTGTGGGGGCCCGGGGAGACTAGTTCCATGCCGACCCAATTTTCACCTCGAGTGAGCCGCCGCTCAGCGTTCACGCTGATTGAGATGCTGGTCGTCCTCAGTATCATCCTGACGCTCGCGGTCCTGACGGTTCTCTTCATGCCGCGCTTCCAGGAGCGGCAAAAAGTTCCGCGTGGTGCCGACCTGCTCCAGGGTTGGCTCCTGATGGCCAAGAACCGAGCCCTTCGCGATCGGGTACCGACCGGGATTCGCTTGCAACCCTGGTCGCAGAACCAATCGTATGTCCGCGATTTGCAGTACATCCAGAAGCCCGAAGACTATGTTCCGTCCACCATCTACACCCCGGATGCGTTGTTCATCGGTCCCGTGAACCCCATGAATCCGGCGTTGGGATATGCCTTCGGCCCGAAGGTCAACCTCCTGGGCGCCGCCGCGGCCGACAAAGGGGACGAATCCAGTCTAGTGCAGGCAGGTGATTATCTGCAACTTCGCAGCGAAGGCTTACTGCATCGCATCAATAAAGTCGGGCGCCAAGTATGCGTGCTCGACTCGCAACCCGAAACGCCGCCGCCGCCTGGATGCACGTTCCGAATCCTCCGCCAGCCCCGTCTGCTGGCCGGCGAGCAACCGCTCCAGATGCCTCAGGATGTCATCATCGATATGAGTGCTAGCTTGAATGTTCCGACCAGGCCGTCCTATTCCTCCGGCTACAGCTACTGGGAAATTCTCTTCTCGCCCACGGGCGGAGTGATCGGCCAAGGAACAGGCAATACACCGATCGCGCTGCTCATCCGCGATGGCACCCAGGATCCGGGCGTCGGCGATCAGACACTGATCGCCATCTATCCGCGTACCGGGCTGATCGCGAACCAACCGGTAGCGGCCGGAGCCGATCCGTATCAATACCTTCGTGATGGCCGGTCTTCGGGTTTTTGATGAACGAGAGAGGTGATGCCATGATGATCCGACGCTCCGGCACAACGCTCATTGAAGTCTTGGTCGCCATCTTTGTGGCGGCCCTTGGGTTGCTGGGCTTGCTTGCACTCTTTCCGCTGGGCGCGGTAAGCATGGCCCAGGCGATCAAGGATAGCCGCTGCGCCCAGGCCGCGGCCAATGCCTTTGCCTTGGCGGAAACCCTCAATGTTCGCAACGATCCGCAGGTCATCGGCAATCCTGATCTCTTCGTCGATCAGGGGATTGTCGGAATCGCGAACGGCCGGCCGACGCCGGTCTTGGCCGATCCGAACGGGCCAAGCTACCCAGTCTTTGTCGATCCGGCTGGCTGGTTCCTCGGCTCCCGGGGTGGAGCACTCCCTGCGGTTGGCTTGCCTCAGGCAAAGGCTCTCCCACGGACGTTTACCAGCTTTGCCAACAATGCCGCATCGGCGGTGCGCTGGTTCACGCTTTTGGATGATCTCGACCTGCCGAAAGAATTGCCCGTGTTTGGCGAATCGGTTGTCCGCCGCGAAGGTCGCTATTCCTGGGTGTATTTGTTACGCAGACCCCGATCGTCGAATCGCTCCATTGTCGATTTGACCGTCGTCGTCTACAGCGGCCGACCGAACATTTTTGGACAGGGCGAGACCGCGTATACGCCGGTCGTCTTTGATCCCACCAACCCGGTAGTCCGCGTCCCGTGGGGACCAGGTCAGGAGAAACCAGCGGTCCGCGTCGGAAGCTGGATTCTCGATGCGACCAAGGTCCGGACCGTGGGCACGACATTCCTCCCCGATCCGCATGGGTACTTCTACCGGGTGGTCAACGTCACGGAAGGAAATGGCTACGTCGATCTGGAGTTGGAGACGAAGCCCAAACTGGGCACGACCGAGGGAGTCCTTATCGTGCTCGACGGCGTAGCAGAGGTGTTCGAAAAGGGACCGGGTTGGCGGCCCTGAGAAGACCCCTGCCTTTTGGACCTGAAATGGTTTTGGTTTTCGGACCATGCAAACAGAGCGGCAAACCCCTGCGAAAGTCGATTGCCCGGAAGCGGATGGAAAACCGCTGGCCGAGACCGACGCACAGCGCGATTGGATGGTTCGGATCATCGAGTTGCTGAAGTTCTTTTTTCTGGGGCGGCACGCCTCTGTGTCGGGGAACCTCTTGATCCGTTACGAGGAAGGTAGCCCGAAAAAACCCGTCGCTGCCGGTGTGTTCATCGTCAAGAATTGCGATCCGGGAAGGCGGCGCATGTTCGAGATCTGGGAAGCAAGGGTATCGCCTGGTCAACGGCGAGTATGTTCCCATCAAGGCGAACGAGGGCGGCGTCGTGAACGAGCAGTTCGGAATTACGTTTGGGCTCGAAGGGGAAGACTAGGCCCGGTTCGTGATGGCCACAGGGAAACCCTTGATATTGGCTGTCGAACATCGGACGGACGAACGAGAGGCAGAACTGGCCCGGCCATAGGCGGAGCGGAATCAATGACCATCGTGCCCATCATCGATCGGAATCGAAGATCGCCGGAGACGAGATGGAACCGCCAGCGACGTCCTTGGCTGGCGCTTCCGGCTCGTGATGGAGGAGCACTTCGCATGCGACGACATGGCTTCACGCTGGTAGAGATGCTCGTCTCTCTGGCCCTCGTGCTCTTTATCATGGTGCTTCTATCCCAGGCGCTCACGATCGGGTTGCAGGTCTTCGGACAGCTCAAAGCGATCGGGGAGATGGAAGAACGGCTCCGAATGGCGAGCACGATTCTGCGGCAGGATCTCAAGCTGGATCATTTTGAAGGCAAACGCCGATTGAGCGATCCGAGTTTTTGGATCCAGGGCCCGCCACGGGAGGGCTTCTTCCACATCGAGCAACTCTTTCCCAGTACGTCCGATGGCCTGAGCAGCGGCGGCGATCCGCCCTCGTTCATTGCGACCACGCACAGCCTTCATTTCAGCATCAAGGCGCGCGGCAGCCAGCGCCAGGATTTTCTCTCCGCCAAGGTTCTTGCTCCAACGTCCCCGTTGTTCTTGGCAGATACGACGTTCTTCAATTTCACTCCCGATTCTCGATATCAGGACATGCCGGGTGTTTACAACAGCCAATGGGCCGAGGTTGCTTACTTTCTCTACCGCGATCCGACGAGTGGGCCGCTGGCCAATGGCATTCCGCTTTACGCGCTGTATCGCCGGCAGCGCCTGGCGGTTCCGAACAATTTGAAGATCAATTGGGATCCGAATCTTTCGGTGAAGGTCGTGAACGCCAACGACCTCAACCAGAAATTAAACCATGACTACGCATCGATCAGCTGCCGACGGTCCAAGCCATTGCTGCCGACCGACGGCGCCGGTTTCCCGGATGTGCTCTATTTCAATAATCCGACCGACCTGACGGTACCAGAGCGGCGGTTCGCGACGAATCCGCAGACGCAAGTGAACCGGGCGTTTTCCAATTTCCTTCCCTTGCAAGATCCGAAAACCATTCCTCCGCAGGACAACCAGACGGGCGCCGACCTGCTCCTCACCGATGTCGTCTCGTTCACGGTCCGCGTCCTGAGTCCGGATCTTCCGAATCATGGACAAGATTTCAGTGATCTGCCGCCCGTGAACCTTCCGGGGCAGCCGCGGATTTTTGACACCTGGTCAACCGTGCGTGATGACACATACAACTTTGAGGCCCAACCGCCTCCAAGCACGATTCGGATCACTGCTCTCGAAATCACGCTCCGGGTCTGGGATGTGAGAACGCAACAAGCGCGTCAGGTCACGATCATCCAGGATATGTAAGAGAAGAGGTGGATTACTCCACACAGGACGGGTCACTGGAAAGAGCCGCTCGACGACGGAAGGAAGACTGCAAGATCCAATCATGGCCGTGGCCGCTCCAGGTTCTTCGGAACGGCTCCGCGGTACGGGGAGTAGCCAAGCATGTTTCAAGCCGAATGCCGTCCCCCCTCAGAAGCCCGACGCGGCGTCATTCTGATGGTCGTGTTGATCCTGTTGACGCTGTTCGCAATCGTCGGTCTGAGCTTCGCGCTCTATGCCGGCTCGGAATCGCAGGTGGCCCAGGTGAGCCGGGAAGCGGAAGTGCCCATTCGACCCGACACCGAGCCGGAGCTGCTGGCCGCGTACTTCCTTGGCCAACTCATTTATGATGCCGATGATACGACGGGCGTCTTTTCGGCGCTGCGTGGGCACAGCCTGGCCCGGTCGATGTATGGCGCGTATTATCGCCGGCCCAGTGTGGCGGCCGATCCGGACATCCCGAATACCGTGCCGTTCAATGGCATGGGACGGCTGCACACGCAGAAAGCCGCGGCACCGACCGACCCGTTAGCTTTCATGAATCCATTCGGCATCGATGATTATCAGCTCATCAACTACATGTTCCATCCGGAAGACCTGTATCCCAATGGATCCAGTCTGCTGCCGGTGCCGTTTCTGCGTGATCCCGAGCGTGCTAACCCGAACCCAACCGCGACACAGGGCGGTGGGCTGCCGCCCTGGCGCACCGATCCGAGCCAGCTGCCCGGTCCGTATGTCGGCGGCTTCAATGCGCCCTATACCTATCCCGATTTGAACAACTTGTACCTGGGTGCGGCGAAAGCCGACGGCACTCTACTCACCCCATCGTTTCACCGTCCCTGGCTCTTTGGCCCATTGGGCGAAAGCAATCCGAACTGGTGGCAGAATTCCTATGGCAAATACCTGACTCTTCGGCCACGACCTGTCGATCAGCTGACGAGGGGTCAAATCGTTGCCTATAACGCGACCGTGCCCCAGGCCCAACGACTTCCCGTGCCGGGGCCGGCGCAGTCGATCAAGCCCGAAACCCTGTCTCCGGTTCAATTGCTCAGTCTCCGTTCGCTCGTTCAAGCACTCCAGAC
>DATGIQ010000273.1:0-5153 GCA_035295665.1 Gemmataceae bacterium | reverse complement strand
CATGTGGCTGATTCCATCACGGTCCAGCTCGGCTACGGCAGGCAATTCGCAGGTCGCGTCGGCGGCAGTCCCGGCAACCCGGTCGGGTTCAATGCCTATGCCCTGCGCCGTTCCGATGCTCCCTGGTTTGCCCACGGTCTGGGCGTTCGCCCTACCGGAAAGGAGCATGTGCTGGCGTCCACGCAGGAGCACCAGCTCATGGAGAATCGCGAGGTGGTTCGCTCCGCCACACTGGAGGAGTACCGCCGCGAGCCGCGCTTTGCCGGCGAGCGGGAGAAGGAACTGGAGAAGGAAGAAACGCGGCGGGCACGGAAGCCGCTGACGCTCTATCCGCCGTCCCCGTCCGCGACGGCGGAGCACAAGTGGGGAATGGTGATCGATTTGACGGCCTGCATCGGTTGCAAGGCTTGCGTAGTCGCTTGCCAGGCGGAAAACAACATCCCTGTCGTCGGCAAGGACCAGGTTAGTCGTGGCCGCGAGATGCATTGGCTGCGCGTCGATCTTTACCATGCCAGCGGCTCGGAGCCGGTGGACATGCCGACGGAGTTCAATTTCCAGCCCGTTCCGTGCATGCACTGCGAAAATGCCCCGTGCGAATACGTCTGCCCAGTTGAAGCCACGGTGCACAGCAAGGATGGCCTCAACGAAATGCTTTACCAGCGCTGTGTCGGCACGCGCTTTTGCTCCAACAACTGTCCGTACAAGGTACGCCGTTTTAATTTCCTGCTCTATGCCGACTACACCACGCCTTCCACGCGCCTTCAGTACAACCCCGATGTCACCGTTCGCTCCCGCGGCGTCATGGAGAAATGCAGCTATTGCGTCCAGCGCATCCGCCACGCCGAAATTAACGCTGAGCGGGAGGACAGGGCAATCATGGATGGCGAAATCTTAACAGCTTGCCAAGCTGCCTGCCCGGCGGACGCCATTCTTTTCGGCGACATCAACGGCGTAAATCCGACAACGCATGCCCCGAGCAAAGTCAAACAGTGGAAGGATTCGCCCTTGCACTACGCCCTCTTGGCGGATCTGAACACGGAGCCACGAACAACGTACTTGGCCGCCCTGCATAACCCGAACCCCGAACTCCTCAACGCGGAGCGCTAGCATGTCGATCCAAGCGCCCGAGTTGCCGACGCCTGTCGAAGCCCCGCCGGGGCCGCCGCTGCCCGAGCCCTCGAAGTATGTTACGCCCGGCCAAACCTTCGCCTCGATTACCGCGCAGATCAGCTCCATCGTCCTGAGCCCTCCTTCGCTCGGCTGGCTGGCCGTGTTTGGCGTGGGGAGTGCACTGCTCCTTTTGTTCACCTGCGTCGTTGTCTATCTGCTCGTCGAGGGGGTGGGCATCTGGGGTATTGACATCCCGGTTGCCTGGGGCTTTGCGATCACCAATTTCGTCTGGTGGATCGGAATTGGTCACGCCGGCACGTTGATCTCGGCCATTCTGTTGCTCTTGCATCAAAAATGGCGAACGTCGATCAACCGCATCGCCGAAGCCATGACCATTTTCGCAGTGATGTGTGCCGGGCTGTTCCCACTCTTGCACCTCGGCCGGCCGTGGTTCTTCTATTTCCTCCTTCCCTACCCGAACACGATGGCCCTGTGGCCCCAGTTTCGCAGCGCACTAATCTGGGACGTATTCGCCGTCAGCACCTATTTCACCGTGTCGCTGCTGTTTTGGTACATGGGGATGATTCCCGATCTGGCGACGCTGCGCGACCGGGCCCAGAGTCGCTGGGGACAGATCTTTTACGGGAGCTTGTGCTTCGGCTGGTGCGGCTCCGCGCGCCACTGGAAGCGCTTCGATATGGCGTATCTGTTGCTCGGCGGTTTGGCGACCCCGCTCGTCGTCTCGGTCCATTCGGTCGTCAGCTCGGATTTTGCCATCACGAACGTCCCTGGTTGGCACGAAACCGTCTTCCCTCCCTACTTCGTCGCCGGTGCCATCTTCTCCGGCTTCGCGATGGTGTTGATCCTGTGCATCCTTTTGCGCGCGAGCTACGGATTGAGCAATCTGATCACCGACAACCATCTGGAGGTGATGGGCCGGTTCATGCTGGCGACCAGTTTGCTGACGTCGTACGGCTACCTGAGCGAGCAGTTCGTTTCCTGGTATGGGGGCGAACCCTATGACCACTACGTCTACTGGAACCGGATTGTCGGCTGGGGGCAGTATGCAGCTGTCTCGTGGAGCGTGCTGTTCTGCAACACCATTGCACCCCAAATCCTCTGGGTGCCGTCGCTGCGGCGCAAGTCGTGGCTACTCTTTGTGGTCTCGTTCATCGTGCTGACCGGCATGTGGCTGGAGCGGTACATGATCATTACCACGAGCCTGCATCGAGACTATTTGCCCTCATCGTGGGGCATGTTTTTACCGACGATTTGGGACTACCTGACCTATTTTGGATCGTTCGGCGTGTTCATTGCCATGTTCCTGCTGTTTCTTCGCTTCATGCCGATGATTTCGATGTCCGAAATGCGCGGCTTGCTGCCGGGCTCCCACGGGCATGAGGAGGGACGCTGATGCCGAACACTCCCCTTCATGGTCTGATGGCCGAGTTCACGACGCCGGAGGAGATCCTGGTGGCAACGCGGCGAGCCCAGGAACGGGGCTACCGCCATGTGGAAGCGTACACCCCCTACGCTGTCGAGGGACTGGCGGAAGCTTTGGGAATGCGGCGCTCGCGCGTTCCCTTCGTGGTTCTGGTGGCGGGGCTGGTCGGAGCCGGCGTTGGGTTCTTCATGCAGTACTGGAGTATGGCCGTAGACTATCCGTTCGATGTGGGCGGCCGGCCGCCGAACAGCTGGCCAGTCTTTATCCCGATCACGTTCGAAGTCATGGTGTTGGTTGCTTCCTTTGCGGCGTTGTTCGGAATGCTGTTCCTCAATGGTCTACCCAAGCTCTATCGACCAGTCTTCAACGTACCGGGTTTTGCGCGCGCGACCCAGGATCGGTTCTTCCTGTGTATCGAGACCACGGATCCGCGCTTCGCCTTGGAGACGACGCGCCAGTTCCTGGAGGAACTGCACCCCGTCGATATCGTTGCCGTGCCGCAATGACGGTGTGCAGCGCGTTCCCCTGGGAAACGGGCAGGAAAGGAGTGGGGCGGAATGAAAAGCCAACGTCGATTCGCCTTGCGACTCCTGCCGTGCTTTGCCCTCGCCGTGTTGATCGGCTGCCAACAGAAGATGGCGAAGCAACCGAGCTACAAGCCCCTGGAGTCTACGTCATTCTTCGCCGATGGCCAATCGGCCCGGCCGCTCGTCCCTGGGACGGTGCCACGCGGTCATCTGCGGATCGATTGGCCTCTCTTCACGGGCAAAAACACTCCGGAGAGTCGCGACTGGACATTTGCCCCGGCCGTCCTTGGCGCGGCCGATTTGAGTGGCCTGAGCGCGACGGCAGTTGCTCTTGCCGAGCAGGCCAATACCGTCCGGGTCTTCCCCTTCCCTGTTACACGGAACGTCCTGCAACATGGCCAAAACCGCTTCCTGATTTATTGTGCGGTCTGCCACGATCCACTCGGCACCGGCCGGGGGAAAATTGTGGAGCGCGGTTACACGGCGCCGCCGTCGTATCACATCGAACGCCTTCGCCAGGTCCCGGTCGGCCATTTTTTTGAGGTGATGACGCATGGATACGGCTCGATGCCTTCCTACAGCGAGCAGGTGCCACCACGTGATCGGTGGGCCATTGCTGCCTATATCCGGGCGTTGCAACTCAGCCAGCACTTCCCCGCCAGCCAGCTGACAGACGAGATGCGGCGCGAGTGGAACCACGCGCGCGGATCCCAACCCCGGGAGGAGCAGCGCCCATGAGCACACGCGCTATGGACGATCGGTTCGAGCCGAACCGGGTAAGGACTTGGTGCCTGAGCGGCGGCGCCATCGCTCTGATTGTCTGCATTGTCGGTGCATTCTTCGACCCGGCTCAATTCTTCCGTTCCTACCTGGCTGCGTACCTCTTCTACCAGGGAATCGGCCTGGGTTGCCTGGTGATCCTGATGATCTACTATCTGACGGGCGGGGCCTGGGGCTTTCTGATCCGGCGCTTTCTCGAAGCCGGCACACGGACCCTGCCGCTCTTGGCTCTGCTTCTGATCCCGGTTGGTTGCGGCCTGAGTTACCTGTTCGCCTGGGCCCGGCCGGCGGAAGTGGCTGCGGACCCTAATCTACAATGGAAGCAGGTCTACCTGAATGTCCCGTTTTGGTGGGGACGGGCGGTTCTGTTCTTTGCTGTTTGGCTCGGCCTGGCGTATTTCCTCAATTCCTGGTCGCGGAAACAAGAGCAATCCGGTGAGCTTCGGTATGCGCGGCGGCTGGAGAACCTGAGCGGCCCAGGGTTGGTGGCGTACGGCATCTGCATTCACTTCGCGGCCGTGGACTGGATCATGTCGCTACAGACGACCTTCAAGTCGAGCATTTTCGGCCCACTGATGGCAACGGGACAAATTCTGACGGGGATGGGACTCGTGCTGGCGATGCTGGCCTGGATGGCCCCGCGGCCGGCGCTGGGATCCGCCACCTCGGTCAAGGCGCTAACCGATTTAGGGAACCTCCTGCTGGCCGTCTTGATCATCTGGGCCTACATGGTTTTCTTCCAGTTCATGCTCATCTGGATCGCGAACCTTCCCCACGAGGTGATCTGGTACCTGGACCGTTCGCGCGGCGGCTGGCAGTGGGTCGCCTGGGGCCTGTTCCTTCTCCACTTTGCCGTGCCGTTTTTCCTGCTGCTGCTCCGCGCGCTCAAGGGCAATGCTGTCTTGCTGGCTTATGTGGCCGGCACACTGCTGTTCATGCACCTGGTGTTCCTCGATTGGCAGATCCTGCCGGCCTTTTTCACGGAGAACTTGGCCGAGCACTGGATGGATTTCCTCATGCCCGTCGGTCTCGGCGGGATCTGGTTTGGCTATTACCTGTGGCAGCTGCAGAGGTACCCGTTGCTGCCGATGCACGACGAAAATCGGACGCATGCGCTCCGTCTCCGCTGGGAAGACCTCGCGGAGGCAGAGCAGGAGGCCGCGATGAGCCATGGTTGAAGTAAACCGCCATCCCGACGACCAGCCCACACCGTCTTGGTGGGGCCGTTTGCTGCGCCTTGGCCTGGTGCTGGCCGCCGCTTGCCGAGTGTGGACAGGCCGACCCGCGACCTC
>DATGIQ010000272.1:0-4791 GCA_035295665.1 Gemmataceae bacterium | reverse complement strand
GGCCCCAACGCGCTGACGATCAGTAACGCTACCAACACGCTGGATGGTGTCTTCGGCGGCGTGACGCTCAACTTGGTATCGGCTGATCCAACCAAGACTGTGTCCGTAACCGTTGCCAATGACACGGCGACAGCCCAGAAGGCGATCCAGGACTTCGTCGATTCCTATAACACGCTGACCAATTTCATCAATCAGAATGACTCCTACGATCCGACATCGCAAAAGGCCGGTCTGCTGCTCGGTCAACAAGCCCCCAATGATATCCAAAGCGATTTGAGCCAAGTGCTCACCAGCGTTGTCGGCGGGGTCAATCCGAAGGTCAGTGATTTATCTGCGCTGGGCATCACCCTGGATGACCATGGGAAGCTCCAGGTAGACAGCAGCAAATTATCCAACGCTCTCAGTGGGCAGACAGCCGGCATCACGTCCACCGATGTTCGCCGCCTGTTTGCCCTGGATGGTCAATCCGACAACCTCGGAATCCAGTTTGTCTCGGGCGGCGACAAGACGGTTGCCTCTGCAAATCCCTACCAGGTCGTTGTCACCCAGGCCGCGACCCAGGCGACGTTTTTGGCCACGCAACCGCCCCCGGGTGGTCCCGTTGTGATCAACGCGAGCAACAACACGTTTACAGTGACCGTGGACGGCCACACCTCAAACGTGATTACCCTCACTCCGGGGACCTATAGCGCCACGACCCTGGCCGAGGAAGTGCAAGCGGAGATCAACAAAGATAGCCAGGTCGGGAACAATCAGCTGAATGTTACCCTGGATTCATCCAACAAACTCCGATTTACTTCGCAGCGCTATGGCGCTGCGTCTCAGGTCCAAATCGGCAGCGGCACCGCCTTGAGCGTCCTGGGACTGTCGGGGACCGAAAGCGGTACGGGCCAGAACGTGGCCGGGTATTTCCTCGTCAACGGAGTCCAGGAAGCGGCCACCGGCAAAGGCCAGTATTTGACCGGCAATGCCGGCAACGCGAACACGCAAGATCTGGAGGTGCAAGTCGGGCTCACGCCGACGCAAGTGGGGAGCCAGGCGCAAGCCAACCTGACGGTGACCCGTGGCGTCGCTTCGCAGTTCGATCAGGTGCTCAACCGGTATCTCGACCCGACCACGGGACGCCTCAAAAGCATCAACGATAGCTTCCAGAGCCGCGCCGACGACATTCAGAAGCAAATCGATTTCCAGACCCAGTTCATGCAAGAACAACAACAATCGCTCGTCGAGCAGTTCACCGCACTGGAAACGACCGTGAGTCAGCTGAAAACGGCGGGGGGGCTGCTCGGTGCCCAGTTAACCGACCTGAGTAGCGGATCGTGACCTTCCCGTCCGATACGCAGCCGGCCGAACGAACCAAATCGAAGGATGCAGACGATGAGTGTCAAGCAATACGAAGCGTGCCAGAACCAAGGCAGCGAGTGTCTGCCGCGCATCGAGTTGCTGCTGACTTTGTTCGATGCGACGATGCAGAAACTGGAAGAGGCGCGCGCAGCCCTTTTGCGGAATGACCCGGCCGCCCAGCCGCTCGTGCGGCGGGCCCAGAGGCTCGTGGGTGGATTGGCAGCCGGCGTCATCCCGAACTCGGGTGAAGTTGCCGACAACTGTTTGCGTCTTTACCAGTTCGCCCTGGATCGACTCACCTCCGGAACGCTGGCCGCGGTGGAAGACTCCTTGCGGGTACTGCGCCCCTTGCATGAGGGATTTCAAGGCATCCGCGATGAAGCGGTGCAACTCGAACGCGCCGGACAGATCCCGGTTGTCTCCAGTAGTGCGTTCGAAGCGACGGTGTGAGCCGCGTGCAGAAATTGCAAACCGGATACAACGATCGCGTCGCCGGGCTTATCCTCCGATCATCCCTGGGCAGCCGCCTTTCACGGACCTGTAAACATTGCGTAAACTGCGCGCTTGAGACTGGAAATCGTTCGCCAACCCTATTCCTTTACCGTCTCTACCACCGATAACAAATATGCCGCTTGGTCGGCAAATAGCCACGATGCCAGGGGCGCGGGCAGATCTGCCTGCTTGCCCCGGTTCGAAAAGCTACGCAGCTTTTCCAGTGTCCAGCACACAGTCCGGTTGGAAGATGTCCGTTTTTGCTTCGCGGCGGTTCGCACAACCGCGCGGGGCACATTAGCACGGTCTGCGAACCGCCGCGAAACGGACACAACCAACAGGCAGGGGTGAGCGCTGGTGATCTGGCGAAAGGGTCAATCATGATTCGCGGGCTTTATGATGCGGCCACGGCTCTGAGCGAAGCGCTCGTCAACCAGGAGGTGCGGGCCGCCAATCTTGCCAATGCCACGAGTACCGGCTACCGCAGCCAGGGATACGCGTACGGGACCTTTGCAGCCACTTTGGATCAGGCGGTTGCCGCCGTTCCCACAACAGGACCAGGCAGCGCGGGCGTGAGCGGCATCTTCACGAACTTCGATCCCGGCCCGGTGCAATCGACCGGCAACCCGCTCGACGTGGCGATCACCGGCGACGGCTACTTCGTGGTCGATGGTCCCGGTGGGCAGTTATATACGCGCAACGGAGCCTTCGAACTCGACAGCCAGGGACAACTGCAAACCAAAAGTGGCCTACTGGTGCGTGGCGAAGGGGGACCGATCGCCATTCCCCAGGGCACATCCCGCATTATCATCAGCTCGGATGGCACGGTCCAGGCCGATGCGAACCCGGTGGGCCGGCTCCAACTCGCCCGAGTCGCTAATCCGCGCACCAGCCTCCAACGGGTCGGCGACACGCTCTTTCAGGGGCCGCCCCCCCAACCGCAGCTCGACACGGCAGATATCCGCGTGCTCCAGGGATATCGCGAAGGTTCGAACGTCCAGGTGGTTAACGAGATGATCTCGATGCTGTCGGGGATGCGCTACTACGAGGCCTCCGAACGCGCCCTGCGCACGCTCTCCGAAGCCACCGCGCTCAATACCCGACCGCAATAGGCCGTTTGGCGACGGTTCTGAGAACCCACGCCAAACGCCCGACTACGGAATCCGGAGTCCTCTGCCATGATCCGCGCCTTCCATACTGCTGCCACGGGAATGATCGCACAGCAGTTTGTTGTGGACAACACCGCCAACAACTTGGCCAACGTCAACACGACCGGCTTCAAGAAAAGCCAGGTCGATTTTCAGGATTTGATCTACCTCAACCTGCGCCAGCCGGGGATCGAGCAGCTCCAGGGACAGTCGGTCCCGACGGGGTTGCAGATCGGTAACGGCGTTCGGGTCTCGGGCAACACCAAGCTGTTCACGCAAGGCACGGAAACACCCACGGGTGATCCGCTAAATTTGGCCATCGATGGCGAGGGGTTCTTTCAGATTACCGCCCCCGACGGCACGCTGCGCTACACCCGGGACGGCACATTCCTCAAGAACGCCAACGGCGATATCGTAACGGCCGACGGTTTCTTCTTGAGTCCGCGCATTACGATTCCCCAGGATGCTGCCTCCGTTTCGATCGGCTCCGACGGAACGGTATCGGTAACCACTTCCGGCGCCCCCACCACCGCGTCGACAATCGGCCAAATCCAGCTGGCCCGCTTTCCCAATCCAGCCGGCCTGAGTAGTGAAGGCCGCAATCTGTACCGAGATACGCCGGCTTCGGGGGCGGCGACCACGGGTCTTCCAAGCCAGAACAACCTCGGCTTGTTGCGGCAGGGATTTCTGGAAGGGTCCAACGTGGAGGTGGTTTCGGAGTTGGTGAACCTGCTTCTGGCCCAGCGCGCCTACGAGTTCAACACCAAGGCGATCCGCGTCTCGGATGATATGCTTTCCGCTACCAACGACCTCGTGAGGTAACCACCCATGAACAGGCAGATAAGAAAATGGCCAATGTGTATTTTGCCATTCGTGTTGTTTGGCAGTGTGGTCCTTGGCCAAGAGGTGCCCCTCGTCGTCTCGCTGAATGCCGAGGCCAGCGTGAGCGGATCCTGTGTCCTGTTGAAGGACGTGGCCACGTGTCGGGGGACAGCGCCGGCCCTCACCGGCCGGGCCGCGGCCTTGGATCTGGCGGATGCGCCGCCACCGGGCGGGAGCAGCAGGATTTCGAAAGAGGAAGTGGCCTTTCGCTTGCAGTTGGCCGGCATCGACCGGCAAACGTTTCGCCTGGAGGGGGCGAATCAGGTGGTCGTGCGGTCTTCCGGTCCGAAGCGGCAGTCTGATGGCGTGACTTCGGAGGGACAGCTCGCATCTTCGGACCCGATCACAGAACAGAACATCAGCACCGTGGCCCGCCAGTATCTGCTCCGGCACGTTCCTTGGCCGGCCGCGGATGTGCGGATTCAACTCGGCCTGCCTCTTCAGCTGCCGGCGCTGAAACGCGCCCCGAACGATCAAGTCCGTCTAGAGCCCGAGCTCCGCTCCTCGGGGAGCCTGCTGGGCCGGGTCTTCGTCGATATTGCCGTCCTCGTGAACGGTCGGGTAACCGCCGTGGTGCCGGTTGCCCTGGACATCAAGCTCACCCAGGAACTCGCGGTGGCTTCGCGCCGGATCGAAGCGGGAGAGTCATTGAGCAAAGAAAACCTGTACGCCGATCGGCGGGTGGTCACCCAGCCGAGCCAGTATCTGACCTGTGCCGAGTGCATGAATGGAAAGCGCGCCAAACATCCGATTCCGGCAGGCCAGCTCTTGGCCCGCGGCGACGTGGAGGCACAGACCGAGAACACCGTGCTTGTCAAGCAGCACGACCTGGTGAAGCTGATGGCCCGGGTTGGACCGTTGCGGGTTGTCGCCTTGGGGGAGGCGCTCCAGGACGCCAGCCCCGGACAGCCGATTCGCGTCCGGA
>DATGIQ010000271.1:0-7783 GCA_035295665.1 Gemmataceae bacterium | reverse complement strand
TGGTTCACCACTGCAAGTCCCTTCCCAACCACCAGTTTACTGTGCCGCGGGAAGCATCGGTAGACGAGCTGCGACCGTCAGGGAAGGGAGCATCGCTCCCGGACGGCACGGCCAGTCCGTTCCGGAGAGCACCCCCTGACGGTCGCAGCTCATCCGCAACGCCGGTGAACCGTTACTCAGGCGGAGGACCATCGGGACCACCAGGACCGAAGCCCGGCGGCCGCATCTCCTGAAGCTGCTTCTTCTGTTCGTCGGTAAGGATCTTTCCGAGCTTGGTGTCGACTTCCTTCTGTAGCTCGTTCAGTTGCTTTTTCTGTTCGGCGGTCAGTCCTAACTGCTCTCGCAGGAAGGGGGGCAGAATACGGCCAGGCTGAGGAGGACCGCCGAACCCGCCCGGACCACCGCGGCCAGGACCGCCAAAGCCGCCGGGTCCGCCAGGACCACGTTCGCCAGACCCGCCGGGAGCAGCAGGCCCATCGGGACCGCCAGCGCCCGGCCCGCCTGGTCCGCGGCCACCGGGGCCCCCCGGCCCGCGGCCACCGCGACCCCCGCCGCCCGGCCCTGGACCGCGTCCACCGGGCCCGCCAAAGCCTCCCGGCCCCGGACCGCCGCGACCGCCTCCCTGACCGTACTCGGCGTCGAGCTGGGCTGCGAGTGCCATCAGCTCTTCTTTGGTTACGATGCCGTCCTTGTTGGCGTCGGCCCGGTCAAAGAGCCGATGGAGCCGCACATCGGTCACTTCGTCCTTGGTCAGCTTGCCGTCTTTGTTCTTGTCGAACGCCATCATTCCGGTGACGATCGAGGAGTTGCCGAAGTCTTTCGCCTTTTCCTTGCCCGGCGTTTGTGCGATCCCCTGGGACAGCAAGGCCGTCGCACACAGAGCCGCCAGCAGAATGCTTTGAAGTTTCAACATGGAAATCATCTCCCCACAGCGCGGGCCACGGTTATCTCCGGCGGGCTTCGTCAGCGTCTTCCGGTGTCCGGCCAATCACGATGTCGAACTTGGCCGACAGCTCACCGATCTTCGACCCCGGAATCGGTTTGAAATCGACCAGCACCAGCTCGCGTTCCAGCGGATCGCGAACGCCACGGAACACCCCGTCGGTCTTGTTTTGCGGATGGCCGTTGATGAAGAGTTGAGTCGTGAGCAATTCCCTTCCGCCCTGCTTGATCTTGTAGTGGATGTGTGGCGTTCGGCCGGGGTAGGGCACCGGCTTGATGGTTCGGAAGTAGTACTCGCCGGTGGAGCTGGTCATGAATCGGCCAAAGCCCTGAAAATTCGGATCACCCCTTCCCTCGCGCGGCCCCTGGGCCAAGTACACCTGCTTGCCGTCACACTGCCAAATTTCGACGAGCGCGTTGCGGATCGGCTCCCCGCTCGCCGACAGGACACGGCCGGTCAGGTGCGTGATCTCGCCCACGGCCGGCGTGATCGAGTTGTTGATGATGATCAGGTCGTTATCGGTGTCGAGCGGCAGCTTGGGCGGATAGAATGGGCCTTCCGTCATGCGCGGCGTCCGGGTCAGGGCCAGCGCCTCGGCAAAGACACCGGGCGTCGTGAAAGCAGCCGCGCCCAATGCGACCGTGCTAAGGAAAGTACGGCGATTAGGCACGAGGATCGGCTTCGCCATGGGAACGCTCCTTTGCAGAAAACGGGATATTTCACAGATCAATTTTGTGAATCTTAGCCCGTGATCCGTAGCTAGCCTGCTACGGACTACGGATCACGGACCAAGAACTTTTACTTTAAGCTGGCCAAATACGAGCCCAGGGCACGGAGATCATCGTCACGGATCCTGCCCCCGAAAGAGGGCATGCGCGAGTCTGGATTATGCGAATGCGGATCGCGAATATGCTCCGAAAGCCAGTCCGCCGAGCGGTTGGCGCCAACGTGCGATAGATCGGGGCCGCGTCCGCGCCGGCCGCCTCCGCCCATGGCATGGCAGCGGCCGCAGTTATTGGCCTGGAAGACCTGTTGGCCGTGGGCGATCAGATCGTCAGATCCCGTGCCCGTGGAAGCTGGCCCTGAGGGTATCGGTTCGGCGACGGGCCGCTGCGCCACCGGCCCCGGCTCTCCTCCAAAACCCCGCCGGCCTCGTCCGGGACGCGGAGCCGGCGGCGCGTCCGGCGATCCTGGCTCGGTTGCTGCCGGCTGCGACGGAGGGCGCGCGGCAACCGTTTCGGTTTTTTTCTCCCAGGGACGGAAAACCACCGCCAAGACCACGGCGATGAGCAATGGCACTGCCCCGCCGATCACCAGACCCCAAATCAGCGGCGCATTGCTTGCCGGCTCTTTCTCCTTCTTGTGGCGTTTCCGGCGCTTGGGCTGGGCTTCCTCTTCGTCATCGGGCTCTTCCTCGGCCCGCTGTGCCGGGGCTGGCTTCCGTACACGTTTCACCTTCTCTTTGGTTTCTTGCTGGGTGAACGCGTACGCTGAGGAGGCCGCAGCGGACTCCGCCACTGGCGTGTCGCCGCTGCTGTCTGGAATGGGAAACCCTTCGCCGCATTTCGGGCACTTGATCACTTTTCCGGCCGGGAGCGTGTCCGCCACGCGCAGCTTGACATCACAGAACGGGCAAGCGATCTTCCGGGTCGAGATCATGCAGCACCTTACCTTGAACGAATTCGTGCGAGTCCCCACGTTTACGTTTCGCATGCATCCGCAAGACCGCGCCCTTCAGGGAGCGGCCACGAAACGGTAAACCTGTGAGCTAATTTTGCCCGTTTGCA
This sequence comes from Gemmataceae bacterium, assembly GCA_035295665.1. GTDB lineage: Bacteria > Planctomycetota > Planctomycetia > Gemmatales > Gemmataceae > DATGIQ01. The sequence continues at coordinate 5,053 of DATGIQ010000271.1, read as the reverse complement.
CTCTTGATGCAATACAGATTGTCCACACCACGCAGGAAAAGAGCCCCGTCGGCGACGGCTGCGGAAGACCAGAACATCTCGTCGAGCTTGTTCTTGCCGATCATCTTGAACGTCGGCCCCGCCTGGACGATAAAGGTCAAGCCGTCCTCATCCAAGCAAAACACTTTGCCGTCGTAGCCCCACGGGGACGAGGTAAAGCCCCTCGCCCCCGGGAGCCTCTCCTTGTACACTTGCTTGCCGGTCTTCGCATCGTAGCAGCTCAGCAAGCCGCCCCGTTGCTCCACGATGTAGAGGAACCCGTCAACCAGAAGTGGCGACGCCATCGCCGGCCCGGCTTGCGGCAAATACCAGGCAATGCCATCATTCGAGGTCGCACCCTCCTTGAGGGTGAGATCGCCCGAGACCCCCGCCTTGACTGCGAACAATGGCCGACCTCCGCCACCGCCACCCGGTCTGCCCCGACCCCTGCCGCCGCCGAACCCGCCGCCGGGCCCGCCGAAATCCGGCCCGCCGAACCCGGGTCCGCCACCCGTGCCGACGTAGAGCAACTCGCCGTCAGCGACCGGCGAAGCTTGGGCCTGGCCGTTGACACCGCCAAGCTCCCAAAGTTGCTTGCCGGTAGCCGGGTCGTAGGAGCGCACGCGCCCGCTCCCCAGGCACACGACTTCGGTCCGAAGCTTGTTCTTCCAGATCAACGGCGTACTCCAGCTCGTCCGTTCCGAGCGGTCCACGCGCCACAGCTCGTTGCCGGTTCGCTTGTCCAGGGCCACGAGAAACGACTGCTTCTCGTTGTCGCATTGCACAAAAAGGCGATCGCCGTCCAGCGTGGGGGAGCTGGCCGTGCCGTGGCCCATGGCCATCGGATACGAACCGAGATCTTTGTTCCACACGAGCTTGCCGGAGAAGTCGTAGCAGTAGACGCCGGTCGTGCCGAAATAGGCATAGACCCGTTCGCCGTCGGTCACTGGCGTTTCCGTGGCGTAGGAGTTCGAGGGCTGTTTCGGAATGGCGGGCTTGTGTTCCGCAGCGAGCTGCTTCCAGAGGACCTTGCCGCTGTCCCGGTCTAGACAGTAGACCTCCCAGCGATAAACCTCGTCCGGCGGCCGACCCCCGCCACGGGGGCCGAAGCCGCCCCGGCCGAAGCCGCCGCGGGGAGGCGGTTGATCACCGCCTGGACCGCCGGGAAAGCCGCCGGGCGGCCCGCCAAAACCGGCCCCCGGTTTTGGCTTCGCCTGTTTCTCCGCAATGGCAGTTGTGACGAACACCTTATCTCCCCAGACGATGGGAGACGACCAGCCGAAGCCGGGGATCGCGACCTTCCACACGATGTTTTTGGTACCGGACCACTCTTCGGGAAGCGGGGCTCCGATAGACGAACCGGTGCCGCCGGGTCCGCGAAACTGCGGCCACTCAGCGGCCCCGGCGAAAGGAGACAGACAAACAAGGGCAAGGATGATGGCGAATGTGCAGCGGTTGAACATTCCAGGTTCCTCTCCATGTGGCTTCGGTGCCCTTCCTCCATAGGAACGGAAACCGTCCCCACCGTGCCAAAAAAATGAGAGAAATCCGGATTTTTATGAAAACAGAAGCGACAAGCAGGTGACGCCGCCTTCAGCTTTCAGGAATTCCGACAATCCAGCCGTTCGGACGGGGAAGCCCCGTCGCCGCAGCAGCTCAGCCGTTTGTACGTGTTCCGCGGCCAGACAAACGGTGCCGGCGACGGTCAGGGTGTTGGCCGCCCAGGGTTCGCTCTCGGGAACGGAAATGATTTCAAACTCCGCCAAGGATTGCCCATCCACCCAGCACGGGTTCACGAGCAGGCTGCGGTCCGGCAGCGCCGTACACGCTGTCTTCAGATGCAAACACTGCCGCACCGGCACGGCTAACACGCGGTAGCCATAGCGGTGAGCGATCTTCTCGAAAGCCCGTACCCCTTCGGAGTCGGTTCGCGAAGACAAGCCGACCAGCAAGGACCGCCCCACACGGAGGACGTCCCCTCCTTCGAGGCGCGCGGGATCTTCCACGCGGACCAGCTCTCGATATTTCCTCAATTCCGTTTCGATTCCCGCCAATTCCCCCCGCCGTGCCTGGGTCCCCATCGAAGTGAGCACGGCTACTTCATCCAGCACGATGGCGGTGTCTTCGATGAAGGTGCTGTCCGGCAGAAAACGGTTCACATCCAGCGTGCGCACTTGGGCCCCACAGTCCCGCAACATCTGGCAATAATCCCCATGTTGCCGGACGGCGAGGTCATGCGTGATCGACACCCGCGCGACATGGGTGCGCTGTCCGTGATCCAAACTTGGAGACGGTAGATGGGTGAGAGCAAGCATGGGAGGCTAGGCCGTGTTTGATGAATGCTTACGGCTCAGGCTTAGGTGGTTGGAAAGCTAAAAATTGCTGAGAAAATGACCTCTCCCAACCTCTAACCCAGCCGCTGATCTCCTGCGTACTCGCCTTTACGGCCAATCCGCCGCATTGAGCAGGATGGTCACGCCGCCTCGGTTGCCTACGGCAAGGTCCGGATAACCATCGCCGTTAAAGTCCCCTACTGCTACGGAAAACCCGAGCCCGACAGGGCAGCCCGGCACCGCACGAAACGTGCCGTCGCCGTTGCCCAGCAAGACGGCTGTGCCCGAGTCCGAATTGGCGGCTATATCCAGGGAGCCGTCGCGGTTAAAATCGCCGATGGCGATAGGAGGCCCGTATCCGGGGTAATTATATGGGGCCTGGAACGTGCCGTCGCCGTTGCCCAAGAGCACACTCACACTCTGGTCGAAATTGACCAGGGCGAAGTCCGGATGGCCGTCGCCGTTGAAGTCGCTGACGGACACGAAGTAGGGCTCAAAGTCGATCCGGTAATTCGTTGCTGGCTGGAACGTGCCGTCGCCATTGCCCAACAACACGCTCACCGTGGTGCCCAGACCGTAGCGCGCATAGCCGGTATTGGCCACCACCAGATCGGGGATGCCATCCCCGTTGAAGTCCCCCACCGCCATGGCCTGGGCAAAGGCGTCCACGCTATACGTTGGGCCTGCCTGGAAGGTGCCATCCCCGTTGCCGAGCAAGATGTGGACCGTACTCGTAAAATCATAGTCGAGGGCGGCGAGATCGGGGATGCCGTCGCCGTTGAAGTCTCCGGCGACCACGAATGCGGGATAACTGCCGGCGGCAGAGCTTTTGGGGGGCTGGAAGGTGCCATCCCCTTTGCCTAGCAGGATGAGAACCGCGCCCTGGAAGAGATCGTTGACCATAGCGACGTCGGGGATGTTGTCACCGTTGAAATCAGCCACTACTACCGAGGGGATATAGGGGATGCTAACGGCAAACGTCCTGGCGCCGGGAAATATGCCGTCTCCCTTGCCCAGCAGGATAAACAGGCCCGCTGGTCCCGCAGCAGCAATGTCGAGATGACTATCGCCGTTGAAGTCGGCCACCGCCACAAAGGTTGTGAAGCCGGTGGCAAAGCCCTGGGCGGCCTGGAACGTGCCATCGCCGTTGCCTAGCAGGACGCTCACCGTCTCCGATTCAAAATCCCCCACGGCCAGATCCAGCTGACCGTCGTGGTTGAAGTCACCGGTCGCTAGTGATCTAGGATCAAAGCCGGCGGCATAGCTTTGAGCAGGCCCGAAGGTGCCGTCGCCGTTGCCGAGCAGGATAGTCACAAGCCCACCAGTCACGGCCAAGTCAGGGATGCCATCCCCGTTGAAGTCGCCCACGGCCACAGATGATCCACCGACCGCGTAACTAGAAGCCAGCTGAAATGTCCCGTCGCCATTGCCGAGGAGAATCTTCAGCTCGCCGCTACCTAGGGCAGCAAGATCGAGCTTGCCGTCGCCGTTGAAGTCGCCCGCGGCCACGAAGACCGCGGAGGCGACGGCATAATGCTGCGGAGGTTGGAAGGTGCCGTCGCCGTTGCCGAGCAAGACACTCACTACACCGCTAAAATCATTGGTTTCACCTGCTACCGCCAAGTCGAGCCTACCGTCGCCGTTGAAATCAGCTACCGCCACAGCCTTGAGGTCGAGGAATCCAGGGGCAAAGCTTTGGGTGGGCTGGAAGGTGCTGTCGCCATTGCCCAACAGCACGCTGATCGTGCCGTTTCCATTTGCCGTCACCAGGTCGAGCTTGCCGTCGCTGTTGAAGTCCCCGATCGCCATAGAGAGAGCCGGCGCACCGATGCGGTAACTCTGCGCAGGCTGGAATGTGCCGTTGCCATTGCCCAGGAGGATAGTCACCCCGCCGTCGGTATGGTTGGGAGTAGTCCCGTAGTTGGCGAGGGCGAGGTCGGGGATGCCGTCGCCGTTGAAATCGCCCACCGCCACGGCCTGCGGATCGGGACCCGCCGCGTACTGGGGCGCCGTGACAAAACTTGCCACGAGGCGTTGCCCTAGAAGAAGTACGGCAAAGAGGATGGCGGAACAGAACAAGCTCCCGGCTAGGATTCTCCTGCTTAGGGGCCTTTGGAGGGCGCGCACCCGCCCGGCAACACCAGTCCGCAAAAACGTGGTTCTCATCGGTAGACCATCCCATTATCTGGAGTAGGCATCCACCGCTCGGATAAGACCTTCCGTCGGAGCGGGCGGCGCGGTGCGGAGGCCAGCGTCGGGCGCAGGTGGCAGCTTCCGTGCCGGCGCTTCGGGGTAGCCGGCTCACCAGTCTGCCGCATTGAGCAAGATGGTCACGCCTCCTTCATTGCTGATGGCCAGGTCCGGATAACCATCGCGGTTATAGTCCGCCACCGCAATGGCGAAGGGACCGCGGCCGACGGGGAATTCTTGCGCCGCTTGAAAGGTCCCGTCGCCATTCCCCAGCAAGACGCCCACCGTGCCATCTAGGGCGACGATCAGGTCCAGGGAGCCGTCGCCGTTCACATCGCCGATCGCCAGGGAGTTCGCTCCCACCGCGTAGATGTGTGCGGCCTGGAACGTCCCGTCGCCGTTGCCCAAGAGCACGCTCACAGTGCCGCCAGCGTCCTGAAGGGCCAGGTCGGGATGCCCGTCACCGTTGAAGTCCCCCACGACCACCCCCTGCATGGAGCCGCGGGCAGGCG
>DATGIQ010000270.1:0-2840 GCA_035295665.1 Gemmataceae bacterium | reverse complement strand
CGAGTTCCTCCTGCTGCCCCACGAGCCGTAACTCCGGCCGGTCGCCCAGGTGATTGTCGGCATAGGCCTCGCGCGCGGTCTGCTCGTTGTCCCCCACCACGACGATGGTCACGTCGCTGTCGCGCGCCAGGGCCACGGCTTCCGCAATGCGGTGTCGGTTGGCGGCCGGGTCAGCGCGCACCACGCGGTCGGCCGACCACCGCGCCTGCGAGCGGGTTCCGCCGATGAGCGGCTGGGGGCCGCGGGTGAAGGTGGAGTCCTCGGTGATGCGCACCCCCTCCGCGTGGCGGACCAGCGCGTCCGCCCCCAACCGCCGGCGGATCCCCTCCAGGATGCTGACCGAGTGGCGCGGCACGCCGGAGTAGCCCCCCAGCATCACTTCAGCTGCGTGCGGGCCGATCACTGCCACGCGGCGAGCCCGAGCGACCTGCAAGGGAAGGAGTTGGCCCCGGTTCTGGAGGAGCACGATCGCCTGGCGTGCCGCCTCCAAAGCCAGTGGTCGGCTCGCCACCGAGCCGGAGATCTCCTCGGCGCGGGCGGGATCCACGTACGGATCTTCGAACAGCCCGAGCTCGAACTTCTCTCGCAGCAGACGCCGCACGGCGTCGTTGATCGCGCCCTCGGACACCTTTCCTTGCCTTACCTGCGCGACCAGAGTGGGATACGTCTCCGGGTCCGGTAGCTCCACGTCCACGGTAGCTGTCACTGCCTGGCGCGCCGCCTCGGCGCTGTCCGCGGCCACTCGATGGCGCCCGGCAAGTTGGCCGATGGCCTGCCAGTCCGAGACAATAGTACCATCGAAGCCCCACTCCCCCCGCAGCACGTCACGGAGCATCCAGCGGTTGGCGTGCGAGGGAATTCCGTCGATCTCGTTGTACGAGGGCATCACGCTGTGAGCATGCCCCTGTTTCACCGCCACCTCGAACGGGACCAAGAAGACATCGCGCAGCGTCCGCTCGCCCAAAGACGCCGGGCCTGTGTTCGTCCCGGACTCCGGCTGGCCGTGCCCGGCCATGTGTTTCAGTGTGGCGATCACCCGCTGGGCCGGAATGGTTCGGCCACCTCCCTGGAAGCCGCGCACCGCCGCTAGGCCCAGCCGCGCCACAAGATACGGGTCCTCGCCGTAAGTCTCCTCGAAACGCCCCCAGCGCGGGTCGCGGGCCACGTCCACCACGGGAGCGAGCACCTGGTGCGCGCCCCGAGCCCGCACTTCCTGCGCGACCACGGCAAAGGCGCGCTCCACCAACTCCGGGTTCCATGTGCTTGCCAGGGCGATTGCCTGGGGGAAGCTGGTCGCCTCCTCCCCCTGTAGCCCGTGCAGCGCCTCCTCGTGAAAGATCACAGGAATGCCCAGGCGCGTGTGCTCCTTCATCCAGCGCTGGGTGGCGTTAGCGAATTCCGCTTGTGCGCGTGCTCCGTGGCCATCGCTCGGGCGCTCCACCCGTCCGATCCCGAGCCGGAACCATTCCGGAGCGTGAGTGGGATCGAAGCGACCCTGGGAGTCGGTGATCTGCCGCTTGGTGTTCCACAGGCACAGCATCTGCGCGACCTTTTCCTCCAGGGTCATGCGCGTGAAGAGGTCGTCCACGCGTCGTGCTATGGGGAGTCTGGGGTTCAGGTAGTCCGGCTGCGAATCCCCGGTCTGTGCGTGCACCACTCCGGCCGACAGGAGGGAAGAGAACACCAGCAAGCTCAAAAAACGCTTGGATTTCATCGAATCCTCGGGACGGGGGTGCAGTGATCCGCGAGCTGTTCTCACACTACGGGATGGATAACCCGCCGTCCAACTGGTTGGCCCTAGTCGACGAGGCGGCAGCGGCCCAGATCCAGCACCGCCCGCTGGCAAGCGCACGAACCGCCACGGCCGGTACCACCAGACACCTTTTTGTTAACACCAAGGCGTCCGGAACTTTGATTCGAGAGCTCCAGACACCTTTGGGTTCGTGGTTCTGAAGCTACCGGGCGTGCCCTTATGTCTTCTCCATCTGGGGTGGATTGCCCTTTATTCCCCGACTCCCATCGGGGCGGAATGAATTTTTTCTTTTTGCTCCAAAAACAGTTGCATTCGATTTTCCGTTTGCTAGAATCGGGCCGATTCCCGAAGAGATCGAGTCCCCGACGCCTTGGTCTTGTAAGGACTCTCATCGTTTGTCCGGATTTTGCCGGACCGTTCTCCTACTATCTTCAGACGAGGTTTTTCATGAAAGGCCCCCTCCTTTCGCCCGCTCCCGGCAAAGGTCCAGGGTGCTCGGCACAACGCCGTGCCTGCTGGCTCCGTGTGGAAGAATTGGAAGATCGCCGGTTACTAAGTCGAAGTGTTTTCAGTCTCGACAGCTCCTGGCAGTTCCTTCGCCAGGATAGCGCCGGTGCGGCAGCGGTCTCCTTCGACGACTCGGCATGGACGGCTGTGACGTTGCCGCATACCTGGAACAATCTCGATGGCCAGGACGGCGGCAACAATTACTACCGTGGCATCGGCTGGTATCGCCGGCATTACACCGTGCCGGCTAATCTGGCCGGCCAGGAATTCTTTATCAAGTTCGATGGCGCCAATCTCATCACCGACTTGTACGTCAACGGCGCCTTCGTCGGCGAACACGTCGGTGGCTTTGCGGCTTTCGCTTGGGACCTTACGCCATACCTCACGGTCGGAGCCGATAATGTCCTGGCCGTGAAAGTGAACAACGCACTGTACCTTGGCGCGGCCCCGCTAAGCGGAGATATCACCTGGGATGGCGGGCTGTATCGCCATGTCAATCTGATCGCGACCGATCCCTTGCACATTAGCCTCACCGATTATGCCTCGCCCGGCGTGTACCTCCAGCAGACCAATGTCAGCA
>DATGIQ010000269.1:0-9018 GCA_035295665.1 Gemmataceae bacterium | reverse complement strand
CTACGACCCGTTGCTCAAATGCGTCGTGACCTTCATGGACGAGCTCGCGCTCCAGCAGGCGAAGCAAGCGGACCGTCAGCTGGCGGAGGGGAAGGATCGTGGGGCGCTGCACGGGATTCCGTGGGGGCTGAAGGACATCCTCGCCTATCCCGGCTATCCGACGACCTGGTGCGCCCCGCAGTATCGTCAGCGAATCATCAACGTGAAAGCGGCGGTCGCTGAGCGGCTGGAGAATGCGGGGGCCGTGCTCCTCGCCAAGCTCGCGACCAACCCCTTCGCAGGAGGCGGCGTGCAATGGTACCGCGGCCTGACCCGCGATCCCTGGAACCCGCACTTGGATGCCGCGGGTTCGTCCTCGGGCTCCGGTTCGGCGATCGCCGCCGGACTCCTCGGCTTCTCGATTGCGACGGATACGGCCGGCAGCATTATCCACCCGTCGATGCGCTGCGGCACCGTGGGGCTGCGTCCAACCTATGGGCGCGTGAGCCGCCACGGCTGTATGCAGCTCTGTTGGTCGCTCGATACGGTCGGGCCGATCTGTCGCAGCGCCGACGACTGCGGATTGGTCTTTGCCGCAATCCATGGCGCCGATCCGCGCGACCCAGTAACCGTCGATCGCCCCTATGTGTGGCCGTCCTCGCGCGCCATCTCCACAATCCGCGTGGGCTACTCCCCGGAAAACCGTAACGAGGAAGATCGCGAGGAACTGCGGGTCCTGCGCGAGCTCGGCGTCAAACTCGTGCCCGTACAAAAAACGAAACTCTTGGAGGATTACGGCCTAACGTTCGAGTTGATTGAAGCGGTCGTCGCGATGGAGTCCGCCGCATCGTTCGACGAGCTGACACGCCGCGGCGAACCAAAAGGAGTCCACGGATGGCCCAGGTATTGGGCGTACGGCCATCTCTTGTCGGCCGTCGATTACCTGAAATTCAGCCGGCTACGGGCGATCTTGATGGAACGATTTGAGAAGTTGATGCGGACGATCGACCTCTATCTCGGAGATGAGTTGGCGCTGTACACGAATCTCGCCGGGCATCCGGTCCTTGCATTCCCCAAGAAGTTCGAGAAAGACCACGGCTTCCTCGTGCCTCGACACCAATTCATGGCAGGCCGCGCTTACGATGAGAGCACGCTGCTGGCACTTGCGGACGCGTATCAACGAGCGATTGGCCTCAGCGAACGACCGCCACTCGAGAAATTCCTGGCCGAGAAGGACCAGTTCCTCAAGGACGAACAGCTCCCAGACGAGAATAAACTCTACATCGACTAGTCGGGAAAGCAGTTCCGGCCTCGCTGATGTGACAACGCCGTTTGGTCGTCTCAAGATCTCTCGGGCATCCGGTTTGGTATCGTCATCGTCCGGTTCCGGAGCTAGTGCACACTTCTCCGGGGGGCGAGGGATACCGTCCAAGTGCGGGCTCTTCGGTCGTGGCTATGAAAGTCTGATCGATCTTGGAGTTAGCGGACACAAGTTGTAGTAATGCCAGGACACAAACCTGATGCGTACGCGAAGCGATCGCAAAATGCCTTCCTTCGCTTGCGCGTCAGGCTTGTGTCTCCTGGCTCTTAACTCGCCGCCTCGTCGCGGAGCTTCAACAAAATCGTGCTGCCGCCTTTCACCTTGTCGCCAACGTGGACCAGCACTTCCTTGGCCGCATCCACCGGAATGCAGACATCGGTGCGCGAGCCAAACTTGATCATGCCCAATCGCTCGCCTGCCCAAACCGTTTGGCCCGGTTTCAGCCAGCAAACAATTCGTCGTGCAATGGCACCGGAAATCTGTTTGACCCGGATCGGGCGCGGCGGATCGTGCTCCTCCAAATCAATCCACAGCTGCTCGTTCTGCAGGGAGCAGGCGGGATTGCGCGCGTCCAGGAAGCGGCCTGGGAAATAACGTAGGCGAACGACCTGGCAGGTGCGCGGAATGCGATTCACATGGACGTTAAAAATCGACAGGAAAATGCTGATGCGGAACGCTTGGCCACCGGGGAAGTCGGGTTCGTCGACGACCCCGACGTGGGTCACCGTACCGTCGGCTGGGCTTAACAGGGCATTTCGAGCGGTTGGGATATCCCGATCGGGATCCCGAAAAAACCAGAGCACGAACGCCCAGCAGACGAGCAGCACCGGGATCGGTCCCCACAGGCTGCGGTGAATGAGATTGCCCGCCGCCGACAGGAAGGCCAGCACCAGCACCATTACCGAGCTAATGATGCACACTTCCGCCAAGCCGACCCGAGCGAACCCAAGGTCGTCGCGCCAGTGGAACGGATCATCTTCCTTCGCAAACCAGTAGCCGCAAACGTTGCGGTAGTATTTCAGATCGCGCACGTCAACGATATCATGGGGGCAGTTGGGGCACGACCCTAACCGCTTCTCCGCCATCCGCTGAACATAGGCGCGTCGGAATGTGCGCAGGCCGAACCGCCGCACACGGCCCCAGGCGAGTTCGAGTCGCATGAACCATCCGCCGGCGGGTTGAATGCTGGTTAGAGGAATTTCGGTGCGGGGGCACTCGCTCTTCGATTCAGATGTCGCCATATTTTGAGCATAGCGAACCTGGCGAAAGCAGGCTATGGGTTGGGGGGCGGGGTCGAGGTTTTGCTCAGCTGAGCCCGGGCCCGCAACCGTTCCAGCACCCCGCTTTTGCGTGGGATCTTCATAAACGGAGAAGGCGAAGGCATTTCTACGGGCGCGGCTGGTGGCTCCGGCTTCGATGGGTCCGCCGGAACGGGTGCTGCCTCGACCGGAGGCGGGGCCAACACCGTTTCCACGCTGGAGATATCGGTTTTCGGCTCGGGTTCCCCTGCTGGTGGTGTGTCTCCGTACAGGACTCGGACTTGGGCGTCTTTCATTTCCTTCGTGAAACCCAGGTAGCTGAGTTGTTCATAAGGCAGGAAGAAAATCCGCCCGTTGTCCGTCGTGCCGGCCAATCGACCCCGGATCACCAGGTGGTCCTCCTCAATGCGGACGAGGTCCTGAATGTTGATCTCAATCCCTACGGTGGTCACGACCGCCAGCATATTGTGTTGCTCGGTCGGGATGCGCCGAAAGAGGGCAATCCATGCGGTATTCTGCATAGCTTCTTCTCGCGGGAAAAGCCAATGAGTCACCTGCAGCATGGCGCAAAGCCACACCGTTGCCGCAAGCGTCCGAACGAGGGGGGCATCCTTCGATTGGCCTTAACAACCCCGCGCTAGTGTAGCTTACAATCGGCGCATAAACCCAGAGAGCAGACGCGCTTCGTGATCCTCCCGCCTCAATTCAGCGAGAAGCGGGCATGGAAGGAGACCGCACGCTCGGGTGCCGGTAGACGATTGCTAGTCTGCGGATTGGTATCGCTCTCCGGTTCAGGTGAGCGTCCAGCGGGCCGAGTTGAGGAATTCAGGAGGGCAGTAGCGGCCAAGGTGAGGCAGGCGACCGCGAAGAATGAGGCTAAGCGAATAATCATTCCCTTCTCCAACGATAGGTGCCACATTGCACCCCAGCCCTCTCGAACCCCAATGTCCGAAGGCTGGTAAGAACTACGCAAGTGTATCGCTTTTCCCGGTGAACAGCAAGCGCGGCTGTTAAAATCTCCGGAGCAGCAGTGCTTGAGTTATGTACCGTTTGGGAAAATTTACGGGCGTGGAAAATTCAGTTGCAGTTGCTCATCCGCTAGCTTAAAATCGGGTGATCTGTGGTGGACGGTGCCGCCCGGAACCATTTCCGTCCGGGAAACATCGGCGTCCGATCTCCTATCTTGTTGCACCGTTCCCACGCCTTTTGAGGTCTGTCCATGAACAGCCCGCTCTCTTTGTGCCTCCCCAGAAAAGGCCGAAAACGGCTGCACCCGATTTGCAGAGCCTTGCTTTGCGTCGAGCAATTGGAAGATCGCCGGCTTCTAAGCCGAACCGTGTTCAGCCTGGACAATTCGTGGCAATTCATTCCCCAAGATGTTCCCGGAGCGGCCTCGGTGTCGTTTGGGGACTCGGCCTGGATGACCGTGACGTTGCCGCATACCTGGAACAATCTGGACGGTCAGGACGGCGGCAACAATTACTACCGCGGCATCGGCTGGTATCGCCGGCATTACTACGTGCCGGGCAATCTAACGGGACATGAGCTGTTCATCAAGTTCGACGGTGCCAATTACACGACCGACCTGTACGTGAACGGGCTGTTCGTCGGTGAGCATCGGGGGGGATTCGCGGCATTCGTTTGGGACGTTACCCCCTACATCATCATTGGCGGCGACAATGTGCTTGCCGTCGAGGTCGATAATGCCTCGGATCTCGCCGCGGTCCCTCAGAGCGGCGATATCACCTGGGATGGAGGCCTCTACCGGCATGTCAACCTGATCGCGACCGATCCCTTGCATATCAGCCTCACCGATTATGCCTCACCCGGCGTCTACCTCCAGCAGTCCAACGTCAGCGCTGCCTCGGCCGACGTGCAGATCACGACCAAGCTGCAAAACGATGATCTCGTGCCCCGCCAGGCGACCGTGGTGGCCAACATCATGGACGCAGCGGGAAATCTCGTGCAAGCGTTGGCCACCGACGTGTCCCTCGACGCCGGAGTCGGGATGGATGTTGTCCAGAGCACCACCCTGGCCAATCCGCATCTGTGGAACGGACGAGCTGATCCCTACATGTATCAAGTCGCGGTGCAGGTAATCGATGACACGACCGGCAGCGTGGTCGATGAAGTGGATCAGCCGCTGGGGTTACGGTATTTCAGCGTGGATCCGAACCAGGGGTTTTTCCTGAACGGCCAGTCGTTGGATCTGCACGGGGTGGGCTTTCACCAGGACCGGCTCAACGAAGGCTGGGCCATCTCCGATGCCGACCAGATCCAGGATGTCAGCCTCATCCAGGATATCGGTGCCACCTTTGCCCGCCTCACCCTCTACCAGCATCCACCACTGACGTATAGCCTCCTCGACCAGGACGGCATCATTGCCTGGAGCGATCTGCCGTTGATCGATTTCGTGGTCGCCAGCCCCGACTTTTTCAACAATGCCAAGCAGCAGCTCATGGAGATGATGCTGCAGAACTACAATCATCCATCCGTGCTCTTCTGGGGAATCTACGATGAACTCTCCGACAACGGCACCGCCGAGTCGTATGTCCAGCAGCTGGTGCAACTGGCCCATCAGGTGGATCCTTCCCGCCTGACCGCCGATGCGACCGATCTGTCCGACAACAAGCCGATCAATTTCTTGACCGATGTCACGGGATTCAACAAGTACTACGGCTGGTATTATGGGACTTACTATGACATCGGTTCTTGGGCCGACAATATCCACAGCACCTATCCGAACGTGCCGATCGGGATCAGCGAGTACGGTGCCGGGGCGAGCATTTATCAGCACCAGGACAACCCCGAGTATCCACAATATCCCGCCTATAGTTGGCACCCGGAAGAATACCAAGACAAGTTTCATGAAATGTACTGGGAGCAGCTGGCCAGCCGGCCGTATCTGTGGGTCAAGAGTGTGTGGGACATGTTCGATTTCGCGGTGGATAGCCGCCATGAGGGGGATACGCCCGGACGGAACGACAAGGGGCTGGTCAGCTACGATCGCAAGACGCTCAAGGATTCCTTCTACTGGTACAAGGCCAACTGGTCCACCGACCCCGTTCTCTATATCACCAGCCGCAGCTACATCAATCGTCCTACGAGCACGACCGATATCAAAATCTATTCCAACCTCGATGCCGTCACGCTCTCGGTCAACGGCGTGGTCGTCAGCACGCTCACCAGCACCGATCACATCTTCCTCTGGCCCGGCGTCCAGCTCGCTCCTGGCGCCAATGATGTCGAAGTAACCGCCACGGCGGCGGACGGCACCGTGTATAACGATGAGGTAACGTGGTACGCTCCCCGCGACCTGCAAGGCGTACCGTTTGTGCGGATTAACTTTCAGCCAGCCGGGATCCCGACGCCCGATGGCTACTTGCCGGACTACGGCAACGTGTTCGACGACCGAGGTAATGGTTATTCCTACGGCTGGGACACGGACAATGCGGCGAACACGTATGTGCGCGGCGTGGAGAACGACCCTCTCTACGATACGGGCATCGCCATGGAGCAACCCGATGGCGGTCAGGTTTGGCAGATCGCCGTTCCCAACGGCACCTACGATGTCCACGTGGTTTCTGGAGACCCGAGCAACTTCGACAGCATCTACGAGATCGCCGTGCAAGGGGTCCTTACCGTCAGCGGCGGAGTCAATGTCCTGAGTCGCTTCCAGGAGGCATGGCGGACCGTGACCGTCACCAACGGACTACTGGCGGTCACCAATGCGGATGGTTCGAGGAATGATAAGATCGACTTCATTGAGATCAATCAGATTGATCAGAATCCCCCTAGCCCGATGCCTCCCGGTCGGAGTAGTCGTCCCGTCGAGCCCATCTTACTGGGCGGGAATTTAGGAAACGTCGGGCTTCTGAACGGCAGCGTGAAATTGCAAGATGGCGAGATGTCGCCGGTTGAGGTTGGACTTTCAGAACCGCAGATTCATCTCTTGACGATGCTCTCGGATGATGTCCGTGCGGCGCTTGCTAACGCGGCCCCAGCGCCGCTTGAGGAGGTCGCTGCTCACACCGGAGTCGATCCGCTCTGGGTGGACCCGGCAGTCTCCGCTGCCCGAAAACCGCAATTACGGTGGGAGCCATCACAAAATGGCTTGTTCTTGGATTGGCCGCAGCGGCACAGCGCTACAGACTCTTTTCCCGGAGGTGGCGTGAACTCGTTCCCCTCATGATCAATGATCCGGACGGCTCCCCGGATGACCAGCGGTCCGTTTTCTCGACAGCGGATGACAACGGGGTCCGTCATGAAGTAATTCTCCGCGGAGAGCCGATTGCCGACGACCCGGTTCTTGGGCTCAGACCATTCTAATCGGCCATTCGGAAATCGTCCTCTACCAGGTGGGCCGTGAACCGCCACGACAACTCCCGGGCGACCACGCCGAGGAATCGCTGCCGGAATTGCTGCACATTTCCTTCGCTGGCGGGAATTGGCCCGCGCGCTCGGGGATAGTCGATCGTGTACTCTTCCTTGTAAATCGGTCCCTCTGCCGGCTTGTAGATGTCGACCACATCCAAGGAAATCTCGGCATGGCCTCGGAACAGCGTATTGGCGCTCCCCGGCTCATAGAGCGTCATGGCATTGATCTCCAGATCAATCACATAATCGGCACGGAAATGTTTGCCGATTTCTTCCGGCGACAGTGCATGCCAGTTAGGATGATCGTCCTTGTATTTCTCCACCTGGCTGACTGGGATCACCGTCACTTTTTCCTTGTTCTTCTTGAAGCCTTCTTCCATCTGCTGGTACATGAGCCGGCTCAACTCTCGGTCGATCCTCAGAAACTCGGACCGGGTTTCCAATCCGGAAGAGGACATCAGAACCACCCGGACCTCTTTTTCGTTTCCGTGCGGTTCCAGTTTGCACTTGGCTTCGTGCTTCGGATCCATCCCGGGGATCAAGAAGAACGGCAGCGCCATCATGTTGCAGCCGGTACACGATACGGCAGCCACCAGCACGCCGGCGAGATAACCCCGCAGCTTCCATGCCGCCATCTTCTCTCCTCCGTGATCGCGTGTTTTGCCTCTTGAGAGCGACCGACGACCCTCAATATGAACCCAGCGTCAGGATCACCAACCAGCGAGTCAACAGCAGCACGACAAAGACAATCACGATCCCCAGGACTGCTCGCTCCGGCGATCGGACCAACAGGGGCCGACCGAAGACCGCACTGGCCAGGCTCCAGGGAAGCACGGCCAGGCCGAAGAGCGCCAGGAGCGTGCCCACGGCATTGGCGCGCAGCGAATTCGCCAGGTCGCCGTGCATCAACAAGGCGAAGCTCGTGGTCATGCCGCACGACGGGCACGGAATTCCTGTGAGGGAACGAAAGGTGCAGGGCGGCAAGCCAATCTGGAGATGCGTCTCCAATCGGCGTGCGTTGCCTTCTTCGTCATACGGGTTCAGCCAGGCAGCGATGCTAAAGACCCCCAGGAGCCCCAGGGCAATCGCCAACAAGGCACCCCGCACCCAGCCCGTCCGCACCGGCATAACATCCACGGACGCTTCGAATCGCTCTGTCGGTAACGTTCGGGGGGGCACGATAACGATCGCTTTCACGCGTTGCAAGAGCAATCCAGGAACCAGACCGCCAAATCAGGAACTTGTAGAAGTTCTCCCGTTCCGGCTTTTCTTATGATACCCCGCCGCAAGCGTTTCTGTCTGCGTTCTCTTGGGACGGCTCTCTTTCCACGGACCACCCACTTCCGCCCACTGCTGGGCTGCTTCATTCACTTCGTGAAGCGTGGCTTCGACGAGCCGGCGGTACTGTTCGAGCAACTCGGAATCGAGCCGCGGCGGAATCGGGATCGGGGCCGCGGTCACCAGGGTCGCCCGCCCCCACGGCTTGGGCAAAACGAACCGGTCCCAGCTTCGCAACCGCCACGCACTTTGGTGGCCAACTCCCATAGCGATGATTGGCAAGCCCGTCTTGGCCGCAAGATAGATAATTCCTGGCTGGACGCATCTGCGTGGCCCGCGCGGGCCGTCTGGCGTGATCACCAGATGGTTCTCCAGACTGAGCCGCATCATCTGGCGCAGCGCTTCGGTCCCGCCTCGCGTCGTGGAACCTCGAACCAGGCGAATGCCCAAATGATGGCAAACCTCTGCGACGAATTGGCCGTCGGCATGCTGGCTGATGAGCACAAAAATGTTGGGCCACCGGCAGTGGTAGGCCGGCAACAGCATGTTTTCATGCCAAAAGGCGTAGACATACTGGCCACGCAAGTGAGGCTGACTCGGCAATCCGGACTGCCCGATGGCATGAAATCGATAGCGCAACGAGCCAATACACAAGCGCACAATCCAGGCTACGGCAAAACCGAGCACTTTGATCAAGAGCGGATGACGAATCTTCATGGTTGGCATCCTTGCCTATCGGGAAGAGCGGTCGACCGCCGCCCCATCACGTTTCGGGCCATTCCCCGCGGAAAACTTCCACGGCTG
>DATGIQ010000268.1:0-2728 GCA_035295665.1 Gemmataceae bacterium | reverse complement strand
TTCGTGACCCGGAGGTAGCGCTCAAGCAGACCAAGGCTGAACTTCTCGCAGCGCTGCGTGAGCGCTACCTCCGGGTCACGAAAGCAGAGAAGACCAAGGTTCTCGACGAGTTCGTCGCCGTGGCCGGGTGCCATCGCAAGCATGCGATCCGCCTGCTAACTACGGTCGACTCTCAGGCGACCGAGGCCCCGGCCGTGGATCGGCGAACTTATGGGGAGGCGGTGCGGCAAGCGCTCATCATGCTGTGGGAAGCCGCCGATCGGATCTGCGGCAAGCGTCTCCAGGCGATCCTGCCCAGCCTGGTCACGGCCCTGGAACAGCACGGGCATCTGGCCCTGGACCCTACGGTTCGTCAAGACCTCCTGTCGGCCAGTGCCGCGACCATCGACCGGCTGCTGGCCTCGGTGCGCAGCACCGCGACCAAACGCAAGAAGCGGAAGACCGCGACCAAGCCGAGCCAGCAGGTTCCGATCCGTACCTTTGCCGACTGGAAGGAGCCGTTGCCTGGTTATCTGGAGATCGACTTTGTCTCTCATGGCGGCAGCTCGATGCAGGGGACTTTCCTCTGGAGCCTCGTGGCAACCGACGTCTGCTCGGGGTGGACCGAAGCGGTCCCCCTGCTGGCTCGGGAACAATCGTTGGTCACGGAGGGCTTGGAGGTGATGCGGCTGCAATTCCCCATGCCGATTCTCGGCATCGACTCCGATAATGACAGCGCCTTCATCAATGAGACCCTGCTTGCCTACTGCCAGCAGCAGAAGTTGGAGTTCACCCGCTCACGGGCCTATCAGAAGAATGACCAAGCCTGGATCGAGCAGAAGAATGGCGCCGTCGTCCGGCGCTTCGTTGGTTATGAACGCTTCTCGGGGATGGTGGCCGGCCAGTGCCTGGCGCAATTGTTCCAAGCCGTGCGGTTGTACGTCAATCATTTCCAGCCCTCCTTCAAGCTCAAGGCCAAGACACGCGAAGGAGCCAAGGTCAAGAAGATGTACCACCCGCCGCTCACTCCCTGTGAGCGTCTCTTGGCGCACGCCTCAGTTGCGGAAGCGGTCAAAGAGAAGCTGCGCTCGGAACGGGACCGGCTGGATCCCTTGGAACTGCTGCAGCGCATCCGCGACAGTCAAGCGGCCTTGGCGGCGCTGGGTTCGGGGGACCTGGACAACGGTCCGCAGCGGCAAAATCTGGAGCAGTTCCTTGCCAAACTCCCGGATCTATGGCGGGAAGGAGAAGCGCGTCCGACGCATCGCCAAGGGGCTGCGCGGTCGCGCACGTGGCGGACCCGGCGCGATCCTTTCGAAGGCGTGTGGGCCGAAATTCTCTTGTGGCTTCAGGAGGCACCCGAAGCTACCGCCAAGTCCTTGTTCGAGCGGTTACAGCGCGCGTACCCGGACCGGTTCCCGGAGGGGCAGCTCCGAACCTTGCAGCGGCGCCTCCGCGCGTGGCGTCGGGTGATGGCACGCAAACTGGTTTACGCCTGCCGGGACGGAAAAGCAGTGGGTGAACAACCAGTGGTTGTTGGTGCCGAGGGAGAAGCCTGAAGACGAACGATCTCCTTCCACGGGAGTCCAAGCACCGTTGGCCGGGGGCATCGGACCAGCGATGCTGTGAACACAAAGTACGGGTTCCTCTTCTCTGGTCCGATGCTTGGGATCGAAAGTCGAAGGGAGGTTATCACCATGCCGGGTATTAATTATCGCGAGCTTCGCGCCGTGATCTCCATCGCCGAGGTCTTGCGGCTCATTGGATTTGTCCCAGCGCAGACTTGTGGTCCGCAGCTTCGTGGTCGCTGTCCTGTGCACGCTTCCTGTTTCCAGAGCAGCCGCGTCTTCTCCGTGAACCTCAAGACCAACGCGTATCGCTGCTTCAAATGCGGTTCCGCCGGGAACCAACTGGATTTGTACGCGGCCGTGACCAAGAAGAGCTTGTACCAAGCTGCCATCGATTTGTGCGAGAAACTCAACTGCCCGACGCCTTGGATTCACCGCTGGTAGACCAGCACGGGGCAGCATTACGGCCGGTCGATAGCCGTGGAGATGCCGTAGCATGGCACGCGAAGTTCGGTAACATTTTCAGTTGAGGCAACACGAGTGGGGAAAGACAATTGTCGCTATACATGGCTCCCTCCTCTCTCGGCGGCGCGATCCTCGTTTGGCGGGATCGCCCATCGGAAGACCAGCAGCGTTTGTAACGTTGGCTGCTTGGCAGGAGGCCCTATCGGCCTACCGGTTGGCCCGCCCGACCATGCAGCCCTTCCCGCACGGTTCTTCCCAGACAAAAGGTGAAGGATCCGGTTACAGAGCTACTGCTAACGCGCGCGGCACCAGCGCCTGATGGAGAGGATGGGAACGCCGCGCGCAGGCAGCATGGGACGACAAGACAGGTTGGCTCGCGCCTGTCAACCGGCAACGGATGCCGACCTGACGCGAGGCGTCCGAGATAGAAGACTCAGGACGACGGGGTCCGTTCATGGGGAGAAGGAAATGCACCGCGCAGTCGGGCGGAAGAGCCCCGCGCCGATCGTGCGTTTCCGTCCTTCTGTCGTACCACACAAATCTGCTCGGCACCAGCCAATATTTCAAGATTTCCGTTGGGCGTAACCGCCCTTCCGCTAGGCGGCGTGGGCGAAGAAGGCCTCACCAGCAACCCGTTGGCGATGCGGATAGAGGCGATCCCTTTCTCGTTCGATGCGCACCTTTTGAAACGCTTCCCACTGGTTGCCGATCCAGAC
>DATGIQ010000267.1:0-9159 GCA_035295665.1 Gemmataceae bacterium | reverse complement strand
TGCCAACATCGGCATTGCCGCCGTGCTCGTAGGCCCCGAGCAGCCGCGGTAGCTCCAGCGCCCCGGCGCGAGCCACCGCCGGCGCCAGGACGTTCAGTTGCTCATTCGTGAGGTGTGCCTGACCGAGGGCCCCGGCCGCCGTCAGGCGCAGCAGAGGTGATTTGTCTCTGCCCACACAGGCCAGCAAGAACGTAAACTCCACCGGCCCAGGCGGGGTCAACCGCGGGGCTACAGCGGCCAAGGCCTGGAGACGCAGCTCTTCTGGCCGGGTCTGATCCCGGGCGATGTTCCGCAGAGCCTCATCGAAGTCCGCGATGCCGGCGCTGCGCAGGGCCGCCACCGCCTGACCGACCACGCGCCCGTCGGGGTGCTCGAGCCCCCAACGCAATTCCGCAATCCACGTGGGAGGGAGACGGTCCAACGGTGCCCGCGTGATCACCTCCAACAGCAAGAGCCGCGTTGCTACCGGTGTTTGCTCCCGGCGCAGCGTTCGGGCGACCAGATCCTGGACCTCCGGGTCACGGGCCAGCGCGATCAGTTGGTGGACCAGCTCCTCAGGACGTCCCGCTTCCGGCGTTTCCTCGTCCAGGCGGTGGCGAATGGGGCCGATCATTTCCTTGGCCCACGCGGGTCGCTCGGCAAGAATCGCCCACGCTGCTTGCTGGACCACCCCCTGCGCCGGGTCCAGGAATGGAGCCAGCTGCTGGGGTGTCAAGTTCCCGCCATCCATCTGGTCCAGTGCAATCAGGGCGCCGCGCCGAACCAATGGACTGGCGTCCTGAAGCCCCTTAGCAGTCTCGGTTCGGCCGGCGGTGCGGATGAGGGCGTAAATGAGCGCATGGTCGAGAAAACGGTCCCCCCCAGCCCGCAGCGCCTCCAGCAATGCCGGGACCGCTTCGGTCCGGCGCAGCCGGCCCAAGGCCGTGGCCGCCTCACGCCGGATGGGCGGGGTATCTGACTTGACAAGTTCCAGTAGGGACGGCATGGCTTCGGCATCGCTGTGCAAAGCGACGGCTGTGATGGCCGCCAGGCGAACGCTGGCCGAGCGGTCCGCCAGGGCCAGGCGGCCCGCCGCTCGAGCAGCTGCACCATCACACCGGGCCAGCGCCCACACGGCATTCCGCCGAGCCTGCTCCGAGGTTCCGGCACGCAGGACATCCCGCAGGATGGCCACGGCAGCGACTCCGTGCCGGCTCAGTTGCTGCATCGCCCGATCGCGGACGGCAAAGCGCGGGTCGTCCAGCAGCTCGACGAGCTGGTCCGGCGTCAGGCGATCCCAGGGCAGAGCCGAGCCGCGCGGATCAGCCAGCCGGGACACTCCCTGCCGACGAATGCGGTAAATGCCCCCCGGGACCGCGGTCCGGCCGAGCTGCGAGGTGGGACAGTGGCTGAACCAGCTGCCGGTGTCCACGACCAGAAGACTGCCGTCGGCGTCCTCCACGACGTCGGTGGGGTGAAAGTCGGCGGAGTCGGAGACCAGAAAATCCTCGTCGCGGCAGCAGAATGTGGCCCCATCCCGCTCCAGGATGTGCCGCTCGATTTTGTGCAAGTTGTACAGGGCCGAGAAGAGGTTATCGTGGTAGGTCGGGCCGAAGGCAGCGCTGCGGTATCGCAAGACGCCGGAGGCTGCTGCCACGCCGAACTGGGTCACAGGTGGAAGCAAGCCACCGGTGCGCTTGTGCTCATGGAAGTCGCCATCCAGAACTGGATAGTCGCCGCCTTCCACACAGTGGATGATCAGGTCTTGTCGATTCCGCTGCGTTCCTCCCCAGGTACCACAGACCAGGGGCTCGCCTTCCGAGGTGAAGGCGACCTTCACCGGGTTGCCCTGGGCACCGGAGAGGATCTCGACATCGCGGCCATCCGGCCGGCAGCGCAGGATGAGGGGTGCCCTTCCTTGGCGGAGGAGCGGGCCTCCGGGGCTACGGATCTGGTGCGGGAACCGGCCACAGCCCCAGTAGAGCCGCCCGTCCGGTCCGGTGGTCGGCCCGTGTAGCTCATCGGCCACGCCGGTGAGACGCCAGCCCGTTACCAGTTCTCGGCGCCGGTCCGCCACGCCGTCGCCGTCGGTGTCCTCCAACCGCCACAGGCTCGGCGGCGACGCGGTGAAGATCGCACCATCCTGCCAGCAGATGCCCTGCGGGTAGCTCAAGCGATCGGCAAAGACGGTAGCTTTATCGAACCGGCCCTGGCCCTGGGCATCTTCGAGCCGGACAATGCGATGGGGCGGGTTTTTGGCCAGCTCGACCCCCGACGGATTGACTCCCGCGGAGTCGGCGACATAGAGCCGTCCCTGGTCGTCGAAACAGGCAAACATGGGGTGCCGCACCAGCGGTGGACCGGCGACCCGCTCCGCGGTGAAGCCCGGCGACAGCCGAAACGGCACATCCTGCGGGGCGGTCGGCCGTGGTTGGTCCGTCGGCTGATCCGAGTCGCTCTTCGCGAGCCGGACGCCCCAGCAGCTTGCCACCCCCAACACCGCGACCGTCAGCCATCGAGAACCAGCGTGATTGGCCATGGGATCATTTTTCCCAATGCGACACCCGCTGTCCACTCTATCACGACCTCCAAACCGCGGCGACCAGGAAAGAGCAGGCGCCTTGAAGACCGTGGAGGCGGTCGTAGACTGAGAATGCGTCTGCCTGCCGCGGCTTCGCACGATCCGGCCGAAACGGACCTCCAACCACGCACCCGCTGGCAAAGAAATCCATGCTCCATGCACCACCGACCAGGCGTTCACTGCTCGTGAGTTTGGTCCTGATCTGGTTGGTTCTCCCCCTTCCGGCAGCGGAAAATTGGCCACAGTTCCGCGGTCCGGGTGGAGCGGGCCGTGCCGAGGAGACCCGATTGCCGGTCCGGTGGAGCGAGACAGAAAATGTCCGTTGGAAAACCTCCATCCACGGCAAGGGCTGGTCCTCACCAGTGATCTGGGGTGATCAAATCTGGCTGACCACCGCCACGCCCGACGGCACCGCCCTGTTTGCGGTTTGTGTCGAACGCAGCAGCGGCAAGATCGTTCACGACCGAAAAGTCTTCGACATCGCGATGCCGAGCTACTGCCATCCCTTCAACAGCTACGCCTCGCCGACGCCCGTGGTCGAAGCGGGGCGCGTCTATGTTCATTTCGGCAGCGCTGGGACCGCCTGCCTCGATACAGCAACCGGCAAGGTGCTCTGGACCCGGCAGGATTTTCCCTGCGACCATTACCGCGGCCCCGGTTCGTCTCCCATTCTGTATAAGGATCTCTTGCTGGTTCATTTCGACGGCATCGACCAACAGTACGTTGTTGCCCTGGACAAGAACATGGGCATGACTGTCTGGAAACGGAGCCGGGACATCGATTACCAGACGAACAATGGCGATTACAAGAAAGCCTACGCCACGCCCACGATCATCGAAGTCCAGGGACAGACGCAGTTAGTTAGTCCGGGCGCGGCGGCGACCTTTGCCTACGACCCGCAGACGGGACAGGAACGTTGGCGCGTCCGGCACGGCGGCATGAACGTGGCCGCCCCCCCGCAATTCGGCCGGGGCAAACTCTTCCTGTGCACTGGCGACGGCGGTCTCGGCTTACTGGCCGTGCGTCCCGATGGGCGTGGGGACGTGACCGCCACGCACATCGATTGGACCTATCGCCGCGGGGTACCGTCCCGTTGCACGCCGCTGCTCATCGATGACTTGCTGTACCTGGTGAACGAGCGCGGCATCGCATCATGCCTTGAGGCGGCAACCGGTCATCTGGTTTGGCAGCAGCGCCTGGAGGGAGAATTCTCTGCTTCGCCCATTTACGCCGGCGGCCAGATGTATTTCTGCAGCCAGGATGGGAAGAGCTTTGTGATGGCGGTGGGACGGGTTGCCAGGGTGCTGGCAATCAATCCGCTCGCGGATGGCTGCATGGCTTCCCCGGCCGTCGCAGATGGGGCGATCTTTGTCCGCACCAAGACTCACCTGTATCGTATCCAGCAGAATTGAGGATCGTGTGGCTGCCCGAACGAAAGTCATGGCAGGCACAGCGAACCTCGGAAGTGGATAATCTGTTATCCAGATGGGTTACAGGATTTCACGAATCGGCTGCCCGCCGTGTGCGATAGGCACCGGCCGGCCCGCGCGGTCATGGATCAGCATCTCCGGATCAATCCCCAGGCAGCGATAGATCGTGGCGCAGATGTCGGCCGTGCTCACCGGCCGATCCTTCACATAGGCAGCGTGGGCGTCGGAGGCGCCACAGATGGTGCCGCCGCGAATGCCACCACCGGCGAAGACAACGGAATAGCAATACGTCCAGTGGTCCCGGCCGCCGTTCGCGTTGATCCGCGGTGTCCGGCCCATTTCGCTCATCACCACGACAAGCGTTTCCTCCAGCAAGCCGCGCTGCTGGAGATCCTCCACCAGGGCCGTGTACGTCTGGTCAAAAGCGGGAAGCTTATTTTCGCGGAGGATGGGAAAATTTCGGCTATGGGTGTCCCAGGCGTCGTAGTCAATTTGGACCCGATCCCAAAACAGATCCCACGTCACATTGACGAAGCGCACGCCCTCTTCGACCAGACGGCGAGCGATCAGCGTGCTGTGGCCAAACAAGGTCCGGCCGTAGCGCTCGACGAGCCGCGGATCTTCTCTGGTCAAATCGAACGCGGCCCGAACCCTGGAGGAGGTCAACAGCGTGAACGCCCGTTGCTGAATCCGATCGAGATTACCGAGAGCAGGTTGGATCTCAGTCCAGCGAAGGTGATCGTCGAGCTGCTCCAGCAAGCTCCGCCGCTGATTCAACCGGTCGATCGTCAGGTCCGCGACAAGCTGGCTATCCGCGAGATAGGGTTCGCCGCGCACCTCGCGCGGATAACCTGGCCGCGGCGGCGGAGCATCCTTATCGCCGTAGGGGCTGCATTGCGTGGTGAGCGGATCGCAGCGCTGGCCAAGGAATCCCCCATACGGGCCGGCACGGCGAAACACCTGGCCCCAGCCAAGCCAACACGGCATATACACATAGGCGGGAAAATCGCTCGCATCCTGGCGAAGGTACTCGCACACCGAACCCATGCTCGGGGGGTCGGTCGCGCGTGGGTGCTGGTCGGGTTGCGGCGTCTCATAGCCCGTGTAGCTTGGCAGACAGTTGTGACAGCCCGCTTTATGGTTGACGGTGCGGACGATTGCCGCCTGGTGCATCCATTGGGTCATGCGCGGCAAGTGTTCACAAATCTGGATGCCGGGCACGTTGCTGGCGGTCGGCTTGAATTCTCCGCGGACCTCCACCGGTGCACTCGGTTTGAGGTCGAACATATCCTGCGTGGCCGCTCCGCCCAGCAGGTAGAGCAGGATCACGCTCTTGGCTTTACCGGGCCGAGCCGGCGCCGCCCGCTTTTCCTCCGCGTGGAGTAGACCCGCGAGGTCGAACGATCCACCCAAGAGCGACAGGGCACCCACTTTGAGCGTTTCCCGCCGCGTCAGACCATCGCAACACCGCCGCGGGCTGCCGAGCATCGTTACCATCGGACCCTCACAACGAGGCGCTACGGCAAACAACGGATCTAGCTGGCAGCCTAAGTCAGAGCGATCCAGCTGTCAACCGGAGCAGGCCGCGTTACACGCGCCGCACCGCAAGGGCTGGATGAGCCCACGAGTCTGGGTGTATGATCTACCGACAGAAGAATTGCTCAGAAACGGCGCTGTACGCTGCCCGTTACCGTCGGATTGAAAGCAACGCCCTGAGGAACCACCGGATGCTTCGAATCCTCGGATCACCCAAGCGAGTTTGCGGCGGCTGGACACGGCGAGAGATGTTGCAAGCAGGAGCACTCGGACTCTTTGGGCTTGGCATGAGCGATTTTTTCCGGCTTACGGACTTGCAAGCCAAGCCTTCTCATTTGATGCCACGAAGCTTCGGCCGGGCGCGATCGTGCATCTTGCTCCACCTGTATGGTTCTCCCAGCCAAATTGAAACCTTTGATATGAAGCCGGATGCCCCGGTGGAGATTCGCGGCGAGCTGAAGCCCGTGCGCTCGAGTCTGGCCGGTCTGGATGTGTGCGAGCTCCTTCCTAACCTTGCCAAGGTCATGGACCGCTGCACGGTGGTCCGCTCCATGACGCACCCCTATCCGATTCATGGCGTGGCTTACACGCTGACCGGGGTGCCCCAAATCGATATCCCCATGGAGCTTAACCCCCACGATCCGCGGCACTGGCCGTTTGTCGGATCGGTCATCGCTTATCTGGCGCAGAAGAACGGCAGGGCAAGCCTGAAGCCGGTGCCGGATAACATTGCGCTGCCGTTTCGCTTCAGCAGCCAGCGCGTCGGCGAAGTCGCCCGTGCAGGCCCTTATGCGGGTTTTCTTGGCAACGCCTACAACCCGATCTGGACCGAATTCCACGGCACCGCCACTCATCGCGTTGTCAAGACCCTCCAAGACCAACATCTGGATGTCCGCGATCCTTACTGCGGGATCACTCCGGAGAGTGGCTTCGAGCTGGCTAACGGAACCCGCTTGCCGGACGAGATCACCCTCGATCGATTGAATGGACGTCTGCGCCTGGCTGAGCAGTTTGACCAGGCCCGTCGAGACCTGGACCAGGCTTCGGCAGGGCAGAGTCTTGATCACTACCGTGAGATGGCCCTTTCCCTGATCGGGTCCGAGAAGATCCGCACCGCACTGGACCTGACGCGGGAACCGCCCGAGTTGCGGGCCAGCTATGGAATGACGCTCTTTGGTCAGTCGTGCCTGGCAGCGCGGCGACTGGTGGAGGCGGGCACACGCTTCATCACGGTTTTCTGGGATGAGTACGGCTTGGCCGGCTCGGGGTGGGACACGCACTGGGACCATTATCCGCGCATGAAGAACGAGCTGCTTCCGGGTCTCGATCGCGCCTGGGCAGGGCTCATCGCCGACCTCGACGCGCGCGGCCTTCTGGAAGAAACGCTCGTGCTCTGCGTCAGTGAGCACGGGCGCACGCCGAAGATGCAAAACGTGAAGGGGGGTGGCCGGGATCATTGGTCGCAAGCTTACAGCTCTCTGTTCGCTGGTGGTGGCATTGCCCGAGGCAGGATTCTTGGCAAGACCGATAAGATAGCCGGCAGCGTCCTCGATCACCCGGTCTCTCCCAAGGATATTCTCGCCACGCTTTATCACCTGATGGGCATCGATCCGCACACAACGATCCGCGATCGTACCGGTCGACCCTTGCCGCTTGTCAGCGATGGACAAGTGGTGACCAACATGCTCGCGTAAATGCACCTGGCCGTGAAACGCTCCGTGATGTGAAGCGGCTGGCTGCGCCTCGTCCTCGCGTGCAAAGAGATCCTATACAATGGCTACCGTGTACACGATCTTGCGATAGCCGTTTCGGCCTTGTTGGTTGGGCTGCTGCATGGGCAAAACATGGAGGAGCGTGGCCCTTTCTCCCGCCGAGGTGGTGGCCCATGTGCACAGCGGCATGACAGTATTCGTCCATGGCGCCGCCGCCACGCCGACCCCGCTGATTGATGCCTTGGCCGCGCGGACAGACCTGGAGAACGTGCGCATCGTTCACTGCATACCGAGGGGACGGCTCCGTACGTTTCAGAGGAAAAGGGATCGGCGTTTCGGGCGGTTTCGCTCTTCACCGGTGCCTCCCTCCGCCGCGGAGTCGCCGAAGGCCGAGCGGATTTCGTGCCGGTGTTCTTGTCCGATGTGCCGCACCTATTTACGTCCGGGCAGATCCGGCTCGACGTAGCCATGTTGCAGCTGTCCGTGCCCGACCAACATGGGCAGTGCACGCTCGGCACTTCCTGTGATGCCTCGCGCGCCGCGGCCGATTCGGCCGTCATGGTCTTGGCGGAGATCAACGAGCGGATGCCGCGCACTCACGGGCACACGGCCGCGCCCCTTCGCCAGTTGACCGCGTTCATGCACTCGGACCGTCCGCTTCCTGAGCACGCCCCGGGGGCAGAGACTCCCGAGGCGAGACGGATCGGCGACTTGGTAGCGGCGTTGGTCGAAGATGGCTCCTGCTTACAGATGGGGATTGGTGCTATCCCCAACGCGATCTTGGCTCGACTCAAGGGGAAGCAAGACCTGGGCGTTCATACGGAGATGTTCTCGGATGGACTCGTCGATTTGGCCGAAGTCGGAGCGATCAATGGCCGGCGGAAGGCCGTGCACCCTGGCCGGATCGTGACCAGCTTCGTGAACGGCTCACGCAAGGTCTATGACTTCGTGGACGACAACCTGATGGTGGAATTTCACCCCTGCGACCGCACCAACGACACCAGCCTGATCCGCAAGAACGACCGGATGGTGGCAATCAACTCGGCCATCCAGATCGACCTCAGCGGGCAAGTCTGCGCGGACTCCTTGGGGCATCAGATCTGGTCGGGAATCGGTGGGCAGATGGATTTCATCCGTGGAGCCGCGCTGTCTCGTGGCGGCCGGCCGATCATCGCTCTACCCAGCACGGCCAAGGACAGCACCGTCTCCCGCATCGTGCCGGAGCTGACCCCGGGGTCCGGCGTGGTGACCACGCGTGGGCATGTCCACTGGGTAGTGACCGAGTACGGGCAAGTGAACTTGCATGGCAAGACCCTGCGCGAGCGGGCCGAACTGCTTATCGGGATTGCGCACCCCGACTTCCGGGGTGAGCTACGGCAGTGGGTGGCCCGCGTCCGCCACTACCAGGTCTGATCAGCGCAGAAGATGCCCTTCTGCTGCGTCAGCCGTCGAGCGTACGCACGCCGAAGGGACACGCTCCTGCCGACGATCCGGAGAACACGTAGGCCTCCCGCCCGCTCTCCTGGCTATAACGGCGGGCGACCGCGGCGACTACTGGTCCCGCATCGGCACACCCCAGGACCGCAACGGTGCCGCCGCTGCCACCGCCGGTGATCTTGGCGCCGTACAACCCGCCCGCCTCGCCAGCTTCCCGCACCAGCTCCACGAGCCGGTCCGTGCCCGCCGAGCCCAGGCCACATGCGGAGTAACTGGCGTGGGAAGCGTACATCAGCTGCCCCATCTCGTGCAGTCCGGCCTCATCCGGCGAATGGGCCAGCAGCTCCGCAAAGCGGTGCACCCGCGCGTGCTCATGGATGGGATGGGCAGTCGGTTGACGAATGGCATAGGTCCGCTGTGGATCGATGCGCGTGACCCGATCGGTGCTGCCGCCGTACCGCCGCAGAAACTCCTCCCCGCGCAT
>DATGIQ010000266.1:0-2615 GCA_035295665.1 Gemmataceae bacterium | reverse complement strand
CGAGTTCGCCGCGGCCGCATTGAAGAATGGTTAGACATCAGTACCTCGGACTCTCTCGAAGAGTTCTCCACGGCGAACTCGCCGTGGCCGCATTAAAGGAAGCTTAGGCGGAGTTGGACGTTCCCCCTGCCCGCGCAGGGTCTCCACGGTCGTAAGGCCGTGGCCGCATTTACGCTACCACGACGACATCCCGCGCATCTGCTGGCTCGGTCGGCCGTCCGATGGCATCGATCAGCCCTACGCACTTGGCGCAGAGCGGAATGAACAGCACCTGATCCTGCTCCAGGTGGATGATGTCATAGAGCCGGCTGCGTAAGCGCACGAAGTCCGTCGCGCTTAACCGGCACAGGAAGACCGAATACTGCCGCCGCACGCCGAAGTCTTCGCACGTCGTCGCTACCTTGCGCAGCCGTTTCGGGTGCGAAATGTCGTATGCCACGATGAAGCTGTCCATGACGCCACTCCTCAACGCACCGTGAAACCCGTGTACTGCGGCACGTCGCCACGCACGTAGGCCGCCAGCAGCCGCGCCTGCACCTCCGTCATCCGGCTGTATGACATCTTGTAACCGAAGAGCGGATGCGTCACGACCGCCGCGCGCCGCTGCTCATAGGCCGCAAAGAATTTCTTCCGCCCCTCCTCGGTCAGCTGGCACGATTCCCGCCAGGTCAGGAAGTCCCCCGGTTCCAGAACTCGATTGTTGACCAGCGTCAGCACCACGCTGTCGGCGATCACCGCCCGGAATTCCTCCATGAGATCGAGGGCAAGCGACGGCTTCCCGTGGCGGCCAGTGTGGAAGAATCCCCGGTAAGGATCGAAGCCGACGATGCAGAGCGCCGAGAAACAATCCTTCAGCAGCATGGCGTAGGCGAATGACAAGAGTGCGTTCACCGGATCGCGCGGTGGCCGGCGGTTGCGACTCTTGAAATCGAAGCCGCGTCCCGGCGGCTGGGCCTTCAGGAAGCGGTTGAATTCGCCGAAGTATAGAGCGGCACCCTGGCCCTCAAGGCCCAGCAACGAGTCAATTGCCGTCGCGTGCTCCAGGCGCGTCAGCAGCTCGGCCAAGTCCCGGGCAGCCGGTTCGTCGCTGCCGCGGCTTCCATCTTCCGCAGCGTCGTCGGGGCGTGACCGCAGGCAGCGCATAAGCAGCGCCCGCTGGTTCGCCAGTTTCGCCCGCACTACCGCGCGGGTCAGCAGGAGCGCCTCGGCAGGGTCGGCGAAGCGGCGAAACTGCGCCTCGCGGAGCGACACGTTTTTAGCCGGTGCCGTTGAGAGCGTGGCAATGAACCGGCCGTAGCTGTTCATAAACGCGACTGGGATACCGTTACTGGCCAGGGTTTCCAGGGCCTGCGTCGAGACCTGCACGTTGCTTAACACCACTACCTGCCGGACGGCGTGCAATGGCACGCGGTTCAATTCCTGGCCGTCCTTGCGCACGATCAGGTGTTCGGAGCGCTTGCTAACGTGGCTGCCCGGCTCCTGGAGGTAGAGGACTGCGCCTTCCTCGGATTGAGGGATCACACGGGTGATGCCGGCAGGCGCTGAATCGGTCGCACCAGCTGGGCGGCTAATCTGGTAGAGGGTCTCCTCGGGCAGGCAAATGGTGGCCAGCGAGCAGCCGTGGCAGCGGTGGCGCAGCTCGGCGGGTAGAGGTTCGGGCGGCGCATCACGGGCGGCGAGAGCACGAACCTGCTGGATGGCGGCCAGCGTCTTGGTCCGCAGCGCCTCATCAAAGGGAACCTCAACCCGTTCTCGGGTGCCGGCGTAAAACAGCACGCCGCGTGGCACCGGACGGCCGAGGTCTTCTTCCAGCAGGAGGCCCTGCGCGCAGAGCTGGACCGCGTCGTTATCCCAAACCGAGGGGCGGCCCTCCCCATCACGCGGCGCAGACCCGTGTTTGGTTTCGACGGGGTACGCGACGCCGCCCTTTTCCTCGATCACGTCGAGCACAGCCGTAATGCCGAGCCGCTCGGAACTCAGGGTGACGCTGCGCGTGGAACGGGTGTCGCCGTCCTTGCGAGTTCGGTTGGCAAGGTCTGGGTCGTTGACACGGCGATGGTCGAACAACCCGCCCTCGATGTGTTCGTTGACGGGCACCACGGCATCGACGTACTGCAGAAAGTAAAGGCGGGGGCAGTACGTGGCCTGGTTGAGGGCGCGCACCGGGATCAGGTCGGCGGTTGGAAGCGCCAACATGGCAAATCTCCTTGACGAAATCGTTTTGTGATTCAGCCGGCCAAAGTGCCGGCGACATCGGACGCCGGCACGGAACGGGGTCAGCGCCGGAAGGGGGCTGCCATTGTCCCATTGTCGCCGGGGCTGAGCCTGTAACCGACCGGGAACTGGTCCGTGAATTCCTCCTGGTGCGACACCAGGATTACCCGCTTGAGCGACTGCGACCGCTGGAGCCGCTTTAACTCGTCGGCCATTGCCCGCAATCCGTCCTTGTCGAGGCTGCCGAAACCTTCATCGATGATGACAGCCTCCAGGGGCCTGGCGCGCCCGCTGGCGAATCGGCCGACAGCAAGGGCAACTGACACTGCAACGCGGAACTTCTGGCTCCCGGAAAGGAACAGCACCCCGATCGGCAATGGGTCGCCAGCCCGCCGGACCCG
>DATGIQ010000265.1:0-4973 GCA_035295665.1 Gemmataceae bacterium | reverse complement strand
GGCCGACGCGCCAACGCTCATGCCGTGGTTTGGCAACAAAAAGCTACTCCTTCGCTTCGCTTGAAAAACGACCTCCCGAGGGGTATTTGTTAGGTCAACTCGGTAGCGTGGAAATCGAGGCTAGGCGAGAATGGCCCGGCTGACTATCCCATTCTCTGTGGTAGATCGCCCAGAGCCGAACGAGAGACAAGGCCATGGCCGTGCCGGATCCGAATAGCCCGCAGGTGTTAACGACGGCGTTGACCGAGCAAGAGGCAGCGTTGATCGTCAGCCATCTCGAAACGCTGGGTATTCATGCCGATATTTGGGGAGTACCAGGTCTCGCCGCCTGGCCGGACGTGCCGCGCGACATACAGGTCGTCGTCCGGCAAGCCGACTCGAGCCGCGCACAGGAAGCCCTTAGCCTCATCGGGCGGCAATGATGCCCGCTCGACCCAATCGAGGGCCCGCTTCTCCTTGGTAAGTTGGCGCAAGGGGCTGCCGTCGGCGTCAATCTACCCAGAGCTTAAACGTTTCGTCGCGTTGAAGTTGAACGCAATCCACTTGCTGGTGGGCGGCTCAATCGTTGGTGGGCCCTCTGTCGGTTCCCGCCGGAGCACTGGAAGCGTTAGCGTCATCCTTCTGGTCAGTCCTACCCCTACGGAATAGAGAATGGAGACCACCCGGAATAGCACCGAGGGCAAATACAATTCTCAAAAGATCTCCGGCAACCACAAAAAACGCGGCCAGGGGCTATGGAGTATGACTTCATCGAGCTGGTCCGGCAGGTAGAGGATTTCGTCGCCTGCCGCCGGCGAAGAAAACACTGGGACATACATTCGCGCACGAACTTGCTGTCCTGCTCTCTCATAGACCACGTCAGAGCGACTGGCTGACCGGAAGCGAGAGTGATCGATCACCGTTCGCGCTGTTGCCGGCTGTCCATCACGGCGATACCGGATCTCTTGAATAAGGTCCCACATCGCCCTATATCCCAAGCCGACCCCGAAAAGGATGACGAGCAGCGATGCGATGGATTTCCGTGGTGGAGCTAACGTCGTCATGAACTGCTTAGCCCTTCGGGCGCGGGGGAATCTCCCTATGATCAGGCAGGCACACGCGATAATCATTCACCTTTGCGGCTGATAACCCAAGCATTAGAATTGCCGGAAGGGAGACTTCCCATGCACTACGATCACATTGCCATCCCGGATGCCGACGTACCACAGGCCGTCGATCCCCTTTTCCAACACATCGTTCAGACCTACGCCAGTGAGGCTAACAAAACTGCAAGCATGTGGCAGGCAGTGCCGGACGAACTCCTCGACTTCAAGCCGCATGAGAAGACGAACTCCATCCGCACGATCATGGTCCATCAACTCCTTTCGGAACGCCGCTTCTTCGCTCAGTTCGTGGGCACCGACGAGCTGGCTGTCGAAGAGCTCCTGCCTCCCGGCGAGAAACCTGCCGTCCAGGCGTACGTGGACAAGTACCTCTGGCTGGTACGGCGCCGGCTGCCGCAGTTGGCGCAGGGCACTGCTGCCTGGTGGTTGGAGAGCCGGCCATTCTTTGGCGGCCTGGAGCGGCAACGGATTTGGGTGTTTTGGCGGCGTGTCTTACACACGTGCCACCACCGGACCCAGGTACAGACCTGGCTACGGCTAGCGGGCCAGCACGTGCCGGCTATCTATGGGCCGTCCGGCGATGTGACCTGGAACGAAGCCGATCCGACGTACTCGACGGAGGCGGCGAAGCGAGGTTGAGCGTCCCGCACCCTGGCTCATCTAGTCACTGGCAAGGGCACTATTCACGATCCGCTGAGCCTCGGCGACAATCCTGTCCAAATGGGCCTGGTCCTTGAAGCTTTCTGCATAGATTTTGTAGATGTTTTCCGTACCGGACGGCCGGGCTGCAAACCAACCACTGGCCGCAACTACCTTCAGGCCGCCGATTGGTGCCTCGTTGCCTGGGGCGCGGGTTAGCTTGGCCATGATCGGTTCGCCGGCCAGGTTCGATTCTTTGATCGATCCGGGGGACAGCTTCTGCAATCGCGCCTTCTGCTCGGGCGTTGCCGGCGCGTCGATCCGTGTATAGCATGGGGCACCAAACTCTGCCGTCAACTCGCCGTAGTGCTCGCCGGGATCCTTGCCCGTACGGGCCGTGATTTCCGCCGCGAGCAGATCCATGATCGGACCGTCCTTATCGGTCGTCCATACGGTGCCGTCTTGCCGCAGGAAACTGGCTCCAGCACTCTCCTCGCCGCCGAAGCAGCACGAGCTGTCGAACAGGCCTGGCGTGAACCACTTGAAGCCCACGGGCACTTCGTACAGCCGCCGGCCGAGTTTCTGCACGACCCGGTCGATCATACCGCTGCTGACCAGCGTCTTGCCGACCGCAGCCTGCGCAGGCCAGTGAGGACGGTGTGTAAGCAGGTAGCGTATCGCCACGGCCAAGTAGTGATTGGGGTTCATCAACCCAGCCGACGGCGTGACAATGCCGTGCCGGTCCGAGTCCGGATCATTGGCGAAGGCAACGCGATACCTGTCCTTGAGACCGACGAGCCGGGCCATGGCGTAGGGGCTGGAGCAGTCCATGCGGATCTTGCCGTCGTGATCGACCGTCATGAACGAGAACGTCGGATCGACGTCGGGATTCACGACCTCGATATTCAGACCGTAGATGTCGTTCATCGGCCCCCAGTAATGCACGGCCGCACCGCCGAGCGGGTCCACGCCCAGCTTGAGACGGGCGCTGCGGATGGCGTCCATGTCAAGGACGTTGCGCAGGTCTTTCACGTAGGGGAGGACGAAATCTTCTGGATGGGTGGTCCTCGCCTTGATGGCGGTGGCGAACGGCACGCGCTTCACGCCGTTGTTGCCACTGCGCAGGAGCTCGTTGGATCGGTCCTGGACCCACTTCGTCACCACGGTGTCAGCGGGGCCGCCGTTGGTCGGGTTGTACTTGAAGCCGCCGTCTTCGGGTGGATTGTGGGACGGCGTAATGACGATGCCATCCGCGCGATGTTCCGTACGGCCGCGGTTGTAGACGAGAATGGCCCGCGAAATGACCGGTGTGGGCGTTACGCCATCGTCCTTCTGGATGATGGTCTCGACGCCGTTGGCGGCCAGCACTTCCAGGGCCGTGCGCTGGGCTGGCGCGGATAGCGCGTGTGTGTCCTTGCCCATGTAGAGAGGACCGTCCGTACCCTCACTGCGGCGGTAATCGCAAATCGCCTGCGTGATGGCCAGGATGTGGGCCTCGGTGAAGGTGCCGTTGAGCGACGTACCTCGATGTCCGCTGGTGCCGAAGCTGACCAATTGGGTCGGGTTGCTCATGTCGGGCCGACGTTCAAAATACTCTTTTTCAAGCCGGTTCAGGTCGACCAGCATCTCTTTCGGAGCCGGCCGGCCTGCCAGAGGGGAAATTGCCATGGTGCACTCCCTTTCCTCGATGCTGGATGATTGGATGATTACGCATTGGCCAGCACGCCGGCCACTTCATGGAGCATCGTCAGATCTTCCCTCGTGGCGATGACGAGAATCCGGCCACGGGAGCCGGGGCGAGCCACGTCTGCATCCGGCCGGCAGGTGGCGTTGGCCTGCGCGTTCAGCTCCAATCCGAGGCACTCCAGCCCCGCGCAGACGGCCTCCCGGACTTCGCCAGCGTGTTCACCGACGCCGGCTGTGAACACCAGGGCATCGATGCCGCCCATCGTCACCGCCAGGGCTCCGATCCCCTGTCGGATCCGGTGGGCATAAACTGCTAGGGCTAGCTGGGCTTGCTGCTGGCCCACATGCGCGGCCGCCAGGACCTGCCGCATGTCACCGGAGATCCCCGACACGCCCAGCAAGCCGGATTCGTGGTTGAGAGCCGTCTCAACCTGCTCGGCGGTCAGGCCATGGTGTTGCTGTACATGTAGCACAATGCTCGGATCGATCGAGCCGCTCCGCGTGCCCATCATCAACCCTTCCAGGGGCGTAAAGCCCATGGTCGTATCCAGACTGCGACCATCGCATACGGCCGCGGCCGAGCAACCATGTCCCAGGTGGCAGATTACGAGCCGCAGTCCCTGTGGCGACCGACCAAGCATCTCGGCGGCGCGCCGGCTACAGTAGGCATGACTGAGTCCATGGAAACCGAAGCGGCGAATGCCCCAGTCGCGCGTCCAGGCTGCGGGGATCGGATAGGTCCACGCCTCGGGTGGCAAGGTCGCATGGAAGGCCGTGTCGAACACGGCCACATGAGGGATGCCCGGCAACTCTGTCTCGGCGGCCGCCAGCGTTGCCAGGCTGGGCGGATTATGCAATGGCGCCAGGTCGGCCAGTGCCGTGATACGGGAGCGAATTTCGGATGTGATCCGCACAGGCGACGTGAAGGGGCCTCCGTGGACGACCCGATGCCCAACGGCGACCAGTGCGGAAGATTTGGGGAGCGCAATCGGTTCCGTGTGCATCAGATCATGCAGCACGCGCCGTACCGCTTCGGCATGTCCCTTCCAAGAAACGCGCTCGGCCCGCTCCTTCCCATTCGGACCCGCATAATGGTAGCGGGTTTCCGACCCGGCCCAGTCCACCAAACTGCTCGCCAACACCGCGCGGTTGTCCGACTCCATCAGCGTGCACTTCAGGCTACTGGAACCGGCGTTGAGTAACAGGATTCTCATGCCAGCCGCCACCCCAATACACAGTCCGGTTAACGCTATTTGTTTCGCGGCGGTTCGCAGAACCGCGTGGAGATGTGCCCCACGTGGTCCTGCGCACCGCCGCGAAACGGACACAACCAACCGAATTTGGTGCGAGATAGAGGTCTAAAACTCTAACCTCACAGTTCCCGAGATCTTTTTCGCACCGACGTTAATACTACTCCGTTAGATGTTCCGAATCCTTCTGGGATGCGGGATATCTAAATTAGGATGAAAACCTACACTCCTCAACTGGACGCGGCCGTGTTGCAACGGCTTTCGGATTATGCTGCCTTGTTCGCCGAGGACTTCC
>DATGIQ010000264.1:0-7374 GCA_035295665.1 Gemmataceae bacterium | reverse complement strand
CCACATGGTCCCAACAATCCCCTTGCCGAGCATCCTCCGACCGGCTCGGGTCGCAGTGCTTCTGCTTCTTGCCCACGAAGGACCATTTCTCATCACATTGCACTTCCTGGGTCTGAGGGGGAAAAAGCCACGAGTTCGTCGTGGCTCTGCTGGGCGTGGCGGCCGGCCTGCACGGCGTAGCGGACGACGGTGTCCTTATCGACGCCAACCAGGCGGGCGGTCTGGCGGATGCCGCAGTCCTCCTGGAGGTGCTGGAAGACGGCCAGGGCTTGGGCGTGAGGCAGGCGGGCGCCGAACAGAGCAGTACCCTTGCGCTCAGAGAAGCGCCGTTGACAGGTTCGGCAGACGAGCATACGGCGGCGGTGCGGGCCATAGTGGAAGCCGATGCGGAGATTGTCTCGGCCGCGCAGGCCGTAGTCGGGGCAGTCGGGGTTCTGGCAACAAAAACGGCTGAGGTCGTCCATGAACGAGTCCTCAAAGTGGAAACCATGGTGGTCAAGTCCTGACGGTGAGCATATACCTACCCCGTCGAGTCGGCAACGTTAGGGGGACACTACCGATTTCCCGGGGATATGCCGCCGCAGATCCGCTTCCCAGCCCCGAACCCCGGCGATAAAAAGTTCAATTGGCGTCCTGTCCCCTCCGCTAGATCTACAATATCCAAGAATTAAGCCGGGCCCGCCTGGTGTTCCAGACGGTCGCAGACTGGACACGGATCGGCACTGCTGTCATCAGTGATGCCGTGGCCTCCGTCCATTTGGGAAAAGCGATCGCTCGTCCTGACTGCCGCACCACACATGAGCCGGCCGCGCAAGGCGGTCGCGGATCCTCCTCCGCACCAGCCCGTTGCTGCTGCTGTCGGCCGCGATTACGTCGTTCCCCTCACCGCCGTCAGCCCTAACCGCATCCGGACGCCATGCGGGATGAGGAGCCCAGGTTCCGGGCTTCCATCTGCCGTTTGCGTTCTTTGGTGTATGCCCACCACGGCTTGGGCGGCTCGCCGCTCATGAATCGCACCGCGGCGATGAACGTGTCCAGGAGGCACGGATCATGCCGTTTCTTCGTCATTCGGCAGAGCTGCTCGTACATGACAAACGGATCACGGCCAAGTAGGTCTTGCGGGCGGGCGATGCCGAGGAGCCGCAGATCCGCAGCGATGGCGGGGCCGATGTTGGGAAGTTGTTCCAAGGCGGCGAACTCGGACCGGCTGGCGTCTGTCGTGGCTACACTCGCTTTCTTCATTGTTCTGCTCCTGGATGGGGATGGCTCTCCGGAAATTTGGGTCCCAGTATACCCGGCCGTCACATGGCCACAAGGTTAGGCGGCCTCAGCTGTTGTCTGCCCCACGGGCCTGGGGCGGGATCCCGGATGCCGTAGACTTACTATCGCACGGCCTTCCAAATCGATCCCATCATCGCCCCCGCCCGCGCTGGCTCGACCGCCATGCAAGCAGCGCCTGGTTCGGCCCCTGCCGCCTTAAATTGCTTCCTTGCTGCCGTGGCCAAGAGACGCGTTTTGCTTGGGGGCAGGCAGCGCCCGCTCCCGCCGGGTAATCCTTCCAGCGACGATTCCAAACAGCACGAGCGCTGCCCCTGCAAGCCATCCTCCAAAGACGAATTCGTCCGGCATCCTGGTGCCAAGCAGGAACCCTCCTCCCAAGAGCGCGGCCGCGAGGACCCCGAAATGCCACATCCCGTAGAGGAACATGAACGGTAAGTAATGGGCGCCCACGATGATCATGCAGCCGGGGTAGAACCAGTTCACATTATGGAGTGCGGCACCGCCCACAACCGGCAAAGTCAAAGGAACGATGAACGCTATTTGCATCGCGAGTTGCCGTAGCGGGTTTCCCGGACTAAGCGTGCACGGGCCACCCAGGAGCCAAAGCACCAGCTGGGTGAGGGGATAGATAAACATGCCGCCCACGATCAGCGCGATGATGCCTTCTCGGATTCCGACCCACGTGGCCAGGCCGGCGGAAAGAAGCCAGATGGCACCGGATACGAGCTGACCGACAGATCCCCGCAGGAATACGGCTCGAACTTCCCGCTGGGCATCACCTACGCTCATCAGGATTGTCGCCATTCGGTAAGCCACCGTTCGTGCTGGCCAAGTAGTTCATCGTGTTCAGCAGATTTCTCGAAGATCAACTACACCACCGCTCGCGGCCATGCTGCATGTGGTGGCGGCGGGGTCAAACCTCGCCGCGAGTTCGAATCCCGCTTTCTCCACTTCCTGGGGCCGGCCAGCCCGAGCAGTAATGGCCCAGGTACTCGATGATCGCGATTGCTAACCACCAGCATGCGAGCTGCACACCCACCAAAATCGCACCGCTTGGGGACACGTCATCCAGCAAGAGTCCGCTTACGCCACTGGCCAACCCTAGGAGGTAAATCACGCGCACCGCAATTGGGGATTTCAGCCCGAGCTGGACCAGGCGGTGTGAGAGGTGCTGTTTGTCGGCGTGAAAGGGACTCCGTCCCTGCCAGACTCGGAGCGCCACTACCGACGCCAGATCATACCAGGGAACCGCGAGGATGCATAGCGCGGCACCCAGGCGCTGAGGTACCAAGCCGTGCTCGACATTCATTTCCAGACTCGAAACGCCAAGGAAAAAGCCCAAAAACGTGCTGCCAGCATCGCCCATGAAAATCCGCGCCGGAGGCCAGTTAAACCACAAGAACCCCGTCAATGCACCCATGAACGCCAAGGAGAGCATCGTCCCTTCCCAGCCGTCTCCACCTTCGCCGGATCGGAGCAGGCGTGCCGCGCCCAGCAACCCGGCCACAATCCAGGCCACCCCGGCGGACAGCGCGTCCATGTTGTCCAGCATGTTGAAAGCGTTCGTCAATCCCACAATCCAGAGGACCGCCCCTACCTGGATGTACCACCCGGCGTGAATCGGCAAGCTGATCACCGCAGCGACCGCCACGGCCGTCTGTACTCCCAGGCGGAGCTGCCAGGGGAGCGGATGGAGATCATCGAATAACCCCAACAACACGATCACCAAACCCAGGCCCAGGATACGGATCGCCTCCCCTTCCCGAGCCGAGGAAAATAGCAACGCACTGATCGCCAGCGCCACGTAGATGGCTAATCCCCCGCCGCGAGGGGTGCGCTGCGTATGCACTTTGCGCACATTGGGCTCATCGACCAGACCAATGCGTGGCCCAAGCCGAAGGAAACCAGCCGTCAACACCCAGGAAATCAGCAGCGGTAGAAAGAAATAGCCAATCGGTAAAATCGATGCGGGCAGCAACGGCGACCCTACCCTTTCTCCTCGTCACGGAAGGCCTGGGATGCTTCCGCGTGGCTTTCTTTCAGGCGTTGGCGGTAGAAATCGCGGGCCTCTTTCAGGAAGCCACGCACCAAGGGCAACTGATAGTCAGCGTACGTCCAAGGCCACGGCTCGAATGCCCCTGACTGAAAACGGAGCGTTACTTCGGCATAGATGCCGTCGCGCAGATAGATGCGGTGGGCCTGGTCCTTTGTGGTGGCGAGCAGAAATTTGCCCAGGGTCAAGATTCCCGGATCAAGGTTCAGCGGCCGAGCCTCCGGAAAGTGGTTCGTCTGAGCCAATTCCGCCTCAAGGGCATTGGTGCGCAACTTGATTGCGGAGAGAGAATCAGCCGGCACGAGGTTGTGGAAGACGAAGAACTGTTTCTGGAGTCCGGGACCCATCGTGGGTTCATAATAGGCGGTCTGGTTGAAGACATAAGCCGGACTTACCCGTGCAACCGGGCCAAACAGTTGTTCCAGACGCTGCCGAGCCCAGGCCGACGCCTCGGGATGACGGCCAAAGACAGCCACGATGAGCAAGACGGGATCAGGAAAAACGGGTTCGGCCATGTGGGCACGAAAGACCGGAAGAGCAGAAGACGGGAGCAAGTCGCTGTCTTGCTCTCCTCATTGCCACGGCACGGTCAGCGCAGTTTCTGTTGTTTCAGCCATTCGTCCAGCCAGCGGCGTTTCTCTTCGGTCAGGGAAATTGGCGGATCGCGCTGATAGCCGATCTTCGCGGCAAAATTCCCTTGGTCGAAGCTGCGCGTGAAGATCGTGTGCAAGTCCACCACGGTGTCGCGGTCATCCGCGGCCAACGGGAGGCGAAACCGTGGGAGACGCTTTTGCAGCGTGGCGGTGTATATCTCGAACCGGTCCGGCTGGGTCGAACGCGTCACGGTCACGGCATAGTCCCAATCCGGCAGACCTTCCCGCGAATAATCCAGCATCGGCTGGCCTTGGATCACCAGGTCAATCTCGACCAGGCTCGCTCCCGCATTTTTTCCCTCCCGTCGTTTCTCCAGATAGGCTTGCCGGCCACTGTCCGTCGTCTTGTTCGCCGGGCTCGCCACATCCACCAAGGTCACCAGCCGGGCGTCGCTGCGCTGCCGAATCTCAATATATTCCTCGTGGTGCTCCTCCCGCATGATCGAGGTAAACAAGGGCTGCTCTGTGGTGTAGTGGCGCTGGGCCACGCGCGCCCGGTAGCGATCCACAAGCCCCGGCAACAAGACCTGGTACAAGCTCGTGATCAGCTGATGATGAAACGCCGGCCAAAGCGATTCCTCCTCCAGATAGGGATCCATTCCGGGGAACGGACTTGGCATGGATGATCTCCCTCGTTCCTCATTCAATCTCTCGGTCCTTCCGCCAGATTGCGTGGCCGCATGGAGGCTGGCGGCGAGTCATTCGCGAGTTCCGGGTTGCAGGTTGCCAAGGACTTCTTCAATGCCTGCTAGCGTTTATACCTTTTTTGACGGCTGGGCTTCAAGTGTTTACTGCTCGCCGGGGTAGAATTTTCGCCGGCCCGTACTCGCCCCGCAACAGTGCTGGAATGCGGCATCGACAAACTTCATGAATCGAGAACCGAGCATCGCCTTCGCGGTGCGGCCAATGCCTTTGAAACACGAACAACAACGTATCTGGGACTTTCCAATCAAGGTTCCAGACATCATTTATCGTGTTGCTTACAGCCATCCCAGCCGCTCGGGCGAATCCATCTTCTCCCACCGCTGCCGGCAGTGGAGCCCCTGGCGATCATGCCCTTCCCGATGACCGGGCGCCAACTCCTTGCCTGGGCTAGCTTGCAGCAGGAATTCCGTGGGCCGAGGTCCGCCGGCTTCGAGAAACGCTCGCCACAATGCCCATCCCAAATGGCGCCC
The DNA here is from genome assembly GCA_035295665.1 of Gemmataceae bacterium. Lineage (GTDB taxonomy): Bacteria > Planctomycetota > Planctomycetia > Gemmatales > Gemmataceae > DATGIQ01. The sequence continues at coordinate 2,212 of DATGIQ010000264.1, read as the reverse complement.
CGAATCATCGGTCACGTACCAGTTGTTGGCTCCCAGCCAGCAAACACACGCTCCATCGCTGATCCCAAAGGTCGTTTCGCCATTCGGTAGCGTTTGGTAATGTACCTCCAATCCTCGCAGCAAGCCGTAAAACGCCACAGACTGGATAAATCCCAGCCAGCCGGTGCGTGGCCGTCTGCGATCGAACCACCCCGCCCAGGGGGCGCGGACTGGGCGTAGCTCGGCGACGGGCACCGCCGACGTTTCCGCAGCTTCGCTGACTTTGCCTTCAGCACGCAGCGGCATGAAATAGGCCGCACGGGTCAATCGACCATGAAACACTCCCGCACGGACCGTGCCGCATACCACATACGCCAGTCCCGGTGCCAATGCCAAGGGCGCCAACAACAATCCTCCCGCGCTTAACTGTTCCAGCCAGGCCGGCTCCAGGTCGGGTGTGGCCGCGGTTACCATGATGCGGTCGAAGGGAGAATTCTCCGTGTAGCCGGCCCGGCCATCCGCATGCTTCAGCTCAACGCCGCGTTCGGGAAAGGCACGCAGATGGTCCCAGGCTTCGGACAAGACATTGCGGTCCACGTCGATCGAAGTCACCATGCCGGGTCCTACCACGTGGGCCAAGAGAGCGGCATTGTAGCCGGTACCTGCGCCAATCTCCAGTGTTCGCAAATCGCGCGTCAGTTTGAGGTCCTCGAGCATTTGCGCCATGAGCGATGGCTGACTGGATGAGCTGATCGGTGTACCCGGACCGGTATCATTGCTCGGGCTCACATGGGTAGTGAGGGCCCGATCGGAATACACAATCTCGAGCTCTTCCGGTCCTGGGTCACGGGTGAGCACTTCGTGCCAGCGGTTGCGTTTCCGTTGGAATTGCAAGACGCGGTCCAGGAAGCGGTGGCGGGGCGTAGCGCGGAAGGATGCAATCAAGGAACACGACCATAACGCCGCCTCGGCGATCAGGCGGTCCACCATGGCTTGATTGGCCTGCTCAGCAGCGGTCACCATACCTGCTCTCGTGTTCTCCCCCGGTTGCCAGCGAAAGCCAAAAACGGACCTGTCCAAATTGAACGGCAAGCGAGGGAGGCCAAATCGTTTCGTTTACACCATCCGCAGCGGCGCAGAAAGCGCTCGGCGCTAAAGAATTCCGGGAATGTCCTTGACGACCAATACCGAGAACTATACTGATGATAAGTTGATTTGCAGGGCGCGACAATTGGTTTCCATGTGCCGATCCTTGCCGGGCCTGCACTCCACTCTCAGGGAACATCAGGGGAGGCCATCATCGGATGGAATTGATCGAAAAGTGGAAAATCCACGATGCGGCTGAGACCTACGGCATCCGCCTCTGGAGCAAGGGCTATTTCAGCATCAACAAGGCGGGGCACGTCACGGTCCATCCCAACAAACGCCCCGACCAGTCCGTCGATCTCAAGGAACTCATCGATCAGCTCCAGGCACGTGGCATCCAGCTCCCGATTCTGCTCCGCTTCACCGATATCTTGCGGCATCGCGTCGGCGAGATTCACGAAGCCTTCAAGGCGGCAATCCAGGAATTCAGCTACCAGGGTGCGTACTGCTGCGTCTACCCGATCAAGGTCAACCAGCAACGCCAGGTCGTGGAGGAGATCCTCGACTTCGGCAAAGCACTGAACTTCGGCCTCGAAGCGGGCTCCAAGCCGGAGCTGTTGGCCGTGCTCGCTCTCACCAACGGCCTGGATACGCCGATTATCTGCAATGGCTTCAAGGACGATGAATTCATCAAAATGACCGTCCTGGCCCGCAAAATCGGCAAGCACATCATCCCGGTCGTCGAAAAATTCACGGAGCTGGAGGCGATCGTCCGCTACGCCCAGGAGCTCAAGGTGCAGCCGGTCATCGGCGTGCGCGTCAAGCTGGCATCGCGCGGGGCCGGCCGCTGGAAGTCGAGTGCCGGGTACCGTTCCAAATTTGGGCTGACGTTGACGGAGGTGCTGGAGGCGTTTGATTACCTCAAGCAGCGCGATCTTGCCGATGCGTTGCAGCTCGTCCATTTCCATGTCGGGAGCCAGATTACGAACATTCGCAACATCAAGGGTGCCCTGACCGAAGCCGCCCGGATCTACGTGGAGCTGGCCCGGATCGGGGCCAACGTCCGCTACCTGGATGTGGGTGGGGGACTTGGTATCGACTACGATGGCTCGCAAACCGATTTCGAATCCTCGGTCAACTACACCCT
>DATGIQ010000263.1:0-3196 GCA_035295665.1 Gemmataceae bacterium | reverse complement strand
CGAGACCCTAGCCGACCTCAAACGCTCGATCCGGGCCAGTCTTTGCTACTTCCAGACCGTTCGCCAGCGCATCCAGACGCTGATTGCTAACTGCTACCCGCGCCCCAAAAACCAGTCAGCATTACCCGGACCGTGAATCAGGACGGTAAGCTGTACCTCAGCATCCGCGTCAACCGCGACACACAATCGCCGCCCCAAGTAGTCTTCACTCATGTAACGGTGCGCGAATGGGGCACCGACAAAACTCGCTTCGAGCAAGAGTTCCCAAAAGCATCGATCAGGGCGTGGGCCTTTTCTCCGGACAGTGCCTTCCTCCTCTTGGCAATGGGAGGATCATCCGTGGTGACGGATGCTGAGGGCAAGGTAAGCCTATGGGACTTGACCACCGGTCAGGAACGGACCCTGTTCATGGGGCATTCAAAACTTGTCGTGGCAGCGGGGTTCACCCCGGATGGACGCACCTTGGCCACCGCCTCCGTGGACGGGACCGTAAAACTGTGGGATCCAACGACCGGCCAGGAGCGGCTGACCTTACGCCACGAGGCGGGAATTCCGACTAGCCTGGCATTTACTGCCGACGGACAGAACCTGATTGTCAGTTGGAGCCGAGCGCGAAATTATCCGGGCTGGGTCATGACCATCTACCCGACGGCGCCCCAGGAAGACCAGCGCTCGGATCTTCATGACGCTCGCTAACGGGCCCACACGGAACCGTTGCCGGCGCAGGAACAAACTTCTCCCGCCCCATTGGCTGCCCGAAGCGGAGCGCAGCCGAACGCCCTCTGATCCACTACGATCCTTCGGAACCGCGGTCCGGATCGCTACCGATGGTGCTATCGCCACGGTGCCCTCCCTCCGGAGCCAGCCCGCGATGGATCTGGCCCCCGGAGCTTCTCCCCTCGGCCGGCGTCCCGCCCACGGCGCCGCCGGATGGGCCAGCATAGGGCGGCTCCTCTTCTTCCGGGTCTTCCTCGGGAAGCCCCGTACCCATGAACCGCTCGAGGTCCGCATTCTCCGGGGACCCCTCACCGATATTCGTGCCGCCGAGCCCTCCTACCTCGGTTCCGCCGCCCGGCGTACCGGCCGCGTGCCGATCACCGAGTGGGCTTCCCGGAGTAACACCGCCGAGATCCTCACGTTCGAAGGCTTTTCGCGTTGCTCCCGGCGGCACCGGTTCCTTAGGAGGAGCCGGTGTACGCTTGGGTTGTTTGCTCGATTTCGCCATGATGGCTCTCCTCTTGTGCATGAGCCGAGATTCTTGTGCATTAAACTCATGCTTGGTAAACAGAATTCAGGATTCATGCAGAAGAAGATGCAATTGTTGTGCCCGCGCCCCTGAGCTTGCCAGCAACTATGGGCTTTTCAGCCGGTTACCGAATCGTTCCAGGCATCTCGTTCATCTAATTGAAGGCGGAAATGTTTCTGGCTGACCCGTGTCCAGGTCCCCTTCTTGATGAGTCTTGTTCAAAGCGAACCCGGCTTATCATCCTTTCGTCTTACATAATGTCCGCTTTGCGCCATTCCCGGGCGACCAAAAGCACAGCAAGCCCACCAGGGGCATAGAAGAGAACGAGGAAACGATCATGCAGCAATCAATCAAGCAGATTAGCCAATGGCGAAAATCGCTGAAGAGCCGCCGGCAGATCACGGCCGCGGCCAAACAGCGCCGGCTCGCCGAGCCGCAGGAAGGCGAAGAGTTCGGCAGCCGAGGTTCTTCCTCCGCCAAGGAAAGTGGGGAGGATGAGGGAACGGCCCTCCACGCTCACGCTTCGGTATCCGAAGACAGCCTTTCGGCGGACGATGGCCTCGGGCTCTACTTGCAGCAGATGGGGGCGGTGCCGCTCCTCAACCGCGAGGCGGAGCTTCGGCTGGCCCGCCATCTGGAAGAATCACGCGGCCGCTATCGCCATGCCGCACTCTCCAACTGGAGCGTGCTCGCACAGGTGGTCGATATGTTTGCAAAGATCCAGGCGGGACAGGTCTCGTTGGAACGGACGATTGATGTCGTGCCCAGCTTGGGGCTCGATGCCGAACACATCCGGACACGGATTCCTGGTCATGTGTCGGCCTTGCGCCGGCTGGTACACGAGGCCGGGGCCGGGTTTGCGCGTCTCCTGGCTAGCAAGACATTGGCCGCACGGTCCCGGTTGCGACGCGGACTGCGCCGGCGGCTTCGTCAGGCCGTGACCTTGGCGGAAGAACTGTCGCCGCGAACGGAGTTGCTAGACCATTGGACGGAAGAGATGAAACGCGGGACAACCCCGAACCAGGCTTTGCCGGAGGAGTTGGCCGGATGGATCTGCGTTGTGGCCCGCCGCCGCGCGATTTATCAGCGGGCCCGGACAGATCTCGTGGTAGCCAATTTGCGGCTGGTCGTTTCGGTTGCCAAGCGGTACCGTGGCCACGGCCTGCCGTTCATCGATCTGATCCAGGAGGGCAACAGCGGCTTGATGCGCGCCGTGGACAAATACGATTATCGCCTTGGCCACAAGTTTGGCACGTATGCCACGTGGTGGATTCGGCAGGGTGTTCAGCGTGCTTTGTCCGACACATCCCGAACCGTGCGCATTCCCTGCCACCGGGTGAGTTTGATCGGCGCCATCGACCGGATCCGGGGCGAGCTGATGGTCCGGTCGGGGCACGAGCCAACAATGGAAGACATCGCGGCAGCGCTAAAGATTACGCCGCAGGAAGCCAAGGCATTGCGCGTCGCCGGCCGGCAGCCGGCCAGCCTGAATGAAACGCTCGATGCCAGCGATGAACATTCGGCTCAGGAGTTGCTACGAGACGCGCACGCGGCCAATCCGGACCAGGCCGTAGATCAACTCCTGCTCAAGGAACGCTTGGCCGAAGTACTGAGTGGGCTGACTCCGCGCGATCGGGAAGTGATTGAGTTGCGGTTCGGCCTGCGGGACGGTCGGCCGCACTCCCTGGACGAGGTCGCCGATGTTTTCGGGGTGACTCGCGAGCGGATTCGGCAGATCGAAGCACGCGGCATGAGCAAGCTGCGTCAACAAGGCCGCCGAGAACGCCTCGCTGGGTTTCTGGACGGTGATTAATACTACTCCGTTAGATGTTCCGAATCCTTCTGGGATGCGGGATATCTAAATTAGGATGAAAACCTACACTCCTCAACTGGACGCGGCCGTGTTGCAACGGCTTTCGGATTATGCTGCCTTGTTCGCCGAGGACTTCC
>DATGIQ010000262.1:0-27391 GCA_035295665.1 Gemmataceae bacterium | reverse complement strand
GCGGGGAAACGCGCACCATCGCCCTCCACAACGTCTCGCTTGATTTGCACAGTGGCGAATTCGTCATGCTCATGGGCCCGTCCGGGAGTGGCAAATCAACTTTGCTCGCCGTGCTCTCTGGCTTGCTGCACCCCGACAGCGGCCAGGTTCACGTACTTGGCCAGGATCTTTGGCGGCAAACTGAGCCGGCGCGGGAGGAGTTCCGCCGCCGCTACTGTGGATTCATTTTCCAGGGTTATAACTTGTTCCCGGCTCTAACGGCCCGGCAACAACTGGAGGTCGTACTCCGCTGGGGACACGGGGTATCGGGGCGCGAGGCACGCCGGCGTGCCGATGAAATGCTTTTGCAACTTGGGCTCGGCAAGAAGGCAGGGTTGCGTCCCAGCCAGCTTTCAGGAGGCGAGAAGCAGCGCGTGGCGATCGGCAGAGCCTTGATCAAGGAACCGCTGTTCTGCTTTGCCGATGAACCGACCAGTGCTTTGGATTGGGCGCACGGCGAACAGATCATCGAACTATTGCGTGCCGCGGCTCAGGAGCGTGGCACCACCGTGCTGGTTGTGGCTCACGACTCGCGCATCGTCCCGTTCACCGATCGTGTCTTGCAGTTGGAAGATGGTTGCTTGGCGGAACCGGAAACGGCTCGCCGTTCGGAGCTTTGGAGCGTGCCATGATTGGAAAACATCGCTTTTTGCATCCTTGGTTTTTGGGCGTGAGTGTCTTGGCGGCGAGCGTGGCCGGCACCGGCTGGGTGCTCTACACCCGCGCCGGTGATACGCCCGCCAAAGGAGGCGACACTCCCGCCACCGCTGCGTCCGGGGCGCGAGTACGGGACGGCAACGGTGGGGGCAACAGCGTGGTCTGTTTTGGGCATGTCGATGTCGAACCGGGAATCGCCGCGCTGTACCCCGTTCAACCGGGCCGGGTCGTCGAGGTGCTCGTTCACGAAGATGACACGGTCAAGGCTGGTACCGTGCTATTTCGGCTTGACGATCGGCGGGCGAAGCTTGTCGTCCGCCAAGCCGAAGCGGACCTGAAGGCAGCCGAACTCCAGTTGGCGGATGTCCGTAAATCACCCCAACAGCAGGAGCTGAAAGTGGCTCAGCAGGAGCAGGCTATCGTTGCGATCCAGCACCGCCTGGCGGGGGCACGCCATCTCCTGAACCACAATCGGGACCTGGTGAAGAAGGAGTTAGCGCCCTCCGAGCAAGTCGAAGTCTTGGCGGAGAAGGTCAAGGAATTGGAAGCAGGCGAGAGAGCGGAGAACGATAAACTGCGCGAGGTGAAACTGGCCGATCCGGCGGTACAGATTGGCCGTGCGGAGGCCGAGGTGGAGGCCAAAAAGGCACGCCTGGCAGAAGCCCAGTATGCTCTCGACGAATGCACCGTCAAGGCGCCGGTGGACGGGAAGGTGCTGCGCTTGCTGATCGGCGTGGGCGATGTGTTGAGTACGCAGCCACGCCAGCCCGCCGTGCAGTTCTGCCCGGCCGGTCCGCGGATTGTACGCGCCGAGGTGGAACAAGAGTTCGCCGCCGGCGTGGCCAAGGGCCAGGCGGCCTTCGTGCAAGACGACAGCAACAACGGGCCTGGCTGGCGGGGCAAAGTGGTCCGCGTGTCCGACTGGTACACTCACCGGCGTTCCATGCTGCAAGAGCCGCTGCAATTCAACGATGTGCGCACGCTGGAATGCATCGTGCAGCTGGATTCCGAGCAGCCGACGCCGCGAGTGGGACAGCGGGTGCGGGTGACGCTGGGACCCGCGCTGGCCTCCAAGTGAAGCCACGGGGTCCGCTCAATTGCTGCACAAGGCCGGTTCATGGCGATGTAGAAACCAGCGATCCACAATGACGTGGCGCGAAAACCAGGGCGAGGCCATCAGCTTGGCGGCGACGAACCGCTTCAAGCCAAACGGTAGGAAATCCGAGGCTGAACGCGTGAACTTCTTGCCGAAGCGAGCGGTCAAGCGAGTCTGGTACGGCTCCAGCCTGTCGCGGCCAAAATTTCCGCCCGCCGTCCGAATGACGCCGGCCGCCATCAACCCCGATTCGATGGCCGGGCGGATCCCCTCGCCGCTCTGTGGGTACGCCAGTCCCGCGGCGTCGCCAACCAACAGGACGCCATCCCCAATCAGCGGCCGCGGCGCGTGGATGTATAGGAGGTACGCATGCCCGTGGAATTTACTCGGCGTGCTCTGGGGGATTTTGCCGCGCTTTCTCAGCGATTCGCAAAAAACCTCGACGTGGCTCGATAGGTGCTCGTCGTCCTCCCGGCCCAGGCCGACGTTGAGATAGTTCCCCTTCCGGTAGTACCAGCCATAGCCACGCAGGTCTTCGCAGAAATAAATGTACGGAATTCCCGGTGGCACAGCGCATTCGGCAAGTTGTTCTTCCGTCATGGCGAATTCAACTTCCTGAGCCGCCACCGCCAATTCGCCCCGCCCGGACTTCCCGCCCAGAAAACGAGCCACGGGACAGAAATGTCCACCGGCCCCCACAACCACCCGCGCCCGGATCATCCCGTTGATGATCCAGTGGCCATCCATTCGCTCCATCGATTTCAAGGGCTTTCCCAGTTCCAGACGGGCACCAGATCGCTCCAGCAAGTAATGATCAAACTCGCACCGGCGGATGCCGTAGCTGATCGGCTGGCCATAATGCGTCGTCACTTCCGGTCCGCCCATCAGGGCGATGCAGAACGCGGTGATCGGCTCCAGCACGCGGCCTCGGCCGTAGTCTTCCAGGTCGATCTCTAGCAAATCGACCACGGCCGTCGTGATCCAGCCGGCGCATGTCTTGTCGCGCGGGAACGGCTTTTTGTCCAGGATCAAGACATCAAGTCCCGAGCCCCGCAAAGCCCAGGCACAGGCAGAACCGGCCGGGCCTCCGCCCACGATCAGCACATCACAGCTCGTCATGAGGCTGGCTCCCGTTTCAGCGTCTCGATTCGGCGGTGTACAGCGCGGCTCGCGTCCAGGGGATGGCATTGTTGGCGGCGTGAGCAAAGACGACTTGAAAGAGCTGGATCGAGCCGGTCGTGAATCCGGCCAGCGAGCCGGCCAGGTAGAGCCGCCACGCGCGCACGAAGTCCTGGTCGAACATCGCCTCGACACGGTCGGCAACTCTTTCGAACCGCTCCAGCCAGTGTTCGAGGGTCTTGGCATAATGGAGGCGAAGGTTTTCCACATCGAGTACGGAGAACCCGTTCGGCTCGAAGACGTTCATCATTTCGCGGAGCGTCGGCAAATAGGAACCGGGGAAAATGCGCGTTTCCAGCCACGGATTCATGGGGCTCTGCCGGTTCTTGCCGATCGAATGGATCAGCCCGAGGCCCGCCGGCTTGAGGCAACGGCGGGCGATGGTCCCCAATTGGTGGTAGTGCTCCACGCCGACGTGCTCGAGCATCCCCACCGAGACAAAAACATCGTACTCGCCGCGAATGTTCCGATAATCATCCTCGACAAATTCCACTTGTCCATCCAGGCCCATTGCCTTGGCCCGTTGGCGTGCGAGAGCGATTTGCTCATGGGAGATGTTGAAGGCCCGCACTTTCACGCCGTAGTGCCGGGCCATGTGCAACGCCAGTGCTCCCCAGCCGCAACCCGCTTCGACAACGCGTTGTCCCGGGTTCAGTTGCACCTTGCGGCAGACATGATCCATTTTGGCGATTTGAGCCTGCTCCAGGCTGGCATTCCGCGTCGGGAAGTAGGCACAGGTGTAAATCAGCTGGTCATCCAGCCAGAGCTTGTAAAAGTCGTTGCCGATATCGTAATGGTGATGGATGTTTTCGCGCGAGCCGCGCAGACTGTTGCTGCGCGGCCGGCTGAGCCAGCGCACCAGCTGCCGCTTCAAAAGGCCCGCCGGGGCCGCGGCCGCGGTCGCACGGTAGAGCGTTTCTAGAATTTCAACCAGATTCCCTTCGATGTCGATCCGCCCGGCAGTATAGGCGTCGCCGAAGCCGAGGTCCGGATTGGCCAGGATCTTCCACAAGGTTCGCCGGTCGCGTAGCCGGACTCGGCCCACCGCATGAGGAGACGGCGGCCTGAGTTCTTCTCCATCCCAGACCACCACCCCAATCGGCGGGTTGCCTCCCGTTTCCAGGATCTTGCGAACCAGCCAGCGGTCGAGCGCTGTTACTTTCTCGCCTCCGCGAGCTTCGGGACGGTCGGGCTGCCGTCCAACCTTCGGAATGTCGAGCGTTTGGACCTTGCTGTCTCCATTGAGCTCATGTGCGCCGTCTTGGCGATACTCCATGCAGCACCTCCGTAAGAGTGACGAAGGCAAACTCCGGATCACAGGGGGATGGCACGCAGGGGAATTCCTCTGCCCGGGAGGCTTGCCCTCCGCATTCGTTGTATGGTTTGTCCTGGCCAGCGGGTATGCTCCCCCGCAGGGCGATTTCCTCCTTCGTCATGGCTTGGTGCTCGTGCCATCGCGGCGGCGAAGGTTGCCCCAGCGCATGTCGAAGCTCGGCTCATCCGTAATCGGAAACTTGGCCGCCAGCTTCTCGTCCAGATCGATACCCCAACCCGGCCGATCATTGGCGTAATAATATCCATCCTTCAATACCGGACAGCCCGGGAATACATCCTGTTCTGCGGCGGTAAATTGCCGGCCTTCTTGGATGCCAAAATTCGGCACGGCCAGATCGAGATGCACGTTAGCGGCGTGGCCGACCGGCGAGACATCGCCTGGCCCATGCCAGGCCGTCCGGACACCGAAGAATTCACACAAGGCCGCCACCTTCCGTGCCATCGTTAATCCGCCCACCTGCGAGAGATGGATGCGAATAAAATCGATGAGCCGGCCGCTCACCAGCGGGACCCACTCGTTGGGGTTGTTGAACAGCTCCCCCATCGCGATGGGCGTACTCGTTTGCTGCCGCATCGTGCTGAAATAACCGACATCTTCCGGGCTCAGCGGATCTTCCAAAAAGAACAGGCGGTACGGCTCCAGATCCTTGGCCAACTGAATGGCCAGGATGGGCGGAACCCGTTCATGCATATCGTGCAGCAGTTCCACCTCGTCGCCGAGTTGCTTACGTAAGAATTCGAATAATTTGGGAACCGTGCGGACATAGGCGCGCGGTTCCCAGAGTTGCGGCCGATTGTTCGTGGGTTGGGCGGACTCTCCTGTTCCGCGGCTTCCATAGGTTGCCAGGCCCGGCACCGCCACCTGGGCACGGATGTGGCGATAGCCCTGCTCCATGAAGCGGCGGACGGAGCGCTCGACTTCCTGGAGATTTCGGCCGCTGGCGTGGCAGTAGGTATCGACCGCAGTTCGGCATTTGCCGCCAAGCAATTGGTACACTGGCATCCCCGCGCGCTTGCCGAGGATGTCCCACAGGGCCATGTCGATTCCGCTCAGCGCATTGCCCAGCACCGGTCCGTTGCGCCAGTACGAGCTGACGAAGGAGGACTGGTAGATGTCTTCGATCTGAAGGGGATCCTTGCCGAGGACGAAGGGTTTCAGGTAGCGATCGATGGCGGTTTCGACCACGCGGGCACGCTGGGTGAAGGTCGCACAGCCGAGCCCGTACAGGCCCGGTTCATTGGTCAGCACCTTCACGACCACGAGGCGGATGCCGGCCGGCGCGGTCAGGATCGTTTTCACATCGGTGATTTTGAGGGGCGGCAGCTTTCGCACCTCGATCGGTTCCGCCGCGGCCGTCAGGGCGGGGAGGCCGGCCACCCCGGCGCCTGCCGTGACGTGTTTCAGCCATTGTCGCCTATGCATGAAGGGTCTCCTGCTGTGGGCTTGTCACGAGGAAGCACGCGATGCCAGCATGAACCCCTTCTTGGTAACAAGGCAATAGGAAAAAGGCAAAAGGAAAAAGGCATGTCGCGCGCTTTTCCGTTGCCTTTCTCGTTGTTAGCCACCCTGGATGGGCAGGCACACCTGTTCGAGCAGCTTCTCGCAGCGTTCCTGAAGTAGATCGGCCAGGTTCGGTAGCGGTTGGCCCTGGGTCTGGGCTTCGGTGACGGCAGCGAGCCAGCGCGGGAAACCGTAGAGCACGGCCAAAGCATCCAGGCTCATGGCTTCCAGCCGGGCGTGGCGGCCCCGGCGTTCGCTCTCCTGCCACAGCGATTTGCTCTTGCCGGATAGTCCCAGGTCATCTTCCGGCCGCAACAAGATGAGGTAATCGATGACCGGCGGCTCCGCGTCCAGGGCGGCCAGCTTGGTGCCCAGATCCTTCGGCTTCGCCGAGCCACGGCCCAGGAACAATCCGACCCCGACCTTCCACGGTTGGCCATCCTTGCACACCCAGTGGCCAATACTGATCGCCCCGTAGGTTGGATGATCGCCAAAAGTCCATTCGCCGACCACGTGCTGGAGGCGCCAGGGTCCGACCTTGACGCCATGTTCGTGGCAAGCTTGCAGAAACGACCCCAAACCCGCCTGCAATTCGCGGGTCGCGCCGGGCAGGGCTCCTTCCGGTTCAAGTTTTTGGCGGGCCGCCTGCATCTCCTGATCCCAGAGCTCGCCAAGCTGTCCTGGCCTCGGCGGTGGGACCGTGGCCGGGGTTTGCACCACGATGGCGGACTTGACGGCGGGCGGTAGCTCAGACTCAGCGAGCACGGTGGTTCGCACTTTCGGATTGTCGCGTTCGACGGCCGTGACGGGTGCTCCGCCGTAGATCAGGTGATCGAACAGGTGCCGGTATTGCTGGAGCATGTCGCGGAGTGTCGGTTCCGTGCGCGCGATCCGTACGATCTGATCATCGGTGAAGGGGTAAATCGGCGATAGGTCAGCGAAGTCCGGCAACTCCTCCAAGGCCGGACGGAGGCGGGCTTCGACGATGCGGCGCACCAGCTCCGGCAACGGAGCTTCCAGGCGCAACGTCTTGATGGTACCGTGGCGGGGCACGTGCACCGGGTTGTTGAGCCGATCCTGTATGTAGCCGTCCAGCGACGGCACGAACCGATTCCACAGCCCGCGTTCTGCGAAGATGAGGAAACAGACGCCATCGATCTGGTGCATGGTCTGCACAATGCCTGCGAAGAATGCTTCGGCAATCCGGTGACCATCGTCGGTCCGCCGCGCTAACAGCAGATCTTCCAATTGGTCGAAGGCCACGACCACGGGAATGCGGAGATGCAGAAAGATCTCCATCAGGACCTTGAACAGGGCCAGCACCAGGTCCTGGCGGCTGGGTCTGACCTGGGTGTCCAGTTCGGCGAAACCGAAGGTGAGGAAGCTGGCCAATTCCGCCTCGTCTCCCAGGAGCGCGGCACGGGCGAATCCCCGATATATGTGTCGCCGCAGCAGGCCAGCCGTATCGTGGGATTCGGTGTGTTCGACATGGTGACAAACGAAGTCACAAGCCCGGCCACAATCCAGGCTCACCTCGGTGCAGGCTCGCCGAGTCGCGCCGGCCGGGGCGGCCACCTCGGTTTTGGCAAGGTTGTCCAAGAGCCATTGCGTGCGTTCTTGAGCTTGGGAGCTGCCCAATCCCAAACGTCGCGTCCAACGGCCCAGCCCGGGCGCCGGGAATAAATCGAGCCGCTGCTCGGCCGTGAGGCTGGAGACGGCTCGGTGCAAGAGCCGCCGCACCAGCTCCTCGCCGACGAATTCGAGAGGCCGGCTTCCCTTCTGCTTGCCGCCTCCTAGCAACGTATCCATGACCTGAAAAAGCAGGTATTCCAGGAAATCCGTGTCTTTCTGGTAGGTGCCCGGCGTGACCAAGAGCTGCCAGGCCCCTTCGTTGCCGTGCTTGATGGAGTGCAAAAGGTGCGTTTTGCCAGCCCCCTTGTTGCCCAGGACCGGGACGACTTCGGAGTGCATCGTGGGATCATAGCGATACAGATCGACGACGCCCAGCAGCTGGTCGCGCTCGGTGGCAAACAGCTCCGGAACGTGATAACGGGCACAGACCTCATCGTCGGGGTTGCGCGCGAAGTAGTTCCGAAACGGATTGCCCGCGCGGCGAAGGACTTCGAGGGCACGTTCCTGCAAGCTTCGATCAGCGACGGCGACGGACATGAGTTCCTCCTCAGCGGATGCTGGCGTAATAGGCGACTTCGTGCCCGATGAGCACGGCGTAAGACGGATCAGGGATTTCGTAAAGCGGGCCGGACCAGGGATGCAGGTAGATCTTCTGATCGGCGTGCAAGTGGCGGAGCGCATCGTGAAATCGGCCGATGGTCAGCGACGGATCGGCCGACTGCGCCGACCGAAACAGCTCCGGCAAGGGACAGTCCGAAGACGACCCAGAAGCCTGCCAGTGGCTGAGGCAGGCCAGGAGATCCACGCTTGGAGCTGCGGACCCGTTGCGGGAGGATCCAGCCGCTGCCAGCGGCACCGGGAGGGCCGGCTGCGGGATCTTCTCAAGCACTTTTGCCACGGCCATGCGGAGCGATTCAAGCCCCGCTTGCCACCGCTGCGTTGCCGCCACCAGTTCCGCCACTCGTTCCTGATGGGTTGCCAAGATGCGAACGAGGTCTTCGAGCACCGCCCTGGGGCTTTCCTGGCTCAGCAGATAGGTCAATCCCTTGTCGCTGATCGTGCAGACATCTTGAACGCTCCTACCCCTGCTTTGGCGGTGGAGGACGCGCAAATAGCCTTCATCGAGGCAGCGTTGCGCGGCCTGTTTGGCCAGGGCGCTGGCAGCGAATAGCCCGCTACTACCGCGATTACCATGAAGCGGCACGCCGGCCGGCTCAGACATGGCTTTCGTCAATGCAGCGAGGATGAGCGTAGTGGATTTGTCGGCCATGGAGCCCTCCGTGGCATTGCCGGCCAACCGGCAGAAAGAGCGCGGATCCCTCCAGGACCGCTGGTTCTATTATCCGAAGATGACCAAACGATGCAAGACGAGAGAGCCCACGGCCATTTGTTTTTCGCTCAGGCGGCAGTATACCAGGGTAGGCTGATGGGGGAGAATCTGCACGCCTTGGTGCGTCTGGGCAAGATTCTGATTCCCATTTACGTTTGCCATCGCTAACCTAGATGACCGTGGCCCATGCTGTAGCATAACCGCTGATGGTTCAGAGAGAGGAACCCCATGAAATTGCCGAAGAACTTGTTTTTTCTTGCCGCCTTGCTCATCGTGCCGTCCGTAAGCAGTGCGGATTCGGTCACCCTCGTTACCAGTCGGGACACCACGATCTACCAAGGGAATCCCGGCAATAGTAACGGAGCCGGCCAGGTCATGTTCGTCGGAAACACCGGTCAAGGGACCGCCACGCGGGCCCTCCTCGGCTTCGATATCGCCGGCAACGTTCCGGCAGGATCGACCATTACCAACGTCCAACTCCAGCTCGTGCTCGACCGTGCCGCCGCGTTCGAATTCAACACGAGGGGAGTCTTGCTAGTGCGATTGCTCGCCGATTGGGGCGAAGGTACCGCCGGCCAGGGATCGGACGGGTCCGGAAGCGGCGCCGGGTTTGGCACTCCCGCCAATGGTACCGCGGCTACCTGGTCGCACCGGTTTTACAACACGGTGCCCTGGGCCCAAGCCGGCGGGGATTTCGCACAGACGGCCAGCGGCAGCACCGTCGTCGGCATCACTTCGATGGCCTATGTGTGGAATTCGACACCCGGAATGGTGAGCGATGTGCAGAGCTGGCTCGACAATCCAGCCAGTAATTTCGGTTGGCTGTTGTTGGGGGACGAGTCCACCGCGTCCACGGCCCGGGAGTTTTTCACGCGGGAAGCTTCTGACAGCGCTTCCCGGCCGGCGCTCGTGGTCACGTATACGCCGCCCAGTGTGGCTACGGCCAGCCAATTACTCGTCACCACAGCGACAAATGTAGTCGCCGGCGCCCCGTTCGATATCACGATCACGGCCGTGGATAGCAACGGTAATATCGTCCCCGGCTACACCGGTACGGTGGCATTCAGCAGCTCCGACCCATTCCCGGGCACCGTGCCAGCGACGTACACCTTCACCGCCGCGGACCAGGGGACGCACACATTCGCTGCCGGCGGGACTCTCTTCACGGCCGGGTCGCAAACGGTGACCGCGCAGGACACGGCCAATCCCTCGATTAGCAGTACGGCCACCATTACCGTGACTGCGGCACCTGCCAAGACCCTGCTTGTCACGGCTTTGACCAGCGCCGTTTCCGACGTGGCGTTCGACGTCCTTGTGACAGCCCTTGATCCTTACAACAATGTGGACATGAATTATGCAGGCACGATTACCTGGACGGCGAGCGACGCCGATCCGGGAGTCCAGTTGCCGCCGGACTATCCGTTCCAGCCCTCGGACGCCGGGATGCACGTTTTCTCAGGAGGCGTGACGCTGATCACGGTCGGGACGCAGACGCTCACGGCCACAGACACAGTCAGCGGGATCACTGGGAGCGCATCCATCACGGTTACGCCGTGAGGACGTGCTGCTAGGGTAGCCACCCGATCTTCAGAACAGGGACAGACCGCTGTTTAGCGGCTGGTAGAAGCGCGTGGAGCCCGGGCGATTCTGGGAGCCGGTGCCAACCGGGTCATGAATCAGGGAGTCCAGTCCGCCTGGGCAGTGACGCCCAGACAGAACTCGGCCAATAGGCGTGCAGCCTGCTCGAGATCGTCAAGGCAAACGACTTCGACCGGACTGTGCATGTACCGGTTGGGGATCCCAATCAACCCGGTCGCTACGCCTTCGCGGCTAAGCTGGATGACATTGGCATCGGTGCCCGTGGGCCGGGGGGCGCCACGCACCTGCACCGCAATCTCGCGATCCTTGGCCGTTTTATCCAGGGCTTCGAAGACACGCGGGTTGATGTTCGGCCCCCGGAAGACCACGGGTCCGGCTGCAAGGCGGGTGTCGCCGAGCTGCTTCTTGTCGTTGCCGGGGGTATCGGTGGAATGGGTGACATCGACCGCGATGCCGACGGTGGGATGAATGCTGTGCGCACTGGTGGTCGCACCGCGCAGGCCGACCTCTTCCTGCACGGTCGAGACACAAAAGACCGCCGCTTGCAAGGGCCGGCCTTGCAACAGGCGGAGTGTCTCCATCACCGTCCAGACGCCGACCTTGTCGTCGAGCCCCGGTGCGCTCACGAGGTTGTTGCGTAGCTCACGGTAGCCGAGCTGGAGCGTCACGGGATCGCCTGAGGTGACGAGGCCCTCGGCCTCCTTGCGATCTTTGACGCCGATATCGAGCCAGATATCAGTGAACTGTGGCACCTTGTTGCGATCTTCGTTGGTCAGCAAATGGGGAGCGCGCCGAGACAGCACCGCAGCCACCGGACCTTCGCGGGTCCAGACCGTCAGTTGCTGCCCAAGCAGGATTTGCATATCCCAGCCGCCGATTGGCTGGACATAAAGAAAGCCATTCTCATCGATGTGCTGCACCATGAGGCCGATTTGATCGCAGTGCCCGGCCAGCATGATCCGCGGTTGGCCGCTTGGATGGAGGGCAGCGATCACGTTGCCGTGTCGGTCGGTCCGCACTTCGTCGCAATAGGAGCGGGCCCAGGAGCGGACCACATCTTGTACGGGACGTTCGAAACCGGACGGACTGGGCGTGAGGAGGAGATTCTTAAGGAAGGCTAAGGAAGCGTCTTGCATGAATTGCCTCGAAACACTCAAGAGGAGGGCACCATTGCCCGGAGAGAAATCCGACTTCCCTATCCTATCTCAAGAGCGTCCGACGTGGAATGCCCGGTTTCGCGGCGGCTGGTAGAATTGCGCGGCAAGATGCGTTTCGCGTCCGGCAGACTTTCCCGAACGCGAAACGCATGTGGGGAAACCATTCAAAATTGAAGCTCAGGGAGTCAGCTCCTTCCATTCGGTGAAGACCCGCGGCGGACCGGTTTCGGTTTCTTGCCAGAAGATGCGAATCCGGGTCCGGTCGTCGTGCCATCCGAAGCTCTGCAAGACATCGTTCGGAGCTAGATCCTGCCGTCGCGGCCAGCCAAGCGTGGGCAGCTCTCGACTCCAGGCTTGCTCGATCGCCTGGGCCGGACTTCCCCGGTTGGGACCGCTCGGAACATGCCGGGCGACGATCCGCACCACCTCATCATTGCTGAACCAGACGAGGTACGCATCAAATGCTGTTCCCTGGGGCGGCCGAAGCACCAAGGCGCCATCCCCCGCGATGACCGGCTGGGTCACGTTCCAGCGCTGGAGTAATTGTTGGCGCTGATCGCCCAGTTGCACATTGACCGGACCACGCGGCAAATACTCGAGTGGCGGCAACGGAAGCCCGACGGCCGGGTCAGCCGTGCAATCGCGCACGGCAATTTCGACACCGGCGGCGTCGCGCTGATAAAAGAGAGCGGTGATGTCATCTTGCCAGCGGTACAGCAGAGGGGCCGGTCGCTGGGCCGGAAGGTCGGACCACAGCTTGGCCCAAGGCGGTGCCGCTTCAGCCGGTGCACCCGCCCGTTTACGGATCAGCGTTACCAGGTCCTTCATCCAACGAGCATCTTTCCCCGCGGCCGGACCGTCCACGTAACGAGCACGCAGCTCGACGACGTGGTCGTTGTCAAACCGGATGAAGACCTGCCGGACGACGGAGGCATCCGTACGGAGCGGCTCGCCGCGGAATGTGATGGCCATCCCGCCCGGGATGGTCTGTTTCACGACGGCCTGGCCAGGAGGCAAGAATTTTTGAATTTCGGAGCGCTTCATCCCGAGGACAATTTGTTCCAGATCAGTCTGCTGGAGATAACGCACAATGCGGACCAGCGGCTTGCCGGCCTTGAGGCGTTCCTCACGCTCTAACCGATCCTGTTCCACGGCCGCCTTCTCGCGCTCGGCCAGCTTTTCCGGCCCCTGCCGGTCGCTGATTTCCAGCTCCACCGGCTGGGTTTCGTAGGGCAAGCGCAAGGTGTAGCGGGTGCGCGCGTCTTCCCAGGTGAACGCCAGATGGCCACCGGTGCCGTCGGATATTCCCTGAATCTGGCCTAGGCCGAACACCGTCCAGAAGGGGAGCACGAACTGGTGCAAGGATCGCTGGGAGCCGGCCTCCGGTGCAGAGCGTAGCAGCAGCGTGGAGGCGACGTTGTGCCCACCTTCACGGCGAAGCTCGGCCTGGGCGAGTTGCAGGCCGGAAAGCGGATTCCTTAGCTGGGACAATGCCTTGGCCCCGATTGGAAAGCCCGTTTTGCCGAGCTGTTCGGGAGCCAGCAGGATGCGGTTTTGCTCGTAGGTCCGGTCGAGGTTCGCACCACCGAAATCGCGGTCCAGCTTGGCTGAAGTCTTGGCCTGGGGAGCAGCACCAAAGCGGATGATCGCACCGCAGCCGGGGCCATGCGCCACCACCGTCACGGCACATTCCAGGTCTCCGAGCTGGTAGACCCGGCTATGCATGCCGGTCTCTTTCGCGGGTTCCTTGTTGCCGAAGTGGTGTTCCTCGAGCAGAAAGGCCAGATGAACGGGTGCCGGGAAGAGCTCGCTGTAACCGGCCCGGTACGTGACCAACACGTTTTCCAGGCGGTCGGCGTCATCAAAGGCTGCGAGCACGGCTTCCGCTCCTTCGTCCGGAAACGGCAGGGCCAACAGGTCGAATGCACGGGCGGTGCAGAGGGCCGGCAGGACATGGCCCGTGCCGACACTTTTCAGCAGGCGGGTAATCTGGGCACGCGGGATGCCGAGTTGGAAGGGAATTGTCAAGGTCGGGACGTCGCCCCAGGCGGCGAGGGCGGCATCGGCCTGGGCTGCCAGCTCGTCCATCTTTTCCTCGCGCCAGGCCGCCGCGGCCCGGGTGAGCGTCTGCCGTCCCTGGGAGAGGAGGACCGCCCCCAGCGTTCCCTGGGCGGCTTGCGGATCGAGAACATCCCGCAGTTGCTTGTGCAAGACGACCAACTCGGTTGCGCCTTCCACGTCGCCGGTGGCCAGGCGCATCTGGGCCAGGTGCAAATGCAGGGCAACCAGCCGCGTCCATTCAACCGGGTATTCCCGCTGGAACCGAGCTTCCTGAATTCGTTTGCTCGTCTCGGCATCGTTGGCTTCCACCAACTTCTCGGCCGCCCCATGGTCGCCGTAGCGGGCGAAGTGGAGTGCCAAGGCACTGTCCATGCTCTCTTCGGCCACATAGGGGGGGAGGCTGAAGCCGGCCTTGTCGGAGTAGTGGGCTTCGCGGAGCACCGGCACGGCCAACGGCAGGCGCAGGGTCGGAAGCAGCGTAAACGGTACACGGGCTTCCCGACGGCCCTTCTCCTGGATCTGAATCGTCTTGACCATTTCGTCGGCCAAGTCGGCCAATTGCTTTCTGGGCTTGGTCAACAGCTCGGCGAGCGATAAATCGATGGAATCGCCGATCCGCGAACCAAGCGGTTTCTCTTTCACCTCTTCCACCGGCACTTCGGAGCCGCAGCCGGCCAACGCCAGCGCGAGCACTCCAGCCGCCAAGCTAATCATGAGCTTTCGCATGCTCGTCCTTTCATAATTGCGTCAATCGGATAATGAGGTGAAACTTGCACCCCCGCGCAACTATAGGTTTTCTGCGCGCCCCTTGCGCTGCGACGGGAACTCTGCCGCGAGTGAATTTTTCTTCTCCGAATGCGGCGTGTGCTTGGCCGGGGAATCGTTTTCGGCTATGGTAAGAGCCGGGGACCCTGCCGCACTCCAAAACCGGCCAAAATCCGCGTGGATGTATGAAACCACTCCTGGCTTTCTCGGTTCCTGTCCTTCTCCTCGGCGGACCGCTCTTGGCGGCGGAGCCGGTGGATTACGTGCGGGACATCAAGCCGATCTTGGCGAAGAATTGCTACGAATGTCATGGCCCGCAAAAACAGCGCTCAGGACTGCGCGTCGATACCGCGGCTACTCTTCTGCAAGGGGGCGACTCGGGACCGGCCATCGTCCCCGGCAAAAGCGGCGAAAGCAGGCTGATCCAGGCAGTCACCGGCACCGGCGATATCCAGCGCATGCCGCCGCGGGAGCCGCGACTCAGCGCGGACCAGATCACCGCGCTCAAAGCGTGGATCGATCAAGGGGCCCCGGCACCGGCCGCAGAGCAGCCGCACAAATCGCTGGGCCGCGAAGCCAAGCACTGGGCCTTTCAGTCGCCCGTACGTCCCGCCCTGCCCGCCGTGCAACATGCCGATTGGCTACGCAATCCGATTGACACCTTTATCCTGGCCCGTCTCGAAAAGGAACGAATCGCGCCGTCGTCGGAAGCGGATCGGGTCACCCTCATTCGCCGGCTCAGCCTCGATCTTCTTGGCTTGCCTCCGTCGATCGAAGAAATCGATGCCTTTGTGGCAGACCGCCGGCCCGACGCCTACAACCGCCTGGTCGATCGCCTGCTCCAATCGCCTCACTATGGCGAGCGCTGGGGCCGGCACTGGCTCGACCTGGCCCGCTATGCGGATTCCAATGGCTACAGCATCGATGGGCCGCGGTCGATCTGGAAATACCGCGATTGGGTGATCGACGCCTTCAACCGCGATATGCCGTTCGATCAGTTCACGATCGAACAGCTAGCCGGCGACCTCTTGCCGGGGGCGACACAGGAAGATCGCGTGGCCACCGGATTTCATCGCAACACCGGCATCAACCAGGAAGGCGGGATCGATGTCGAGCAATTTCGCATTGAGTCCATCGTGGACCGAACGAACACAACGGGAACCGTCTTCCTGGGCCTGACGGTTGGTTGTGCCCAATGTCACGACCATAAGTTCGATCCGATCAGCCAGCGTGAGTATTATCAGCTCTTCGCATTCTTCAACAATCAGGACGAGCCGACCCTGGAGCTGGCCACTCCCGCACAAGCACAACAGCGGCTGCGCATCCAAAGCGCCATTGCTGCCCTGGAAAAGGAGCGCCAGGGCTTCGATGCGTATTCGCCGGCCAGGGAAGAGCAATGGGAAAAGCGGCTCACACCGGAAGCCCGGCTCAAGCTTTCCCCTGCGCTGCAGGCAATTCTCCAGGTGCCCGAAAACGGCCGCACCCCAAAACAAAAGGAAACGCTCACCGCGGCCTATCGCCAGCTCGAACTCCTCCGTCACGCCGTGGGCGGGATTGGCGACAGCCGGCCTTACCTTGTGCTTGCTCTTGGGCAACTTGCCCAATACCGCGTGGGCCTGGAGAAACACATTGCCCAGTTGAAAAAGACCGAGCCACGAATTGCGACCACGATGGTCCTCGCAGAGCGCCAATCGCCCCGGACAACGCACGTTCACCGAGGCGGCGATTTCCTCCGGCCGGGGGCGGTGGTTTCGCCGGGCGTACCGGCGGTTCTGCAAGCACTGCAAACGGCTGGCGTCTCGGATGGGAAAGCGGCAATGCCCAACCGGCTCGACTTGGCCCGCTGGCTGATTGATCCGAAGAATCCGCTAACGGCGCGGGTAACGGTGAATCGCTACTGGCAGCACTTCTTTGGCCTGGGATTGGTCGAAACGGAGAACGACTTTGGCACGCAGGGAGCACGGCCGAGCCACCCCGAACTGCTGGATTGGTTGGCGACGGAATTCGTTGCCCAAAAATGGTCCGTCAAGGCGATGCACCGTCTTCTGGTTACGAGCGCCACTTACCGCCAGGCGTCACGGAGCCGGCCGGAGTTGGCGGCGATCGATCCCCGCAATCAGCTTCTGGCCCGGCAAGCGCGCATCCGGCTGGAAGCGGAATGTGTCCGCGATGTGGCCCTGTCGGCCAGCGGGCTGCTCACGCCCAAGATCGGCGGGCCGAGTGTCTTTCCGCCGCAGCCCTCGGGGGTATATCGCTTCACCCAGATCGACAAAGATTGGAAAGCCAGCACCGGGCCGGAACGCTATCGCCGGGGCCTCTACACCTATTTTTGGCGTTCGGCCCCGCACCCGGCTCTGACCGTCTTCGATGCCCCTGATGCGGTCAGCACCTGCACGCGCCGCAACCGCTCCAACACGCCGTTGCAGGCGCTGACCTTGCTCAACGACCAGGGGTTCTACGAGTTCGCCCAGGCGTTGGCGGAGCGGATTCTCCGGGAGGCCGGGCCCGAAGACGGGGGACGCATCCGGTATGGCTTCCGGCTCTGTTTGGGGCGATTGCCTAATCGGGTGGAAGAGAACCGCCTGCAGGAGCTTCTCCGCCAACAAGCAGATGGGGAGCGTGACACCGTTGCGGCGTGGACCATGCTGGCCAGGGTCCTGTTGAACCTGGATGAATTCATCACACGCGAGTAATCCGGCCTCTGAGCGGATAGAAGCACCATGAAGCAAACTCACGATTTGTTGTTGCAGACCCGCCGCCATTTCTTCCAGGATTGTGCCCTCGGGCTTGGCTCGTTGGCCCTGGCGTCGTTGTTGAACGACCGCAGCGCTGGGGCGGCCGAGAGCACGGCCTTCACCAATCCGCTCGCTCCCAAGAAGCCGCACTTCGCCGCCAAGGCCAAGAGCGTGATCTATCTATTCATGGCTGGAGGTCCCAGCCAGCTTGATCTCTTCGATTACAAACCCAAATTGCAGGAGCTGCACGGCAAACCGATTCCGGATTCCTACCTGAAAAACAAGCGCTTCGCTTTCATGGACAGCTTCACGAAGCAAATTCCCCAATTGCTCGGGACCAAGCGGGAGTTTGCCCGTCATGGCCAGGCCGGCACGTATGTCTCCGAATGTCTGCCGCACATCGCCGGCATCGTGGACGAGTTGGCGGTAGTGCGTTCGGTGGCCACCGATGTGTTCAACCATGCTCCGGCCAAGGTGTTCATGAATACGGGTTCGGCGCAGTTTGGCCGGCCCAGCATGGGGGCCTGGGTGACCTACGGGATTGGCAGCGAATCACAGAACTTACCGGGATTTATTGTCCTTCAGTCGGGACCGCGTGGCCCCCGCGGCGGAGCGGCTAACTGGAGCAGCGGCTTTTTGCCGACGACGTATCAGGGCGTGCCGTTCCGTACGAGTGGCGAGCCGATTCTCAATCTCTCCAGCCCGCCCGGAATCAGCTCAGCACGCCAACGGCAGGCCCTCGACGCCATTCGCGATCTGAACGCGGCCCGGTTGGCCGACACCGGCGATGCGGAAATCGCCACCCGTATCGCTTCTTATGAAATGGCCTACCGGATGCAGACGAGCGCACCGGAGTTGATCGATGTCGCCGGGGAAAGCCCCCAGACGCTGGCGATGTACGGCGCCGAGCCCGGTCGGGTTTCCTTCGCGAACAATTGCCTGCTGGCGCGGCGCCTGGTGGAACGGGGGGTGCGCTTTGTCCAGCTTTACCACACCGATTGGGATCATCACGGCGAAGCCGGCAACACTCTCACCAAGGGGCTCGATCTGCGCTGCAAAGAGGTCGATCAGCCGTCGGCGGCGTTGGTGAAGGACTTGAAGCAGCGCGGCCTCCTGGAGCACACGCTCGTCCTCTGGGGCGGTGAGTTTGGCCGAACCCCGATGGGGGAGATCCGCGAAAGCGTTGGCCGCAACCATCATATCGACGCCTTCACGATGTGGCTGGCTGGCGGCGGCATCAAGCCGGGCATCAACCTGGGCAGCACCGATGAACTGGGCTTCGCCCCCACTGAAGATCGCGTCCATGTCCACGATCTGCACGCGACCCTGTTGCAGTTGCTCGGCCTGGATCACAGGCGGTTGACGTTTCGTCTGCAGGGCCGGGACTTCCGGCTCACCGATGTCCACGGTGAGATTGTGGACAAACTATGCGCCTAACCCTTTCCTCTTTCCTTTTCTGGGTCGCCCTTGTATCTTTCCCTATTTACCAGCGCGCAAGACAGCTCCCGACTCGCTGGGCTTGCGCAGGCGGCAATATGCCTTGCCCAGCGCTCGTATGCTGTGGTACATAACCTGAGGCCGGCGCGATTGGGCCATTGCTCATCGCGACCCTGGTCCTCTCCTGAAATCCGGACCCTGTGCCACAGGGACAACCGAAGCGGAGGGGACGGCTGCTGCATCCGCAAGGGAGGAATCTAACGTGCCTTCCGTTGAAGAACGTGTCATTGAGATTGTCTGCGAGAACCTGGGCGTCAACAAAGAGCAGGTTACTCGTTCCACCTCGTTTACCGAAGATATGGGAGCGGATTCGCTCGACATTGTCGAACTGGTCATGGAGCTCGAAGAGGAATTCGAGATTACCATCCCCGATGACCAGGCGGAAAAGATCAAAACCGTCGGGGAAGCGATCGATTACATCGAGCGGGAGTTGCAGAAGAAATGACCCGGCGCGTCGTCATCACCGGCCTGGGCACGGTGAACCCGCTCGCTTCCGATGTCAAGGAGTTCTGGCGCGCACTCTGCGCCGGCCGGAGCGGCATTAGCGCGATCGAGCAGATCGACACGTCTGCGTTCAAGGTCAAATTCGCCGGCGAAGTCAAGAATTTCAATCCCGAAGCGGTCCTCGATGCCAAGGTGGCGCGGCGGCTCGATCGGTTCGCCCAGTTCGCCTTGGTGGCTGCGGTGGCGGCCGTGCAGGACAGCGGCCTCGATTATTCCCGCGAAGATCCGTTCCGCTCCGGCGTCATCCTGGGCAGCGGCATCGGCGGCCTCAACGAGTTTGAAGAGCAGCATAGTCGATTTGTGCAGGGCGGCCCGGGCAAGATCAGCCCGTTCGTTATCCCGAAAATGATCCCCAACGCCGCACCGGGCAACGTGTCCATCCATTTTGGATTGCAGGGGCCCAACACGGCCGTGTCCACGGCCTGTGCCTCCGCGGCCCATGCCATCGGCGATGCCTTGCGGGCCATTCAGTGGGGTTACGCCGACACGATGATCACGGGCGGCTCCGAATCGGTCATCACCAACATGGGGCTGGGCGGCTTCATTTCCGCGCGCGCCCTATCCTTGCGCAACGACAACCCACAGGCGGCCAGCCGGCCCTTCGATCGGGACCGGGACGGTTTCGTTCTGAGTGAAGGGGCGGGTGTGCTGATCCTGGAAGAGCTAGAGCACGCTCGCCGCCGGTCCGCACCCATCTATGCTGAGGTGCTGGGCTGCGGCAGCACGGCCGACGCTTACCACATTACCGCACCCCATCCAGACGGAAGCGGAGCTGCCCAGGCGATGGCCCTAGCACTCAAGGATGCCCATCTGAATCCCGAAGACATCCAGTACGTCAATTCGCACGGCACCAGCACACCCCTGGGCGATGAGGCGGAAACCAAAGCGATCAAGCAAGTCTTTGGCACCCATGCTCGGCGCCTGGCCATCAACAGCACCAAGAGCATGATTGGCCATACGCTGGGGGCCAGCGGTGGCATCGAGACGATGGTCTGTGCGCTTTCCATCAAGCAGGGTGTACTGCACCCGACGATCAATTACGATACGCCGGATCCGGCATGCGACCTGGATTATGTTCCCAATCGACCCCGCGAAATGCGAATTCGCCGAGCGATTTCCAATAGTTTCGGCTTCGGCGGGCACAATTGCTGTCTCGTGATTGGGGCGCTGAATTAAGAAACAAAAAAAACGTCTCCGGAGCTCTACAATCAAAGTTCCCGACACGGTTTTTTGTGTTTCTAAATCAAATCATGGCATCTGTTCCTGCCTCCAAGCCTGAATTCCCGGTGAAGGACCGTCGCTGGCGCTCCAGGCTCGTGTGCAGCCAAGCACGGCACGAGATCGAACCAGGGATTGCCTCGCCGGCCTGGCCAGCCTAAACCAGCTAGGTGAGCCCAGCGTCGCCACCGATGCCCGGCGCCGGGGATGGCTTACCGGCCTCCTTTCTCATTCGCTTCGGGCACCAACAAAAACTGTGAGCCCATGTCTTCTCCTCACGGTCGCGCCTGGTCGCGCTTTCTGAGCATCACCAAGCCTTTCTTCACGTCCGAGAAGCGCTGGCAGGCGTGGGGGGGGATGGGGCTGCTGCTCGGCTTTATCTTTGCCTTGAACGGCCTGAATGTCGCCAACAGTTACGTCAGCCGGGATTTTTTCTCCGCCTTGGCCGAACGCCAGCCGAACCGGTACTACCTCTTCGCTCTGTTTTACATCGGGATGTTCGCCATCATCTCCGTGGTTGATGTTGTCTATCAGTTTGTTCAGCGGCGCGTCTCCCTTGTGTGGCGGCAATGGCTCACGCATCATCTCGTCGACCGGTATCTTTCCCATCAGGCGTATTGCTGGATTCATCGCCGTAACGAAATCGACAATCCGGATCAGCGAATCTCACAGGATGTGATGACCTTTACGAACATGGCCATCTCCTTCTCGGTCACGGTCATCAACTCCACCATCACGATCCTCGCCTTCGCAGGGGTCTTGTGGTCGATTAGTCCGTGGTTGTTCGTGGTGGCCGTGCTTTACTCCCTGTTTGGCTCGGCGATGACGATGCTTCTGGGCAAACGGCTCGTGGGATTGAATAATCTTCAGCTCAAAAAGGAAGCCGACCTTCGCTACGAGCTCATTCGCACCCGAGAATATGCCGATACGATTGCCTTGTTGCATGGCGAAAAACGGGAGAGCCTCCGAATCGGTCAGCGGCTGCGCGATGTCCTAAAGAATTACGGTATCATCATCGATGTGCTTCGGAACGTTGGCTTCTTCACGTCGGGATTCAAGTACCTCGTGTCGGTCATTCCGGTGCTCATCGTGGCTCCACGGTATCTGCGCGGTGAGATCGAATTCGGAGTGGTGACGCAGGCGGGCATGGCGTTTGCCCAGATTCTGGACAAGGCGACCGAACTGATTGTCGTCCAGTTCGCCAACGTGACCGAATTCGCGGCCGTGGTCCTTCGGTTGGGCGCCCTGTGGGATGCAATTACGGAAGCGGTGGCCCCGGCTCAGCCGGCCATTCGCATCATAGAAGATGACCGCCAGGTGGCCTATGAGGGGCTGACCCTGCGAACGCCGAAGGAAGGCCGTTTGCTGATCCACGATTTGTCGGTGGAGGTTCTGCACGGTAAGCGGCTCCTGGTCGAAGGGCCCAATGGAGCGGGCAAGAGTGCCCTGTTCCGGGCCACAGCCGGGATTTGGCGCGAAGGGGAAGGACGCATCTATCGGCCCCACCGGGAGCTGATGATGGTCTTGCCGCAACGGCCGTACACGCCGCCTGGTTCTTTACGCGAACAGTTGCTCTACGGCCTGGATGTGGATGAGATTAGCGAGAAACAGCTAATCGCGGCCTTACGAGCCGTGAAATTCGAGCCGATCCTGGAGCGGGTTGGCGGGCTGGATATTGAGCAGGATTGGTCGAACACGCTTTCGGTCGGCGAACAACAGCTCTTGGCGTTTGCTCGACTTTTTCTGGCCAATCCGCCGTTTGCTCTCCTCGACCAGGCGATCGGCGCGCTGGATCCGCAGCGGGGCCAAAACCTCTACCAGCATCTCGCCAAGACCTCGATTTCGTACATCAGCGTCGCCGATCATGTGCCGTTGCAGCCCTATCATGACACGGTGCTGGAATTGCATTTGGATGGAGAATGGCTGGTCAAGCCGGCGGAGCGATAACTCGCCATGCGTGAATCCGGCACGGCCGCAGTTCAGCGGCTCGGATTGGACAATCAACGGCTGGGCCAGGTGCTGGCGGTTGTGGAGCGGTTCAATCGAATGAACCGTCTGGCGGACGGGTATCAGCTTGAGCCCGAGATTCTGCCCCTGCCGCGTGCGGTTCACCGGCCACTCACCCCGGAGGCCAACGAAAATCTCGCCCGCCTAGCAAATGCATGTGCAGATGCGGGACGGTTTGGCCGGCACGCTCATTGCAATTGATGACAAGGCGATAGCCATCCGCGATGCCGAGTTTCTCCGCGAGCTGGGCGGCGATGACGTGGAGATGGCCGAGCACATCCCGGTCTTCTGGGCGGATATCACCATGCGTCCGGATGACCTTGCGCGGGATGATCAACACGTGGACGGGTGCCTGTGGATTGACGTCGCGGAACGCCAGGCACTGATCATCCTCGTGCACAATGTCCGCAGGAATCTTGCGCTCAATGATCTTCAAAAACAAGTTATCTTGCATCATGGCGTAAAACGGTAAGATGAGGCGATCAGCGGATTCTCAACACGCACGGCCAGGATACCAAGTCAAAGCAGAATCGTTCAACGGCTCCCAGGAGAGTTGGGCAGGATGACGTGGATCGTCGGCATCGATGAAGCCGGGTATGGGCCCAATCTCGGTCCCTTCGTGATGACGTCCGCTGCGTGCCGGGTTCCAGAAAAGCTGGCCCAGGCCGATCTGTGGCAGGTGTTGCGGCGGGCGGTTCGACGGCATCCATCGGACGCAGATGGCCGGCTCCTGATCGAGGACTCGAAGATCGTTTATTCGACACGTCGGGGCCTGCATGATCTCGAGCTTGGCGTGCTGGCCATGCTTTCGCTTGGCCAAAACGGCGAGGACCTTTGCCTGGCGCATGCGATCGAACGGCTCTGTCCAGCTAATCATGCGGATCTCCGCGCGGAGCCGTGGTATACCGGCACCAGCCTCCTTCCGCGGAGCGCCGACAAGGGACTGCTCCAAGAAGTGACCGTACGGATGGAGCGAGCCTGCCGAAGCCGCCATGTGGCTTGGGGCCTGGTGCGAAGCCTCGTCATCTGTCCAGGCCGTTTCAATCAGGTGACCGAGCAAGAGGGAAGCAAGGGAGCGGTCCTTGCCCTGGGATTGGCGGAGCTGGTCCGTGCGCACCATGAGCTTGAGGGCGATGCCGAGCCGGCGGTGTTCTTCGTCGATAAGCATGGCGGCCGAAACGACTACGCTGGAATCCTCCAGCACGCTCTTCCCGAAGGAATGGTGCTGGCCCACGAGGAAGGAATGCAGCGCAGCCGGTACTCGATCCTTGGGTTGAACCGCGACCTGCGGCTCGTTTTTGAACCCCGTGCGGACCATCAGCATTTTTGCGTTGCTCTGGCGTCGATGGTGAGCAAATACCTGAGGGAATTGCTCATGCTAGAGTTCAATCACTTCTGGCAGCAACACGTGCCCGGTTTGAAATCGACCGCGGGCTATCCCGGAGATTCGGCCCGTTTCATGGAAGTGATTCGGCCGGCGATGCAGCACCTCGGCATCGCCGAGCCCACGGTTTGGCGGCGGCGGTAACGGTCCCGGTTCCGTCTCCATCACCGGGCCAAGTATCCGCCATCCACGACCACGGTCGCTCCCGTGATGTAGCTGCCGGCGTCGCTGGCCAGCAGGAGCACGGGGCCCACGAGTTCTTTGGGATCGCCCCAACGGCCCAAGGCGGTGCGTCGTGCAAACTCCTTCTTTTCCTCAGCCGAGAGTAACCCGGCCGGCAGCTCCGTCAGGAAAGGGCCCGGAGCAATGCAGTTCACCGTGATGCCATGGCTCCCCAGATCGAGCGCGCTGGCATGGGCCAGACCGAGCAGTGCGGATTTGCTCGCGGAATAAACATTGCGCCCTTCCTTTGATGTGAACGCCATGACGGAAGAAATATGAATGATCCGTCCCCACCGCCGCGTTTTCATCTGTGGAACCAGGGCGCGCGTCAGCGCCATCACCGAGGTCAGGTTCAGTTCGAGGATAGCATCCCAGTCCGCGTCCCGAATTTCATCGATCGGCTGCGGCTTGTTGGAACCGGCGTTGTTGACGAGGATGTCGACCCGGCCCATTTTGTCCAAGGCGTTCTTGGCGAGTTTGCTAACCTCCTCGCGCCGGCTCATATCGGCGACGAAATACGAACCGCGCCGGCCGGTGCTGCGAAGGATTTCATCCAGCGCGCTGCGGAGCTCGTTCTCATGGCGACTGGAAATGATGATATCGGCTCCCGCTTCGGCAAGCCCCCGGGCCATCGCCAGGCCGAGTCCCTTGCTGCCGCCCGTAACCAGGGCTACTTTGCCGCTCAGATTGAAAGTGTCTATCGCCATGGCTGATTCCCCCTTCTTATATGAGATGGTTCGGGCGCTCCTGTTTCGGGTTGACCCTGGACTTTTGGTAGGAGATAGGATAGGGAAATGGCCCAAGAAAGCTGCATGCCAAGGCTGCGCAAACCAGTGTACTCGTGCACAGATTTGCCGGTCGAGTATTGACACTTCCCAACACTCCCGGTATGGTCCGGCTTCTTTTCTGGGTAGGAATCCGGGATCGTGGACAAGGATGTTGTACCATGCGTCGGGGGCAGGCCCTGCTAGTGGGACTGCTGATCGCAGGGCTGGCCGGTTGCGCCAGTGACAAGCCGGTGCGCGCCATCGCCTGGTTTGAGCGCTGGCGGCCTTTCCGCGGTCCAGCCGCGGGCGATGTGATCCAGGTGGAAGTGTCGCTGGTGGAGCGGCCCCCGGGCGACACGTTCCTCAATCAGGAGCTTTGGGCGTTGGCTGATGAACAGGTGATCCCGCTGGAACGAAAGGCCGCGCTGGAGGAGAATGGCTTCCATATTGGCCAGCTGGGCGGCAACACGCCGGCCGGGCTCCTAACCTTGCTCACCTCCGAACAGAGCAACGTCAATCCGCGGCGTCTGTTCGTGCATACGGGACAACCGAACCGGATTGTTCTCGGCCCAACTGCGACGCGCTGCTCCTTTCAAATTCAACAGGACGGCGGACCAGCGGATGTCTCCGTGGAAAGGGCACAATGCGCGTTCAACATGGTCGCAAGCCTGTCAACCGACGGCCGTACCCGCCTCCGCTTCACGCCGCAGATTCGCCACGGCGAAAAAATGCTCGCACCGCGGGCCGCAACCGATGGATCGGGATTTGTTCTGCAGGAGGAATGGCCGACACAGTCCTACGCTGGCCTGGACTGGGACGTCACTCTGGCTGCGAACCAGTATGTCGTCGTGGGGGCACGCTTGGATCGGCCCCAGACGCTTGGGTATCAGTGTTTTGTCCGCCGTGAGGAATCCCCGCCCGCGCAACGGTTGCTGGTCATCCGCACCTGGCGAATGACCGCTCCGTCGGCTGCCGAGGTTCTCGGCGACTCTACGGACGAGGACGCATCGCCTTCCCGAACTCCGCCGCTCGCGCTTCAGGCCGCCTGGACGAAAGCACGCGGTACGCCGCCGTGATGCTGTGCCGTCTTGCTTGGGCAGGCCATAGAGGACAATCTCAATCCCTACCCGTATAAAAAGCCCAAGCAACACAACACAGGACTTTGATCATGCACCCGGTTTTTGATCCCTTCGCCGCCCGCGCTGAGCGCGTCACGCTAAGCCCACCCGAGGTCGCGCGCTACAGCCGGCACCTCATCATGCCCGAAGTCGCCCTGGACGGGCAGAAACGTCTCAAGGCTTCCCGGGTATTGCTCATTGGAGCCGGTGGGCTCGGATCGCCGCTGGGACTTTACCTGGCCGCTGCCGGCATCGGCCGGATCGGACTTGTCGATTTCGACGTGGTCGATTTCAGCAATCTTCAGCGCCAAGTACTGCACGGCACGCCGGATGTCGGCCGGCCCAAGCTGCAATCGGCCAAGGAACGTTTGCAGGCGATCAATCCGGAAGTGCAAATCGACCTTTACGAAACCCGGCTCACGTCCGCCAATGCCTTCGCAATTATCGAACCCTATGACATCGTCGTGGACGGGACCGACAATTTCCCGACCCGTTACCTCGTGAACGATGCCTGCGTTCTTCTGAAGAAGCCAAATGTCTACGGCAGTATTTTTCGTTTCGATGGCCAGGCGTCGGTGTTTTACCCGCCACACGGTCCATGCTACCGCTGTCTCTACCCGGAGCCGCCGCCGCCCGGCGAAGTGCCCAGCTGCGCGGAAGGCGGGGTGCTTGGCATTCTGCCAGGTTTGATCGGCTGCATCCAGGCCACCGAGGCCGTGAAGTTGATCCTCGGCAAAGGATCGCCGCTAGTCGGCCGATTGCTCCTTTATGATGCGCTACAGATGACCTTCCAGGAATTCAAGGTTCGCCGCAATCCAAAATGTCCCGTCTGCGGAGATCGCCCGACCGTGACGCAGCTGATCGATTACGAGCAATTCTGCGGTTTGCGTGGTCAGGAAACGCCTGCCACGTCGGCGGCGGACAACGAAATGGAGACGACCGTCGAGGACCTGAAAAGCCGGCTCGATCGCGGCGAATCCGTGTTCATTCTCGATGTTCGTAATCCGGAGGAGTATCAAATTAGCCGGATTCCGGGCAGCACGCTCATTCCGCTGCCCCAATTATCGATGCGTTTGGGCGAACTGGACCGGGAGCGCGAGATCATTGTGCACTGCAAGAGCGGCATGCGCAGCCTCAAGGCCCAACAATTCTTGCGCGCCCAAGGCTTCCGGGCCATCAAGAACTTGAAGGGGGGCATTCTGGCGTGGGCTGACAAGATTGACCCAACCATGCCCAAGTATTAAACCTCCTCCCCACCCCATTTTCTCTTCGGATTTTCTATAGACGCATTGCGCCTGCGCCTTGGCCAAGAACCGCCACAAAAGTCCTCAATGCCGCAACCAATTCTGACGACCTGCTTGATAGGCGCTGCGCGAATTCATCGTTAGTGGCAAAGACACGGTCGTCAACCCTGGAGCGGAACCGCATGGGCCCCTCGCATTCCGTGGATGTCCCTTCGCTTTCCGATACAGCCCATCCTTCCGTACGCAGGGCGTCCAGGGCACTGGCTACCGGGAGGCGGTGTTCCACCTTGGTCGCCTCGGTTGTCTTGATCGTCCTCTGGCCTTCGCTGATCTACGCCCAGTTC
>DATGIQ010000261.1:0-2984 GCA_035295665.1 Gemmataceae bacterium | reverse complement strand
GATTTGGTTGCACGATCAGCAGATGGACAAGTGGAGTCCGTCAGATACCAATTGCTCGATCCCATGCTCCTGAACGAACTTCAGAAGCAGCACGCCACCATCGACGCCCAGAAAGAGCAAATCCGATCCCTGGAAGAACGGCTGGCACGGGTCGAGAGGATGTTGACGGCAGGAGCAACCGGAGCGACGGGACAGTAGCCGCCATGCTGGACCTTCGTTGTCAAGGTACGGGAATCTTTTTCGACGCTACCTATAATACTAATGTCTGGATTTGCCGAGCCTAATCCAGCTACCTTAACGACATCGTTCGAGTTTCTTCAAAAGCCCTTTCAACCAACTGATTTGCACAAGGCCATCTCGAACGCAACGAGAGCGATGAGAATGAGGAAACAAGCCGGTGCGCCAGATTGACATCGCCACGTCATTCTAGTGGCAGTGTCGGTGTTCTGGTGTCCAGTCGGGTTTCCTGGTGCGCTTGATCGGGCCAAGGATACTCAGCGACGGCGGCTCCGGGCGGCTGGCGTGAATTCCAAATCGAAATCGCCCGAAATCCCGCCCCGCAGCGCATCGACGTAATCGGGCGCTTCTTCGGCTCGTTTGGGAGCATTCGGAGCACGCCAGAAGATGTTCCTCGAACGCTGCAAACCCGGCTTCGTTTACGGTCAAGCCCAAGCGTTGTCGTTCCAGGTCGATGGGCACCTTTCTTCGTCCGCAGTACTTCTTAGATCGTGGCGGCGGATTTTTTCACGGTGGAAGTGTGGACGGCTCGGGGGCTGCAACGGCTGACGGTGCTGTTTTTTCTGGAATTAGCCACGCGCAAAGTGGAATGGGGGGGCATCGCCGCGGATGTGGATGGACTGTGGATGGAGCAAGTCGCCAGGAACCTGGCGGATGTGGAAGATGGTCGTGCGCACCCCGATTTCGGACCCCTTGGTTTGGATGAGGGCAGGTATTCTCGAGTGGCCGTGGGAGATGGATTGTCCGGCGAAATCGGTTCCTCTCTTTGTGTTGCGCCGCGCGCGTCGTTGCTGTGAAAACCGAATCCGCCCTGTACATAGAATTCCGTCTTCGACCACGGGCCGAAAATCAAACTCGAGCAGGTCCGCCACGCCTGCTGCAACTGGCGCTGAAATACGTCTTCTAACGTGGGGCAGGCCCGGCCGCGGCGGACTCTCAGGCCGCATGCAAAGACTACCAGTCAGCGCCCCGCCAAAGCCAGCCGGAACGCCGCCATCTCCTGGCCGTTGCGAACCAGCAGCAGGTCGCCGGCCACCACCGGGTGGTTCCACGTCTTGCCCTCGATTGCCGGTAATCTCGCGAGTTCCTTAAACTGGTCGGGGGTGGCCGAGACCAGCGCCAACTCGCCTTCCTCCGACAGCACCAGCAGTACATCCTGGTCGGCTAACAGCACCAGTTGGCCGTTGCCGTAGCGTCCGCCCTTCCACACGCGCTTGCCGTCCTTCAGGTCGATGCACGACAATATGCTGCCATCGAAGCCGAAGGCATGCCCATTGTGAACTACGAAGTCGTTGAAATAGGGCTTCAGCCCCATCGATGTCCAGCGCTCCGCTACGGTCCATCCGCCGGCCCCATGCGCGGCCCCCAGGCGGCGCGTGCCGCTACTGTCGGTGACGCTGATCAGGATGTCGCCGTCAGAAGTCAGGGCCGGCTGCACGATGGGGTAACCGGGCCAGGCATGCTCCCACAGAAGTGTGCCATCGGCCAGCGCCACGCTCGTCAGGCCGGCTTCGCTCAACAGCAGGACCTGTGGGACTCCGTCGATGGTAGCCAGTTGCGGTGAACTGTAGCTCACGCCATGGGCCGGGCCCGTCCAGCGCCGGGCGCCGGTGGCCACATCATACGCGACAAGCTGGCCGGCCGTTGCCGCGATCACCTGGTCATCCACCACCAATGGCGAACTCGCGAAGCCCCATTGCGGAGTCTTCATGCCGGTGTCGGCCGCCGCATTGTGCTTCCACACTACCGCGCCAGTGCGGGCGTCTAGCGCGTTCAGCATTCCAGTAGCGCCGAATGTGTACGCGCGACCGTTGTAAAGCGTGGGCGTCCCGCGTGGACCGGGGCCGCCATTCGACTCCCAAAACCGGACCGCGTCTTTGTGTATCCATACCGGCTTGCCGCTAGTCGCGTCGTAGCAGGCCACCACCTCGTCGGGACCGCGCTGCTCCTGGGTGTAAATCAGGTTGCCGTTCACCGCGAACGACGACCAGCCCGGTCCGATCGGCCTGCGCCATAGCTGGACCGGCGGCGTCTTCGACCAGTCCGTCTCAATCCGCACGCCCTGCACGATATCGTCACGATGCGGCCCGCGAAAGCCGGGCCAGCCCGCACCTGTCTCCGCTGTTGCCGTAACCGACGGGATGGTCGCTGGAGCCGTCGCCAGCTTTGCGGGAACCACCGGTGCCGCGGGGACCGCCACTGGAGCCACCGGGAGCGCCGCCGGCTCGTGAGCGGTTTCGGCCAACAGCCGTTCTTCGGCCGTCTTCGCCCACCGCCAATGCAAGTCGTTATGGAAGCTGGAGGCGGTGAAGCCACCGGTCTTTGCGAGTGTCCATGCGCCACACGCGAGTATAATGGTCGCGGCCATGGTGACCCGGCGAACTCCGTCTGGGAGATCACGGGTAGCCACCGCCCACACCACGAACGCTACGCTCAAGCCCGGGATAGCCAGGAAGAAGAACAGATAACCCATCGCCCCAGTGGCAAGCGACACATCCACGAATTGCTTCGTCGCGAATAGCGCGGCCACCATCAAGACGACCGCGCCCAAACGTTCGAACCAACGCGCCCGGCTGAAGAACAACCACCATAGGACGACAGCCACTGCCCCAAGGGGTCCCGCCATTATCCCGATGAACATTTGATCTGGCGAGACGACAGGCAAGACAAACCGAAACAGCAATTGCAGGATCACGATGGCCACGCCGGGCCACACTCGAATCGGCTTCCGGCGGGTCAGTTCGCCG
>DATGIQ010000260.1:0-40897 GCA_035295665.1 Gemmataceae bacterium | reverse complement strand
CAACACCAGTCACAGCCTTCGGTGCAGGCCAAGGCAGGAGGAGGTTGCTCCCGTTTCGCATCCTGGATCGCTTGTTCCGCAAGGACGGTCGCTTGCTCCGCAACGGCGATGATCGTGAGCGGGGTCCGGTCGCCTTGAAGGAGCCCGGCAGTTCGCAGACGTTCGGCACGCCGAAGATCGAGTTCCCGCCCGCTCTGGTTATCGTGTCGGCTGACCATGTTATTGCTTGGGTCGAAAGGCCTTCACCATCGCCTCATTCGTGGTCAGGTACGGTCCCTCGATCAGATCGATGCAGTAGGGAATCGCGGGAAAAACGGCCAAGAGGCAATCGCGAATGGCGCTGGGCTTGCCCGGAAGGTTGACGATGAGCGATTGGCCACGGATGCCGGCAATCTGCCGGGACAGAATCGCGGTCGGCACAAACTTGAGCGACACGGAGCGCATGAGTTCGCCGAAACCATCCAGCAGTTTATCGCAAACCGCCTCGGTCGCCTCCGGGGTTACATCGCGCCGAGCCGGGCCAGTGCCGCCGGTGGTCACGACTAGGCAAGTGTGTTCCTGGTCACACAACTGCTTCAACGTTTCTTCGATGAGCGGTCGTTCGTCGGGAATGATGCGGGCAACCGGTTCCCAGGCACAGGTGAGCATCTCGGTCAGGCAGTCGCGGATCGCCGGCCCGCCGAGGTCCTGGTAGACGCCACGGCTAGCGCGATCGGAGATGGTGAGGATCCCGATGCGGATTGGTTGCTTGGAAGTCATGGTAAAGGTTATCCTAGGGGCTCGTGATCTGCGTGCATACCCGAATTCCCGAGGAGTGACCCCCATGTCCACCGCTCACGACGCAACCCAAACGATTGACCGCCGATCTGTGCTGGCAGGAGCCTTTGCGGCCGCCGGCTTGGCCGCCTTTTCACATTGCGAAGCTGCTGCCGAAGAGCGCGCCGGCAAGGACGCACCGATTGCCCGCAAGGATCCACTCAAAATCACCAAGCTCGAAACGTTCCTGGTCAAGCCGCGGTGGCTGTTCCTGAAGGTACACACCAACGCCGGTATTGTTGGCCTGGGGGAGCCGATTCTGGAGGGCCGGGCGTTAACCTGCGCCGAGGCGGTCAAGGAAATCGAGCCGTACCTGATCGGCAAGGACCCGCGGCAAGTCGTGCATCACTGGCAGGCCATCTATCGCCATGCGTTTTACCGCGGCGGGCCCATCTTAACCAGTGCGCTCAGCGGCATCGATCAGGCACTCTGGGACATCAAGGGGAAGGCGCTGGGGGTCCCGGTTTACGAGCTCCTGGGCGGTCCGACCCGGCAACGGGTTCGTGTTTATGCCCATGCCCGCACTCCGGAGCGCCTCAAGGAACAGATCGCCCAGGGCTTCACCGCATTCAAGACCGGGCCGGCCAAGCATCGTCCCTCGCGGTACTTGGAGACGCCGGCCGAGGTGCGCTACGCTGCCGAGAAATTCGCCGAGCTGCGGAAGGCCGGTGGCGACGATGTCGATCTCGCCATCGATTTTCATGGTGCCATCAGCCCCGCCCTTGCCAAGGTGTTGATCAAGGCCTTGGAGCCTTACCAGCCGATGTTCATCGAAGAGCCGTGCCAGGCTCAGAATCACGATATCATGGCCGAAATCGCCCGCGGTACGCATTTGCCGATCGCCACCGGGGAGCGCGTCTTCACGAAGTGGGGTTTCCGGGAAGTGCTCGAAAAAAAGGCGGCCACAATTCTTCAGCCCGACCTGTGCCACGCTGGCGGGATCACCGAGGTTCGGCTCATCGCCGGCATGGCCGAGGCGTATTATGCCACCATTGCCCCGCATAACCCCCTGGGGCCGATCTCGCTGGCTGCCGGCGTGCAGATGGCGGCTTCCATCCCGAATTTCCTATGCCAGGAACAGGTCAGCCTGGGCCAAGGATATTTGAAGCAGCCCTTCGCCCTGCACAACGGCTATCTCGATTTGCCGTCGGGCGCGGGCCTCGGTATCGAGCTCGATGAAAACGCCTTGGCCGACAAGATCAACCATGACTGGAAGAACCCGGAGTCTTACGACCGGGACGATGGCTCGGTGGTGGATTGGTAAGCGGCCGGTTAGAGGACCGGGGACAATAGCCGGCAGGCATTGTCGATGAGCTGGCCGGCGAACGGACGGTGGGCGAAAACGTGGCGTTCCAGGCGAATCGCTGCGGCCAGGTCGCGCTGAAACGCGGCTTCCAGCTCGGCTACTGCTTGGGCGGAATAAATGAGGCAATTGACCTCGAAATTCAGGTAGAGGCTGCGCATATCCAGGTTGGCAGTGCCCACCGAAGCCCACTCGCCGTCCACCAGCACCACCTTGGAGTGGAGCATTCCTTTGGTGTACTGGTAGACTTTGACGCCGGCATTCAGGACGTCCCCCCAGTAGTAGCGTCCGGCAAAGAAGGGGATCCACTTGTCCGGATGGTACTGGCACAGGAGCCGTACGTCCACGCCCAGGCTTCCGGCCAGGCACAAGGCATCGAGCAGGCCGGCATCGGGAACGAAGTAGGGCGTTGCGATCCACACCCGTTGCTGAGCGTGCAGAATGGCCGCAAAGTACATCTCGCGGATCCCTTTCTGCTCGCGGTCCGGTCCCGACTGGATGACCTGCACGGTGTACGGACCGTCGCTGGATGGAGCCGGGAAATAGGTGGGATCTTGCAGAGTCTCGTTGGCGGCGAAATCCCAGTCTTCTGCGAAAACGCTTTGTAGCTCCGCCACCGCTGGCCCCTCCATGCGCAGGTGGGTGTCGCGCCAGAATCCGTAGCGGGGGTCTTTGCCCAGGTATTCATCGCCGATATTCAGGCCGCCCGTGAAGGCGACCCGGCCATCGACGACGAGGATCTTGCGATGGTTGCGCATATTGACCTGAATTCGCCGGCGCAGGGGATTCAGGGGGAGGAAGACACTGTATTTCCCGCCGGCCCGCCCGAGCCGCCAGAGCCGCCAACGGTGCAGCCGGCGCGAGCCCATCGCATCGTAGAGGAGCCGAACTTGCACCCCTTCACGTGCCTTCTGTGTCAGCGCGTCCAGGAACAGCCGGCCGGTAGCGTCGGGCTGAAAAATGAAATACTCCAGGTGGATATGGTGGCGGGCGGAGCGGATCGCTTCGAACATGGCCGCGAACGCCGACTCTCCTGCTTCGTAAAAAGCGATCTGATTGCCACCGGTGGCCGGCTGGGCTCCGAAACGCCGCGCCAGACGCGCCAGGACGTCCGCCTTTCCGTCGGTTGAGCGATCGAAATCGCTGGGGGCTCCAGCGGCGCGTGCCGTACCGGGAAACGCTTCGGCTGGTGCCGCGGCCGGTTTCCGCTGAAAGCGTTGCTTGTGCCTGCGTTTGCGGGACAGGGGCCGGTTCACGTGCTGGTAGCCGAACAGGAGAAACAGGAACGGCCCCAGGAGCGGCAGAAAAATGACGAGCAAACACCAAGCCACGGCCGAGGTCGAGTTTTTCTTGGTGACCAGCACATAGATGATGGTAATGCCGGACAGTATCGGGCCAACGAGTGCACCCAAGGTTGTGAGATGTACCCAGTAATTTCTGAGGATGTCCCACACAACGCACCTCCTCCCCGGCGATTTGTGCTGGATCGATGTCGTGGGCTCGGAAGCGACCTGGGTGCGATCAGGTAACTTTGCCCGCAATCTTGCTCATCTCCGCCTCGGAAAAGGCACGCAAGGTTTGCGTGGTCACAAATTGCCGAGAACTCAAGGAGAGCATGGCTGCCGTTGCCGTCTCATCGTCCGAGGCATCGAAAATGAGGATGCCATCATACCGACCCAGGCACCAGAATTGTTCCTTGATCTCGATCCCATGCTTTTTCGCGTGGGACCTCAATTCGGCAGCCCGCTTACAAGTGTCCTTGATCTCCTTGACCCCGCGCTCCGTGAACTTCAGAAGCGACACGTAGGTAGCCATCGCTCATCCCTCCATTGCTGAGGCATGACAGGAATTCCGACACACGACCGTGGGAGAGACAAGCCTGACGCGCCAGCGAAGCAGCGCCACATCCTGAGCGGGCGCGTCGGGCTCGTAAGCGGCGACCTCACGCACGGTTATTTGGCTATTCTACACAGCCATCGAAATCCACCCAGCACGGAGGGAACCGCATTCGAAGGGAGCCGGGCGAAGGCACAGCGCAAAATGAAAGGCCAAGACGCAGGTTCGCGCCATGGCCTACAGAACCCCCGCTTTCCGCAGAGGAATCCATGAACAATTATAGACTCGAAATTGCGAGGTTGGGAAGTAGATTGTGTAAGATTTTTGTGCGGGGCAAGGTCCTCACGTTGCGAGCAGGGGCGTGAGCGCCTCGCTGGCATCCTTTGAAGCGGTCACCGCGACGATTTCAAAATCGATCAGATCCTGCCACTGTGCGACCCACTGCTGGAGCAAGCGGACGTCCGCGCATTCCATGAGCTGGAAACAGCGCCCCAGATCTGCTTCCACCCAGCTCGCCTGGTAGTGCAAACCCTCCGGCATTAGCCGTCCCTTCTCATGGAAACGGCGGTAAACCTCCAAGGCAGTACCAGCACGAAACGTCTCGATGACCATGAACAACATGATTGGCTCCTTGCCAGCGTTCCGAGTCGGTGCAAAAAACAGGACGGTTCCTCTCTCGGGGATCGTGGCTCCGTCTGATATCCTATGTCTTCGATGAAAGGAAGTGCTGTGTCCTCTCCGGAGTCCGCCTCATGCAAAGACGCTGGTTTCTTCTCGTGGTGGCATTCGTGGTCTTGGGGTTGGCCATCGACCGCTTCCAGGCAGCCGAGCCAGCCACGACGGCGCTGCGCTTCGAAATCACCGTGGCCAGGGATCTCGTCGACCTGCCCCCGGATGGCCGATTGCTGGTCATCCTTGGCCGCTCCGACCGGCCGGAGCCGCGCCTTCGCATCGGCACATTCCCCGGTGCTGCAACCGTCCTCGGCGGCGACGTACACGGATTATTGCCGGGGGCCAAGGTCAGCCTGGACCAGTCGGCCATGATTTTCCCCGTTGCTCACTTGGCGAAACTGCCGCCCGGCGTTTACTATGCCCAAGCACTCCTGGATGTGAGCCGTGATTTGAAGCTTGAGAATGCACCGGGGAACTTCTACGGTGACTCGGTTCAGGTGAACGTGAACCCCGCGGTGGGGGGCACCATTCCGCTCCACTTGACACGCAAGCTTCCGCCCGAGGAGTTGCCGGCGGACACGGAATATGTGAAATTCATCAAGCTGAGATCGGAGCTGTTGAGCCGGTTTCATGGGCGGCCGATCCACCTCCGCGCGGCCGTCATCCTGCCGCGTGATTTTGAAAAAAACAACGACCAACGGTATCCGCTCCGTGTTCACATCGGCGGCTTCGCGACTCGGTTCACCGCGGCCCAGTCGTTCCTTCGGCCCAACTCGGAGTTCCGCAAAGCCTGGCTCGCCGACGGCGCGCCCCGGATGCTCCTGCTCCACCTCGATGGGGCCGGCCCGTTTGGCGACCCCTATCAGGTCAACTCGGCCAACAATGGCCCGTATGGCGACGCGGTGACCCAGGAGCTGATCCCTTACGTCGAGCAGAGATACCGTGGCATCGGCCAGCCGTATGCCCGTGTGCTGGACGGCGGCTCAACCGGGGGCTGGGTGTCGCTGGCGCTCCAGGTGTTCTACCCCGACTTCTTCAATGGCGCCTGGTCGCACGCTCCCGATCCGGTCGATTTCCGTGCGTTTGAGCTGATCAACATCTACGATGATACAAATGTGTACATCAACCGCCGCGGCTTCGAACGGCCCAGCGCTCGGGAGATCAATGGCGACGTACGGTTCACCATGCGGCACGAGGTCCAGATTGAGCGTGTGCTGGGCCGCGGCGACCGCTGGGAGCTGGGCGGCCGGGATTGGGGCTCATGGAATGCGGTGTTTGGACCCCGCGGGCCCGATGGCCTACCCAAGCCGCTCTGGGATGGCCAAACGGGTCAGATCGATCGCAGCGTGCTGGAGCACTGGAAGCCGTACGATTTGCGGTTGACGCTCCAGCGCAACTGGAAGACGCTCGGTCCGAAGCTGCGCGGCAAGCTGCGGGTCTGGGTCGGCGAGGCGGACGACTATTTCCTCAACAACGCCGTCCATCTGCTGGACGACTTCCTGGCGCGCGCGGAGCCGGCGTTTGGGGGAAGCATCCGCTACGGACCGCGCGGCGATCATGGCTGGCGCGTGCTGAGCCAGCGGCAGCTCCTGGAAGAGATGGCCGCCGCCATCGAACAGGCGAAGCCATCGCGGTGAGGTTTACCGTTCGGTCAATACGATCTCGACCCGTTCGGCGTGCAATTGACGGACGGTGTTTTCCAATTCGCGCCTCCGCTGTCGGAATCGCTCGGCGGGCTCTCCCGTGAGCGGATGAACGTCCACGAAGATGTCCGCATAGCCACACTGCGAACAGTTATAAAAGAGGAAGCGCACGCCCTCGAGTCCCAGCGCTTTTCGTTCCGACTCCATTCCCCTTGATTCTTCCTTGGCAAGCTCCTTCGGCGTCAGCAGCTTATGGCAATGCGAGCACTCCCTCATGATGCTCCTCCTTCCGTAGCTACGACTCTGGATCGTACGAGGATCACACCCAAGATAGGTAAAAATCCAGAGCCAAGCGGGCGGCTTGACCCCGGGTGCCTCGAAACCGACATGTTTCGTACTCGGGAGTGCAAGCAACTGTTGTGCCAGAGGCAAGCGAAAGCCAGTGAACAGGATTCGGCAATCTACAGGCTTGAGGAGCTAACGAAGGGCCTTCGCTGGCGGGTCAGACTCGTAAGCTGCCAAATCATGAGGGGGGACACTTGTTGAAACGAAATGGGACTTGCGAAGCGCTGCTGGTCGCAGGTATATCTCAACCGTACTTTAGGCGGTGATCCGGGCAAGGGCTTGCTCACCAATGGTCGGCAACTGGCGAGCAAGTCCCCAGGTTAGCCGGCCACGTTCCTTGCCGCAGTGCGTGCAATACCAGCCAACGGGATGCTTGGGGCGACGGTGTTTGGAGTGCAGCATCCCGCAGCAGCCACAGCGAGCTTGCCAACGTCCGGCCGGCATCTCGACATCGAAGCTCAGCCGTTCTGGTTTACCGCCGATCTCTGCGCACTTTTGTTTCCAGACCTTGTCATGCCCGTGTCCAGGACCAACCAGGGCATGCGCGATTTCGTGAAGCAGCGTATCCCGCACCGCAACCGGGCCGTTGCGCTGGGCGAAGTGAAGGGACAGCTCAATGCGCTTGGGCCCATAGAGGCAGAGCCCCATGGCCGTCTTTCGCCGGTTGAAGGCAAAGGTCCAATCGTTGAGGTCGTAGATGGCCAACATCTCGTTGGCTTGTGCGCGGATTTCGGCAGTCCGAGCAATCGGTGCCTCGGTCACGAGAGGACCACAGGAAGAGAAAGACATCGTTGGCATTCTCCTCTGCGCAGCGGGATGAGCCGAACCGATGTGGCAAGTTTAACTTCTTGCGCCGAGAAATCAAGCGCGACCGAGATCAGGACCCGGCACTCAAAAAACACCCGATTGGCGGTGGTTCGCAGAATCGGATGGTTCCACGAACGACCGCTCAACCGACCGACCGGACTTACCGCTTCGCCCAGCGCAGCTTCGCCGACCGGGAGCGTGGATTCGACGAATACTCTTCCCAACCCGCTCGAATCGGTTCCGGCGAAACCCGGCTGTAGATGCCGCCCCGCAGACCATCGCGGAACGCTGCCTTGACCAGACGGTCTTCGCCA
This sequence comes from Gemmataceae bacterium, assembly GCA_035295665.1. Taxonomy (GTDB): domain Bacteria; phylum Planctomycetota; class Planctomycetia; order Gemmatales; family Gemmataceae; genus DATGIQ01. The sequence continues at coordinate 33,161 of DATGIQ010000260.1, read as the reverse complement.
CTGTGAAAGCTGATGATGGCCGCTCGGCCACCCGGCCGCAGGACCGTCGGCAGCACGCGCAACAGTTGCTCCAGATTGGCCAATTCTCGATTCACCAGCAGCCGTAAGGCTTGGAACGTCCGAGCCGCGGGGTGCAGATTCCAGCGCCCCGCCGTCGGATGGAGCCGCCAGATCGCTTCCTTCTTCCCGGTGGATGCACTCTCCATGACGACCCGAGCCAGCTCCCCGGTTCGCAGGATCGGCCCCTGCCGCCGCGCCGCGACGATGGCCGCGGCAATCGCTTCCGCCTGCGGTTCGTCGCCTAGGTCGTGCAGAGCTTGGGCTAATTCCTTCTCAGAGATCGTCGCCAACACCTCGGCGGCCGGCCGGCCGCGAGAGCGGTCCATGCGCATGTCCAGCGGGCCGTCCCGAGCGTAGGAGAAGCCGCGTTCCGGATCATCGACCTGCATGCTCGACATCCCGAGATCGGCCAGCACGAGATCGACCGCGCTCAGCCCATCGACCGCCAGGATTGCCGGCAGCCCAGCGAAGTTGCCGTGGTGCAGATGAAATGGGAAGCCCACCGCTTCCAATCTTTCCCGAGCGCGCGGCAGATTATCCGCATCGAAATCAATGCCGATCAGCCGACCCTCTGGACCGACAGCCCGCAGCAGTTCGATCGCATGGCCAGCCCACCCCACCGTGCAATCGACGGCCGTCTCCCCCGGCTGCGGGGCCCCGGCGGCAAGGACTTCACGGAGAAGAACTGCCCGGTGTTGGCCCGAGGGAGTGCTTCGTTGGCCGCGAATTCGATCGCCGTTATGGAACCTTCGAGGTCGCACGGTGGTTCTCGTGAAGTTCGGCACCTGGGCCACATTTGGCCCATTCACTGATAAGCATGGTGCTGCCGCCGCCGGTCGCTGGTGATCTCCTCAGCCGTGCCGCGTGTCACGACTTCGTACAGCACCGCCTGCTTTCCATCCTGTTTTCGCAGTAGCCGGCCCAGGCGCTGGACATGCTCACGGACACTGCCAGTTCCGGACAGGACGATGCCAACATTGGCGGCCGGGATGTCCACGCCTTCGTTGAGCACCTGGCTCGTGACCAAGATCAGGTACTCGCCGGAATGGAACCGCAGGAGAATTTGCCGGCGTTCCTTGGTCTTGGTCTGATGTGTGATCGCCGGGATCAAAAATCGGCGGGCAATCTGATACACGGTGGCGTTATCGTACGTGAAAATCAGAACCCGGTCGCCGTGGTGCAATTCGAGGAGCCGTTCCAGCAATTGTAATTTTGCCGGAGCGGCCAACGCGATCCGCTTCTGCTCACGGAACGCCTGGAAAGCGGTTCGGCCGTCCTGCGATCGGCAGCTTTCGCGCAGAAACCGCTGCCAGCCGTGCGGCCCGCCCATGGAGATGCCACGGGTCTCAACAAAACTCCGATAAACCTGGCGGGCCTGCTGGTACCGTTCCTCTTCCTCGGCCGACAATTCGACGTACCGCCGATCGATCCGATATTCAGCCAAGAATTGGCCGGCCAATTGCTTGATTTCGCGGCGGTAGACGATCGGTCCAATCAGCCCGGGCAGTAAAACCTCTTGGCCATCGCTCCGCTCCGGCGTCGCCGTCAGGCCGAGCCGATAGGGGGCGATGCTTCCCACAGCGGCCATCAGATACGTCGGTCCCGGCAGGTGATGACATTCATCAAAGACGAGCAGGCCAAAGCGGTTGCCCCAGCGTTCCAGATGGAGGTAGGCCGAATCGTAGGTCGTGACCGTTAGCGGTTGCAGCTCGTAGTAGCCGCCGCCCAGCAGACCGACGGGAAGTTCAAAGGCCGAAAGCAATTCGCTGTACCACTGGTTGAGCAGATCGATCGTCGGCGTGACAACCAGTGCCGGCCGGCCGGCCCGTTGGATGGCCAGGATTGCCAAGTGGGTTTTCCCTGTCCCCGTGGGTAACACGACCACACCCTGGCCATTCTTCTGCCACCACGTTTCCAGGGCTTCGAGCTGATGCGGGAAGGGATCCCGAGTGGTGCGAAGGGCCCAGGGCGTCGGTTGATAGGCGCGGGCCTCATCCTCATAGGGCCAGTGTTGCCGGCGAAGGGATTCGACGATGGCACGGTAATGACGGGCCTCTGCGCGATAGCCGCCGGAGCGCGGGTCGAGCCGGCAGCCGGGCAGCGTCGCCAAACGCTGCGGTTCGGCACCAGAGACGACCAGGGTCCCGCCATCGAATGCCAAATGGATCGGCGCACCTTCCATAGCTGGGCATTATGACGCATCGGCGGGCGGTTGCCCATTCGAAATCAACGGCACGGTGCGGGGATGCACCACCCTGACGCGCGAGCAAAGGAATCGCGGTCCTTCGCTGGCCCGTCAGGCTTGTCTACAGTTGCCGCAGGGATCGCTTAACCACACGACGCCCAAAGGGTCGGCCGGAAGGCGTAAAGCCGGTCCACGATATCCTGAAAACTCCCCGGCCGCTCCGGCGGGCGATGCCAATGCCAGTGCCGATCGGTCGGAACGAGTTCCTCTTCCACCGGCCAGGGTCGAAAGGGGTTGCCGCCCAGTAAAGCGGCCAATTTGTCGCTGCACATGCTCACATTGCCGGCCCGCGGAGGCATCGGACCCGCGGCCAAGCGCGGACATCCTTTCAGCAAACCGGGAGGGTATCCGCCAACCCGATTGACAATTTGTCCGATCTGGTACAGCATGACCGCCCGCGGACCGCCTACGTGGTAGAGCCCCGTCTCGTTCCCGGCCAGGAAGCGTTCGAAGATCGTGTTCAAATCCTCCACATACGTGCAGGAGCGCACCTCATCGAAATAAAGCGTCGCCGGCCGATCATTGCAGAACCGAGATTGGATCCAATCGATGGCCCCCGCATGCCGATTGAAGCTCGGACCCATGGGGAGCGAAATGCGGAGAACGACGGCTGGCTGTTCGGCGGCGGCGATGAGTTGCTCGCCTTCCACCATGGTTTTGCCGTAGACGGTGACCGGGTCCATGGGGTCGCTTTCGGTGTAGTTGCCGGGGCCGATTCCGGAAAAAACGAGATCGGAGGATAGATGCACCAGGCGACTGCCATGCTCCCGGCTTCGTTCCAGGATCGCGGCGGCACTGGCCACGTTTAGCTGCTGGGCCATGTTCGGATCGAGCTCGCACGATTTCAAGGCACAATTTCCCAGGCAGTTCAGGACCGAGCGAAATCGATATTGGTGGAAGAGGGTTCCCAGCCCGTTGACGTCTTCGATGTCGAGAGGAATGATTCCGTCTCCGACGAGTCGCCAAGTTCGGTGCGGCCGAATGCCGATGACCTGCCCGGGGTAGCGATTCTGGAAATAATGCAGGGCATTAAATCCGGCCACGCCGGTTATCCCCGTGATCAGCAGGGGCAGGCGATGCGTGATGGCGGCAGCTGGCGTAGTCATACGTGGGGATGTTATAAGGACTGGCGTTTATTCCGTCCCAATGCGGCCTGCGCAAGCCCCGCGGCGACTGCTCCGTGGTTGACAGCCGAAGCGGTCCGTCCTAACATGAATCGTAGTTCATCCATGAGGTCTTCCGACGTGTTTGCACGTTTCGATTCAACGTTGGTCTCGATTGCGATTCCCATGGCGCAGGGAGTGCGCCAGGTAGCCGTCGGAACGGTTGCGGAGGGTTAACGCCGGGGACCACCCCAAGAAGCATTGGAACACTGACCCGGCCCTGAGGCGTCCCCGCTTCAGGGCCTTTTTATTGCAGGTTCGCCATGCCACGCATTCGCATTTACGACACCACGCTCCGCGACGGCAGCCAGGGAGAAGGAGTGAACTTTTCTCTTCAGGACAAACTCCAGATCACGCGGCGCCTCGATGAGATGGGAGTTGATTTCATCGAAGGAGGTTACCCGCTCTCCAACCCCAAGGACTTCGAATACTTCCAGCAAGTCCGCCAGGTGCCGCTCCGCCATGCCCGCATCGCCGCCTTTGGCATGACGCGCCGCAAAGGCGTGGCCGCGGCTGAGGATACCTGTGTCAAGGCCCTGCTCGAATCGCAGGCCCCGATCATCACCATCGTCGGCAAAACGTGGGACCTCCATGTCCGCGATGTCCTGAACACCACCACCGAAGAGAATCTGCAAATGATCGCCGACTCGGTCGGCCATTGCAAACGCGCCGGCCGAGAAGTGTTCTACGATGCAGAGCATTTCTTCGATGGCTTCCGCGAAAATCCGCGCTATGCGCTGCAAACGCTCCAGACGGCTCAGGACGCGGGCGCGTCGGTTGTGATTCTCTGCGATACGAACGGCGGCACCTTGCCGGAAGAGATTGCGGAAGGCGTCCAACAGGCCCGGCAAGCGCTGCGCGTGGAGATCGGCATCCATTGCCACAACGATTGCGACCTGGCCGTCGCCAACACCCTGGCAGCCGTGGCCCAGAGAGCCACCCAGGTTCAGGGTACGATCAACGGCATCGGCGAACGCTGTGGCAACGCCGACCTTGTCAGCATCATGGCCAATCTGGCCCTCAAGCGGGGCTACGAAGTTCTCCATCCCGGCAGCCTGGCCCACCTGACCGAGGTTTCCCGATACGTGTATGAGATCGCCAACATGAACTTCCGCTCCAACCAGCCGTTCGTGGGCGCCAGCGCTTTCGCCCACAAGGGTGGGATGCATACCCATGCCATTGTGCGAAACCCGGCCAGTTACGAACACATCGACCCGGCCGGCGTCGGCAACGAACGCCGGATCCTGGTGAGCGAGCTGTCCGGGCAATCCACGATCTTGACCAAGACCACCAAGTACGCCCTCAACCAGGATCGCGCCCTGATGGCCAAGATCCTGGGCCAGGTGCAGGATCTCGAAAATGAAGGCTACGAGTTCGAAGCCGCCGAAGCGTCGTTCGACTTGCTAGTGAAGAAAGCGGCCGGCCTCTATCGGCCGACGTTCGAGCGGCTGTCGTACCGGGTCAACGTGGAGACCGATACCCAGGGCCGCCCGGTTACCGAGGCTACGGTCAAGGTGCGGGTGGGCACGGATACGATGCACACGGTGAGCGAAGGGGATGGCCCCGTGAATGCCCTCGACGGGGCATTGCGCAAGGCCCTCCAGCCGACTTATCCGGGCCTGGCGGAAATGCACCTGGCCGACTACAAGGTGCGCGTGGTCAACGCCCGCGCCGAGACGGCGGCCAAGGTCCGCGTCGTTATCGAATGGCGGGACACCGATGCGGTTTGGGGCACCGTCGGCGTCAGCGAAAACATTATCGAGGCCAGTTGGTTGGCCCTCGTGGACAGTTTTGAGTACAAGCTGTTCAAAGATCGAGAAAAAGGACCCCGATCAGGATGATCCATGACGACCGAACTTCCCAAACAATACGATCCGCAGCACGCCCAAGCGCGCTGGCTGCAATTCTGGAATGAGCGGGGCTATTTTCACAGCCGGCCCGATCCGGACCGGGAGCCCTTCTGCGTCGTCATTCCGCCGCCCAACGTCACCGGTGCCCTGCACATGGGCCATGCCCTGAACAACACCCTCCAGGACGTGCTCGTCCGGTGGCGGCGGATGCAGGGCTACAACACCCTCTGGATGCCCGGCACCGATCATGCCGGAATTGCCACCCAGGCCGTGGTCGAGCGCCGGCTGCGCGAGGAAGAAGGGAAGACCCGGCACGATCTGGGCCGCGAGGAGCTCGTCCGCCGGATCTGGGAGTGGAAGGATCAGTACGAAGCACGCATTCTGCGCCAGTTGCGCGAGCTGGGATGCAGCTGTGACTGGGCCCGGACTCGTTTCACCTTCGATCCCGTTTGCGCCCGCGCGGTCCGCTACACGTTTTTCCATTTTTTCCGCGACGGGCTGATTGTTCGTGGCAAACGCCTCGTCAACTGGGACACCCAGCTCCAGACGGCCGTCGCCGATGATGAGATCTACCATGAGACGGTCAAGGGGGGCTTCTGGACGTTCCGCTATCCGGTGAAGGGGAGCAGTGAGTTCATCCGCTTTTCCACCACCCGGCCGGAGACCATGCTGGGCGATACAGCAGTGGCGGTGCACCCAACCGACCCGCGCTATCAGCATCTCATCGGCAAGACGGTGACGATTCCGCTGGTGCAGCGGGAAATTCCAATCTTGGCCGACGGACAGCTCGTGGATCCAACGTTCGGCACCGGAGCAGTGAAAGTGACGCCGGCGCACGATCCGAACGACTATGCGTGCGCGCAACGGCACAGACTCCCGTTGATTAACATTCTGAACTCGGACGGAACCATCAACGTCAACGGTGGCCCCTACGCCGGTCTCGACCGCTACGAAGCCAGGACGCGGGTGACCGAGGACATGGAAAAGCTCGGCTTATTCGATGGCCGGGAAGATCGGGACATCGAACTGGCCCACAGCGACCGCAGCAAAACTCCCATCGAACCGTATCTTTCGGATCAGTGGTTCGTGAAGATGGTCGATCTGGCCCAGACAGCTATGGACGCAGTGACCAGCGGCCGGGTCACATTCTTTCCGGCACGCTACGCCAAGACCTATCTCGATTGGCTGGGCGAAAAGCGCGACTGGTGCATTAGCCGGCAACTCTGGTGGGGGCACCGCATTCCGATCTGGTACGCCGACTGCCCCGAAGCGGAGCTCAAGAAGGCGTTTGCCCACCGCAAAGACATCGTCTGGCGGTTGGATGAAGCCCATAGCCGCTGGCTGGTCTGTGCCCTTGACGACCTGCCGGCTGACGCCCTCGGGCCCAAGTATCCGCTGGAGCGCGATCCCGATGTGCTCGACACCTGGTTCAGCTCAGCCCTTTGGCCACACTCCACGCTGGGTTGGCCGGGACCCGCTCTGCGCGAATTGCCTCCGGGACCAGAGAATCCCGAATGGCAGCAGATGAAGTACTATTACCCGACCAAGGTGCTGGTCACCAACCGCGACATTATCACGCTCTGGGTGGCCCGCATGGTCATCACCGGGCTGTACAACGCTGGCCAGGTTCCCTTCCACCATGTGTATATTCACGCCAAGATCTTGGATGCATTCGGCGAGGGGATGAGCAAGAGTAAAGGCAACGGTGTGGACCCGCTCGATATCATCGAGCGGTATGGAACGGACGCGCTGCGCTTCGTGATGGTGCATTCGGCCACCGAAACGCAGGACACGCGCTTGCCCGTGGCCAACGTCTGCCCGCACTGCCAAACATTGGTGGCGGTCAAGCAAGAGCACATGTACATGCGGACGAAGAAAATCACCTGTCCGCATTGTAAGGAGCCGTTCCGCCCGGGCGGTCCCTGGCCGAGCGAGGATCCTGAGCTACCGACCGCCAAGCAGGCCTCCGAAAAATTCGAGATGGGCCGCAACTTTGCCAACAAGCTCTGGAACGCCGCCCGGTTTCTCCTGCTGAACCTCGAAGGCTACACGCCCGCGGCTATCCGGCTCGAGGAGCTGCCGATCGAGGATCGCTGGATCTTGAGCCGGCTGACGACCACCGCGGCCGCGGTCACCGAGGACCTGGAAGGCTATCACTTCAGCGAAGCCGCGCGGTTGCTTTATGATTTCACGTGGTCGGAGTTTTGCGACTGGTACGTGGAAATGAGCAAAGGCCGTCTCCGCGACGCCAGCAGCCGGCCGCTAGCCCAGCGCGTTCTGGTCGGCGTGCTTGACGGCATCGTGCGGCTGGTGCATCCGATCATGCCTTTTGTCGCGGAATCGCTTTGGCAATCGATGGCGGAAGCTGCTTTTGAGCGTGGCCTGCCGGGGCCCGAGCCGGCAGCCGAGAGCGTGGTGATCGCGCCATGGCCCGACTTCCCCGCTTCCTGGAAGGATTCGGAAATGGAGCAACGCATGGCCCGGATGCAAGAGCTGGTGCGCATGGTCCGCGAGGTGCGTAACCGGTACAGCGTGGACGCGCGAACGGGCTTGGATGTGTTCGTTCGTTGCCAGGCTACGGTCGCTGCGGACTTCCAGGTGCTGCTGCCGTTCCTTACCGCACTGGCCGGCGTGGGCCGATTGGAGTGTGGTCCCGGCGTCGGCAAGCCAGCGCAGGCCGCCACCCACATCCATCCCGAATTCGAGGCCTACGTCTCGCTGCACGGCTTGATCGATGTGACGGAGGAAGCGAAGCGGCTGGAGAAGCAGTTACAGGAAAAACGTAAACACTTGCAAGGAGCCCAAGCCAAATTGGCCAATGCCAACTTTGTCGGCAAGGCGCCGGTAGAGATCGTTCAGCAACAACAGGATCTGGTAACGGATTTGCAGAATCAGATTCAGGCGTTGGCGATGAATTTGCGCGAGTTGCGTCGGGAATGAAAAGTGCCCCTCAGCGAGTCCCCGCAAGCCATTTTCGGCGGAGAGTCCGAATCCGAAAAAGGACTAAAGGCGACCGGGCCAGCCATGAAAATCATTCGTATTGAGCCAATTCACCTCCGCCTTCCCACCGTGACGGAGCGGTGCGATGGGAGCCAGGAAACCCTGATCGTCCGCGTTCACACCGATGCCGGCATCGTCGGCGTGGGCGAAGTCGATTCTTCCTCGGTAGTTGCCAAGGCGATCATCGAAGCACCACTTTCGCACAAGCTTTGCCGCGGCCTGGCTCAGTGCGTTCTGGGGCAGGACCCATTCGAAATCGACCGCCTCATCCACCAGATGCTCGAAGGCTCGATTTTTTTCGGCCGGCAGGGAGCCGTCATCCAGGCGATGAGTGGGATCGAAATCGCCCTGTGGGATATCGTCGGTAAGGCCGTCGGCCGACCGGTGTTTCAACTCCTGGGCGGCGCCTTCCGGAAGAAGCTACGAGCGTATGCTTCCATCCTGTTTGGCGACAGCCCGGCGCAGACCGAACAGACTGGCCGGACGCTCGCCGAGCAAGGGTACCGGGCTGTCAAGTTTGGCTGGGGTCCGATGGGCCAAAGTGAAGCGAGCGACCTGGCCCACGTCCACGCTGCCCGCCGCGGACTCGGCGACGACGTGGAGCTCATGGTGGACGCCGGTCTGTGCTGGGACACGGCCACGGCCATCCGACGGGCCAAGCAGTTCGAGGCGTTCAACCTTACCTGGCTGGAAGAGCCGCTGCATCCCGATAACCTGCAAGGGTACGCCCGGCTAAGCGGCCAGAGTCCGATTCGGATTGCCGCCGGCGAAGAAATCTGTGATATCGGCGAATTTCGACAAATGATGGATAAGGGCGGCATCGATGTCGTCCAGGTCGATGTGACCCGGGTAGGGGGCCTGGCCCGCGCCAAACGGATCGGCTGGGATTCTGCCCACCGGCATCGCCTGTGTGTAAACCATTCGTACAAGACCGGAATCAACATCGCTGCCAGTTTGCACTTCGTTGCCAGCCTCCCCAACACCCACTACTTCGAGTACTGCCTCGAACAAGGGGCACTGCGGACGTCCCTGACGCAGCAACGGTTTCCCGTCGTCGATGGCGACATTGCCGTGCCGGAGGAACCCGGTCTCGGCGTCGATTTGGACGAAGAAATCGTCAATCGATACCGGGTCGGCTGAGGGACGGAAAACTCTCAAACTACTGAAAGATTTCCCGCTGCCGGCGGAGGAACTTATTGAGGGACATGCATGGAGCCAAGCACACGGCACAGTCTGGTGCTGCGACTGCGGGACCCGCGCGATGAGGCGGCATGGACAGAATTCGTAGAGATTTACGAACCGTTGATCTACCAGCTGGCTCGCCGCAAGGGCCTTCAGGACACCGACGCCCGAGATCTGTGCCAGGAAGTTTTTCGCGCGGTGGCCTCGGCCATCGATCGCTGGGACCCCGACCCGGCCAAGGGTAGGTTTCGCGCCTGGCTGTTCCGGATTGCCCGCAACTTGCTGCTCCGGTTCCTGGCCAGCGAGCGGCGGCGGGTCCACGGCACCGGCAGCACAAGCGTGCAGGAATTGCTGGAAGCGCAGCCGGCTGAGGCTGGTCGAGCCGCGGCTGAGTTCCGGGCCGAGTTCCAGCGCCGTGCCTTCCGGTGGGCCGCGGAGCAGGTAGAGGCCGAATTCAGCGCTTCCACCTGGCAAGCGTTCTGGAAGACGGGCGTCGAGAATCAGTCCATCGCGGTGGTGGCGAAACAGCTCGGCCTTTCCACCGGGGCCATCTACATTGCCCGCAGCCGGGTGCTGGCCCGATTGCGGGAGCGTGTCGAGCAACTCAACGAGGATTCCGGGCTCAACCTCGGAGGCACTGGCCATGATGAAGCGTCCGGAAATCTGTGATATGCACCGGCTCGATCTATTCCTTCACAACCGTTTGTCGGAGGAATACCACGCGAAACTCGAAGCCCACTTGCTCGTCTGCCCCGCTTGCCGCCAACGGCTCGATGACCTGGCGGGCGGGTCCGGCTGGTGGACGGAAGTCCGCCGCCACCTCGGAAGCGACGGCCGCGCCGAATCGCTGCCGAATTCCGACGAAGCCGCTCTCAGCCATGAATCCTCGATGGATCTGGGATTCCTGCGGCCATCGGACAATCCGGCGTTGCTGGGCCGGCTGGGCGGATACGAGGTGCTCGAAGTGCTCGGTCAGGGCGGCATGGGAGTGGTCCTGAAGGCTTTCGATCCGGCCCTCCATCGGCCGGTGGCGATCAAGGTGTTGGCTGCGGACTATGCCGCCAATGGCGCAGCTCGGAAACGGTTCGCCCGCGAAGCCCAGGCGGTGGCGGCGGTGATTCACGATCACGTGGTGCCCATCCATGCCATCGACGCCCAGGCCACTCCACCCTACCTCGTGATGGCGTTCATCCCGGGGCAGTCGCTCCAGCAACGGATTGACCAGTCGGGGCCGCTGGAGTTGAAGGAAGTCCTCCGCATCGGCATGCAGACCGCCGCCGGCTTGGCGGCGGCACATGCCCAGGGCCTGGTGCATCGCGATATCAAGCCGGCCAACATCATGCTGGAGAACGGCATCGAGCGCGTCCGGATCACGGACTTCGGCCTGGCCCGCGCCGTGGGCGACGCCAGTGTGACCCAGAGCGGTGCCGTGACGGGAACGCCCCAGTACATGGCCCCCGAGCAGGCCGGCGGCGAACCAGTGGACCAGCGGGCTGATCTTTTTGCCCTGGGAAGTACGCTGTATGCGATGTGCACGGGGCAGGCTCCGTTTCGTGGGAGTTCTCACCTGGCGGTGATCCGGCAGGTGTGTGATCGGGAACCGACGCCGGTGCGCATGCTCAATCCCGACGTTCCGGAATGGCTGGAGGGAATGATCCGCAAGCTCCATGCGAAGGACCCGGCGAAACGGTTTCAGTCGGCCGCGGAGGTCGCCGACCTGCTGGAGCGCTGTCTGGCTCATGTCCAACAGCCCAACCGGCATCCACTCCCCCCGCCGGCGGTGGAACTTGGCCGGTTCGTATCCCGCGCCGCGTCCCAGGGACACACTGCCGGATTGCGCACGACCATCCGCGTGTTGGCCGTCAGCATCCTGGGCGCCGTGATGCTCCTCCTTATGCCACGGCCGCCAAGTCAAACGCTGGACAAATCGGATCGAAACACGGCCCAGGCATCAGCTGATCCCGCGGTCGCCGAGGATGGGCCGATCAATTTCGATGATTGGCGGCCGGACACCGAGCGGCTCCAGGGCCAGCTCGATTCTTTGCGCCAATCGTTCTGGACGGACTCTTCAGGAGAGCCGGCCGGAGCTGAACCGGCGCTGGGCAGTGTCCGCCAGCGTGCCGAGTTGCTCGATCGCAGTGTCCGCGCAGCCACGGAACTGTGTCCCGATCCCGTGGACCTTGGGATAGAAATAATCCGCCGACAACTAGGCCAGTTTCGTCAGCAGTTCAGCAAACCCGTCGAGTAACCATCCTTTCAATTCGTAAGAAGGAGGAAGTCCTGATGATCATGCTACGCCAAATTGGGCTGGGAAGTTTGTTGGCCGTCGCGCTGACCTATGGTGTGGTGGCCGCGGCCCCTCAGGTTCCAGAAGAGAGACTCGCCTTTCCGCGCGTCGAAAATGGACTGGGGTATGCGGTTGAATTTACGAATCGGGGGCAGCCACGCTCCACGGACTTGGCCCGCCAGTATGTGGCGGCCGAGAAGCAAGAAGACAAGCGCGACATCCGCAAAAAGCTGTCGGACGCGCTCAGCCAGCAGTTTGATGCCCACATCAAGCAGCAGCAAAAAGAACTGGAAGATCTCGAAAAGCAGATCGCCAATCTGCGTTCCGTCTTGCAAAAGCGGATCGGCGCCAAATCCACAATTGTCGAACGCCGCGTGGAACAACTGATTCAGGATGCGGAAGGCCTCGGCTGGAATGCGCCAGGCGGCCTACGGCATGGCTACGACGCGGGTACCGTCCATCCCCTGACCGTACCGGTCGATGCTAACAGATTCCCGAAGGTGCCCTGATACACGGTCCCGTTCATGCTGTCTGCTGAGCGGCGGTGCGCAGAGCCGCGTGGGGCACATCCCCACGCGGCTCTGCGCACCGCCGCCAAACCATAACGGAGGCCTTCAACCGGACCGTGTATGAGACAGATTTCCGGACAATCGTAGGGCAATCTTACATGAGCCCGGACGGTCAGCGTCGGCGACCCGCCGGAACCCGTCGGAGGCGCTCCGGGCTCGTGTTACTTGATTAGCCGCCTTGAAGCAGCGCGACCGGCTCGAATCGCCCGCCCAGCACGGCGTCGCTTGGACATTCCAGCCAACGATCGAGCAAGGTGGCGTAAATCCGGCGGAAGTCGAGGGTTACTTTTAGGTCGCCGTGCCGCTCATCCAGGTCGAGCAAGCTTGGCATTGTCCCCCGTAGTCCTGCTTGGACGCTGGGCCCCGCGAGGAACACCGTCCCGGCGGTCCCGTGATCGGTTCCTCCCGAGCCATTCTCCCGAACCGTGCGGCCAAATTCGCTGAAGCACAGCACCAGCACACGCTCGGCCAGGCGCGCCGCCGCCAAATCATCCAAGAACGCCTTGATGGCTCCGGACCATTCGCGCAGGAGGCGGGCATGGTTTGGGGCCTGGCCGGCATGCGTATCATAGCCGGGCTGAACGGTGTAATAAACACGGGCGCCGAGGTCCTCCTTGATCAACCGCGCCACTAGCTTCAGCCGGGCGGCCAGCTCGAAGGGGGGATAGCCGGCGACATCCTGCTTGGAGTGCGCGACCTCCGCCATCCGGCTCGCTGCGGCATACGCATCGAGGGCATGGCGTTGCACAAAGGCGGCCAGATCGTTGCCGGCTGGCTGCGCTGCGACCATCGGCTTGGTGCGCACGGCTTCGGAAAGGACAAGGTCTTCCGCACTCGTCAACGCCGATGCCGAGGAGCGCCGTCCGCGGAGGGCGTCCGGCAGCTGGCCGCCGCCCACAAACACCGCACCGGCCGCACCCGCGGCCTGGGTTGTGCTGTCCAACGTGTTCCCGATCCAACCGCTTCCATTCCGCTCCCCACGCTGGAGACGCCCCGTTTGCCAAATGGCCATGCTCTCAAAATGGGAACGGTTGGGATTCGGATAACCGACTCCCTGAATCATTGCCAACTGACCGGCGTTGAGCAGCTCGCTTGCTTCCGTCAGGGCGGGGTGTAGGCCAATGCTGTCGTTCACCGTGATCAGCGCCTCGGCAGGGAGGCAAAGGAGCTTCCGGTGTTTCGTATAGCCTTCATCCTTGAAAGGGACCACGGTGTTGATCCCGTCATTGCCGCCGTCGAGCTGGATGACGACCAGAATCCGACGGTCCTTCTCTGGCTTGGCGGCCCGTGCGGTCTGGGCCAAGAAACCCGGTATGTTCGGGGCCAACGCAAGCAGCATGGCGTTTTTCAAAAAGTTGCGGCGGGAAAGCATGTTTGTTCCTCCCAGTTTGGCGGCGGCACGCCGCACGACACAGATCCGCTGCGTTAACCCAACTGCGCCTCCGCGGACGCCAAGAGCCGGGCGACGATCCGCCGCAGGGTTTGCGGTGTGGCTGACTTTCGCGAATCGGCCGATCCCAGGAGCTGTTCTTGCACCGTTGGATCCAAAACGCTGCCCAAGAGTAATTCCGAGTAAAACGCCAGGACGGCTCCGACATCCTCCCCCCGGCCATAGCATTTCGGCAGGGCCAACACGTCCACGGGTCGGGCCTGGCGGACGAGGCCCGTTTCCAAGAGGGCGGCGGCGAAATTTGCTCGACCAATCATCGTGTGCGGCGAAATCCAAGACCGCCCGCCTGGCCAGCCGCCGACATTGGGCGGATAGAAAAGGTCCTGGCCCAGCCGGCCACACCAGTCGGCAAGGACCATGCTGCTGGGCGCCGGCTTCGCTAGCTCAAGGGCACGGGCCGCACCGACAACATAGGCAACTGGCTCCAGCACACGGCTTCCCAGGTTCGCGGGGGCAAAAAAGGCTTGCGAGCGGAGGACGGTTTCGACTGCCCAGCCGATGTCCAGGTTCCGCGCCCGCAGTCCTTCCGCCAGCGCGGCCACGGCGGCGGAACGAACAGTGCCCTCGCCCATGAGCAGGTCGCAGATCCGCCACGCCAGGCGCTGGGCCGTGGCGGGATGGTCGAGAAGCAACTGTACCAAGTCTTCGGCATTCCACTGGCCTGTCTGGGCGAGAATCGTCTTCGCGCCATCGTCGTGCTGGGAAGGATCCTCCCGGAAGGCACCTTGTTCCATGGTCCACCCTGTGAGGGACCGGGCCGCCTCCTTGACGTCCTTCTCTGTGTACTGGCTGATGCCCAGCGTGAACAACTCCATCAGCTCACGGGCCAGATTCTCGTTGGGATGCCCCTTGCGATTCACCGAGGCGTCCAGCCAAATGAGCATGGCGGGGTCGCGTACGACCGCCCGGAGCAGAGTGCCGAAGCGTCCCCGGGCATGGCGGCGAAAAATCTCATTTTGCCGCCGCATGATGGCCAAGTCGTTGATCTTGAGATTGCTAGTGGCAAAGTGGTTGTGCCACAGAAGTGTCAAGCGCTCGGTCAGCGGATCAGGGCTGTTTAGCATCCGATAAACCCACCACGCCTTGAGCCGGCCAGGGTCTCCCGAACCCATGGCCGAGTCCGCCAGCGCGTCGGCGGTTTGAGCGAAGCGATCCGGTTCTCCGTGCATGCCACCCTTCGCGGCGAGAAGCCGGTCGATGCTTGCCTGGGGTCCCTCCTCAAGGTCGCGCCGAACCTCTCGCCAGGTAGCTGCGAAGGTCGCCCGCCGGTGTAGATGGACGACTCGCCGCACATCCCAGGGCATCTCTGCGCTGGGCGTGTAGCGACTCCAGCAGGGCGGAACGTTGGATGGTTGTCGATCCTTCATCGCGTACCTCCTGTGCTTGCTTGCTCTGGCTTGATTTCACCGACGTCTTTGCATTCCCCGCCCGCGAGGACGCAGTCTTCCCGGAGACGGCAATCCGTTTTCCCCCTTCGAACGAAAAGGTCGTAGGGCATTCCCGGGATCAATTTTTCCAGACGGAAGCGTCCGTCCGGGCCGGTGGTTGCCTGTGGACTCGGCAGTGTGGGCCCGCCGAGTCCTGGAATTCCAGCGGCCAGCTCGCCGGGAAGCACGTCGGATTGCCGGGAGCTATATCGCGCTTCTACTTTCAATCCCGCCTCCGGCCGACCCTGGGAATCCAGCAGGACCCCGGCCGCCGATGCGAACGGCTCCAGTTGAACGGCGACCCGTCCGGTCTGATCGCCGCGGACGAGTACCGCCTTGGCCAGTTTCTTATCCTCATTCCAGAAGACCAAGTAGCGCGCCTCAGCGGGCTGGAGGCCAAAGGCCGTAAAAGCGGCGGTGGAAAGCTTCACCTTCGGAGGAGAGAGCTGGACCAGGCTGTACGCCGCCGTCAGGCCGACTGCGGAAACTCCCGACACGGCGGCTCCGTCTGGACCGGTAACGGTTCCTGTCAACGTGTGGCCGGGGTCGACGCTGACTTCGTACGCCAGTTGCTCTGCTTCCTGCTTGGGAACATCGATGGCCAGGATGGCGTGGTAGCGGGACAGCTCGAGAACCACGGGGAGCTTTCCGTTTTCCCCCCGGACCGTGGCACGCACAAATCGATCCTCGATGGCCCGCGCACAGAGCCAACCAGTTCCGGGCAAGACCACCAGCACAAACGAGCCGTCCTTTTCAATCGGGGCCGTGTTTTTGGAGACCTGGGCCAAGCTCGGATAATCCTTCAGATGTGGATTGTCGGGGCGCGGGAAGTAATCCACGATACCCCGGACGGGCTTCCGGGTTACCTTGTCGATCACACGACCTCGAATCTGGAGGCCTCGCTCCACCTCGAAGTCAGCGGTAATCGGTTCCAGTCCGGCGCTATCGTTCATGAACCGCACGGCCGCGAAGTACGGTCCCCCGGCCGTGCCCAGGACGTACTGCTTGGACTTGGGCACTCCGTCGAGGCGATACCGCCCCTGTCCGTCCGTGGTCGCTTTGCTGCCGATCACGGGCGATATGTCGGTCAGGGCTCCGCTCCCACTCACAAACGCACAATGAACTTCCACGCCTGCCGCCGGTTTACCCGTACCCATCTCCCGCACGTTGCCGACGATCGGTTTGGCCGGGGCGGCTCGGTGATCGAAACGGGCACCATAGATGAACGGAGGCAGACCCGCCGGCACTTCCTTGCGGGTTACGACAGTCATTTGGCGGGATTCGATCCCGGGTCCTTCGATGACCAATTCCACGGCGCGTTCCCGGCCAAAGCCACTCAGACGAAATCGACCGTCGGCATCCGTCGTGACTGAAGCCGGGATTCCGAGAATGCCCCACACGGGTTTCATCAGCCGTTCATACGTCATGAGCGTTCTGGCCCGTTCGAGATCGAAGAGACTCTTTCGCCCCGCTCCCTGAAGATCGCTGATCCAGGGCGTTAAGTCCTCGCTGGCCATTCTGCGGACCCGGATGACTCGAACGGTGGCGTTCCCAACGGGCTCGTTCTCCAAGTCCAGTACTCGTCCCATAATGGGAATATCATCCTGGACCAGCCGCAACGGCGGCAAATGGCCGGTCTTGTCCAGCTCCGCAAGCTCCGCCCAGCAAGCTCCCAACCCCTGAGTTACGGCCACGATAGTTTCGTTGGTGTCCACTTCGGCTTGCGTTGGCTGAAAAGCAAATTGGCCATCCGGTCCGCTCGTGGCCCGGACTTTGGGCTCGGTTCGGTTCGTAGCCGTGGCGGTTGAGACGTAGATGTTCGCGCCGGCCAGGGGCTTTCCATCGGGACCTACAACCAGCCCACGGACGGCTACGGGCCCGGTGTCAGGGCAGACTCGCGGAATTCCAGGACCAAGGACGAGCAGCCAAAATGCTGCGAATTGAACGGATCTGGCTGACATGGCCATATTCATTCCTTCTCCTGAATGGTTGACAGAAGTTCGCCGTATCTGTTACGAGCCCCGATGGCCGGGGAGGGAGCGGTCACCCTCCCTCGCGGTCAGGGCTAGTCATACTGGAGGAGCGCTGCCTGACAGTCACGGTTCTTCGGGCCGCTGGTCGACAGTTCCGATCCGCAGATCGCCGTACACGACTCGATAGCAGTCTGCTTCCGGCGTCCGATACCAAAAGATGATCTTGTCTGCGTCTCCGCGCCGCACCCCGTCCGGCTCGTAGCCGAATTCGGACTTCTTGTCCCGTACAAATCTGACGATCCGAGCAAGGCTCTGAATGAGCTTGATCGCTTCGAGGTCAGGAAGTCCACGGACGTTCATTCGCGAAAACAGGGGCTCGTACGCGCCCAAATCGTCGAGCTGACGTGGAAAAGTCCCGCCATGGGTATCGGCGTAGGTGCCCAGCACGTGCGCGACGTCTTCTGCTGGGTTGAGCAGCTCCGTTGTCATCTTCCGAAGCGTATATCCGGCCGGCGCTTCCAGGCGGAACAGATCCTCATCGAGCGCCGGATCGATTTCAAAGTCGCTGATGGCAATGTGGTCGCGCCTGTCGCCGATGCGGATTGTTCCCTCGATGAGCAGCGGTTGCCGGGTCTTGGGGTCGGCCCAAACGATCATTTCATCAAAGTCCCCATCGTGGACCCGAAAGCCCAGGGCCTCGGCGTGCCCGACCCGTTTCCGGCCCGCGGGCTCCCCCTCTTTCTCAGCCAGGCTCCGCAGCCACTCCAACCACTGCACGCCACCGTCGGCCGAGGGCCGCGGAGGAGTATCCGGCTTCGGCGTCATTTCCAGCAACAGCGCAGACCGACTTGCAGGCTGCAGGATCAAGGTCTTTCCTTGCCGCAGGTTGTGGATCGCGACGTGGCCATCTTCCCCTTCCGTGCGGACCAGCCCCGGCTCCTGAAACAATTGGCGGAAAACCATCGCCCCTTTCATACGGGAGGACGTGATCGTCATTCGATACCGCAGACGGTGCGCATCCCGAAGCCGCTGGGCCACGTCGCTGAAGGCCAGCGCTTGCTGATGGATCAGGAATATCGCCGTCGAGCAGAGTGCGGCTACGAACACGGCCGCGGCGACCAGGCGAGGTACCGAGCGTAGCGTTCGTGGAATTGGCCACCTCAAGATTCGGGACCCCGGCTTCGCCTTCTGAAGCGCGTCCAGGATCCGGCCGACCGTTTCCGCCGAAGGTCCATCCGGGACAGAAGTGCGCCGCAGCGCCTCCTCCGCACGGGCCAGCGGATCGTCATTCGGTGGAAGGTTCTCCATCATGATCGGTTCTCCGAGTTTCCCATCCCTTCACCATGCGGCCCGGGTGGAACCTCCAAGAATTCGGCCAAGAGCACGCGCAGTCGCTTCCGCGCCCGGTGCAGATGGACTCCTACAGCATCGGTGGAAGTGGACAGATGTCGGGCGATCTCGTCATAGCTCCACTCTTCCAAGCAGTGCAGGCAAAAGACTTCGGCCTGCGTCGGGGCCAGGCGAGCCAGCGCCGCCCGTAATTGGTCGGCACGCTCCGCGTCCTCTACTCTCTCCGAAGGCGACCGAGTTCGACCAGGGATCGTTTCCCAATCAGCGTAGTGCCCCACGGCATGGCGGCGGCGGCTACGGAGACGGTCCACGGCCCGCGCAGTGGCCAGGTGTACCAGGAGGCCGCGCCAGTCCTGGATCTGGTTTCGGCGGGAATACGCAAACGCAGCCAGGCATGCCTCCTGGAGGCAGTCGTCGGCATCGGCCCGATTCCCGACAATGCGGTAGGCTGCGCGCCAGGCGCTCGGGCCATGTTCCTGAAGTAGTTCGGGCCATTCCGCCATGCGTCTCCCCGCCGGTCGATCCATCCAAGTAGTCGCTTTCGACTGCCTTTTTCTTAACACGCCGGAATCGTATTCGTAGCCGCATGCGAGAGGCTGGCCGCTGCTACCGGCTGGTCCGCCGGCCGATATGATGACAAGGGCTCCGTGTGGGTCGGAAATCTATCCTGCTTGGGTTTACTTCGATGCGCGGCCATTCGCTATTGTTGCTCTGTCTGCTCCCGTTGTCCTGTCCACCGGCGAGCGTTGCTCAAGAGGTCATCCCGCATCGCCAGGATAAGCCGCCGAACCAGCCGTATTCTCCCGAGGAAGCGCTCCGGAAGATGACGGTTCCCGAGGGGTTCCGCGTCGAGATGGTGGCAGCCGAGCCGGATCTTGTCAATCCGATCGCCATGACGTTTGACGATCGGGGCCGGATCTGGGTCACGGAGAGTCTTGAGTATCCGCGGAAAGAACCGGGCGTAGGCCGTGATCGGATTAAGATCCTGGAAGACACCCGCGGCAGTGGCCGGGCGGATAAAGTGACCATCTTTGCTGAGGGGCTGAATATCCCGACCGGAATCGCCGTGGGCTACAGCGGTATCTGGGTGCTCAACGCCCCTGACCTCCTGTTCCTGAAGGAGAAGAACGGCAAAGAGGTGAGCCGGGAGGTTGTCCTTACCGGCTTCGGCAGGACCGACACGCACGAGCTGCCGAATTCCTTGACGTGGGGCCCGGACGGCTGGCTGTATGGGCTCAACGGTGTCTTTAACCACAGCCACATTGTCTCCGGGGGCAAGACGTTTGATTTCACCTGTGCGATGTGGCGCATCCATCCGCGCACCCGTGAATTTCAGGTGTTCTGTGAGGGAACCAGCAATCCCTGGGGCCTTGTCTGGGATCCCGAAGGGAGTGCCTTGGTCAGCGCGTGCCATTGGGCCAACGACCACGTATTTCATTTTGTCGAAACGGGCTACTACCAACGTCAGGCCGGCCCATATCCGCCGCACACGATGCCGATTGGCTCCATCACCAATCACAGCCATCAGAAAACCGCGTACTGTGGCTTGTGCTATTTTGATAGCGACGCCTACCCGGAAGAGTATCGGGGCCGGCTCTACATGGGAAATATCCACGGCGGCTGCATCAACGTCGATGTGCTCCGGCGCGATGGTGCGAGCTACATTTCCAACGGCGAACCCGACTTCCTGACGGCCAACGATGCCTGGTTCATGGCGGTGTCGCAAAAGGTTGGTCCCGACGGCTGCCTGTACATTCTCGATTGGTACGACCGCTACCATTGCTACCAAGACGCCAACCGCGACCCGCAGGGAATCGACCGGCTTCGCGGCCGGCTCTACCGGGTGCGCTATCAGAATTCGCCGCGCGCTCCCCGCTTCAACCTGGCCGAAGAAAGCGATGAGCAATTGGTGCGAAGGCTGGCGAGTCCGAACATTTATTTCCGCGAAACAGCCCAGCGGCTGCTGACGGAGCGGAATACGCCATTGGTCCGGGCTCGACTCGGTTCGCTGCTCTTCGATGAGACGGCTTCCCGCACCGCCCGGCTCCAGGGGCTGTGGGCTCTGGTTGGCACCGGCTCGCTGGATGCGGAGCTGCACAACCGACTGCTCAACCATACGGACTCCGCCTACCGAGCCTGGGGAGTGCGGGCCGCGGGAAATCTCCATAGAGTCGCCCCGTGGATCCGCGAGAAAGTAGCGGCCTTGGCCAGCGACGCGGCGCCGGATGTGCAGCTACAGGTTGCCATCGCGGCCCGGAAAATCGATGGCCTGGATGCGTTGCCCGTCCTGGTGAATGTTTTGTCCCACTGCGGCCAGGACAAGCTGATTCCGCTCATCGCTTGGCCCAATCTGCACCCTTTGTTGGAAGAGCAAAGTTCGCGGTTTGCTCGCATGGTGGAAAAAACGGATTGGCCGTCGGCCCCGGCCTTGGTTGCTCTGATGCCCCGCGTGGTGGAGCGGATGTTAAGCCAGCGTAATTTCGATGCCGCTCCCGTGGCGACGCTGATCGAGATGCTCTCGGCCCGCGACGCCGACCTCACTCGGAAAATCTTTTCGGTCCTCGCTCAGAAAACCGATGAATTGAGCGAAGCAGCACTGGCGGATCTGAAGGCCCAGTTACAGCCGACCTTGAAAAAAATCCGCTCCGGGAAGCCGACGGATCCGCTGTTTCTGAGCGTCCAGCTGTTGGCCGTACGATGGAAACTGGAGTCCGGGGATCCCGGCGCAGTGCGCCGGCTCTTTACCTCGATCAAGCAGCCGGAGTCGGTGCGCCTGAACGCTCTGGAGGTGCTCATTGCTTTTCACGATCCGGCCCTCTTGGACACGTTGGCGGCAGTGCTAGCTTCGGATTCTCCAACCTTCCTCAACCAGGTCTTAGCCGTGCTCGGCCGTTACCCGGAACCAAAGGTCGCCGACTTGCTGCTGACCGCGTATCCGAAGTTGGCTCCGGAATTGAAACCGCTGGCGATCGAGTTGTTGCTCGAACGGCAATCCTGGACGCGAAAGCTGCTCAACGCTGTCCTGGAGAAGCGACTCCGACGGAAGTGCTCCACGCCAATCATCTGCGGAAAATTATGGAAGGCAACGACCGGGAGGCGATCTGGGCCGTCGAAAAAGCGTGGGGTACCGTTCGCCAGGAACGAAACCCCGAGCGCGAGAAAGTCGTTGCCGAGATGGGTCAGTTCCTCCGCCACCACCTGGGCGACCCGAAGGACGGGGCCCAGGTCTTCAAAAGAGTTTGCGCCCAGTGCCATACCATTTACGGTCAAGGGGCCAACGTCGGGCCTGATCTCACCGATAACGGCCGAGCGTCCTTCGATCAGTTACTCTCCAATGTCTTTGATCCTAGCCTGGTCATTGGACCGGGCTACCAGGCCACCAATGTCGTCACGAAGGATGGACGGTTCCTGACCGGCTTGGTGGCCGAGGACAACGATCAGCGGATCGTGCTGAGACTGCCCGGCGGAGTGCAGCAAGCGATTGCCCGAGGCAATGTCGAGTACGTCACGGCCAGCAAGCTGTCGATGATGCCGGAGGGAATTGAAAAGCTGCTCGACCGACGCGAGCTGAGCGACTTGTTTGCGTTCTTGGCGCTGGACCGGCCGCCGGGCGACCTGCGGGCGCGGCCGATTCCAGGATCACCAGGGCGAGAACAGGATGCCCGAATTCAAGTCGAAAAGCGCGATCGCAAGCTCCTCATCCGTACACGTCTTCCGGGTAAGCATGAATGGGTCGATCTCTTTACGGTCGTGACCGATCCCGGTTTGCCGCCGTCAGTGCAATCGCTTCGAGATCCATCCGGCCACGTCTGTCTAACGACGGAGAGCCGCACGGACCCCATTGAGCACGGTGGCCTCTTCACCCTGTTCCCGAGCCTGTACAGTGCCGATTTCGGTGGCCGAGCCCGGCACCGGTTTGCCCGGCTCCTCGATCTTAACGAGCTGGACGATCGTGTCCGTTGCCGAGTGTTGGCCGAGCTAGTCGCTCCCGACGGGCACAGCGTGTTGGAAGAGGAGCAGGCTATCTCGGTGGCTGCTCCGCAAACTCCCCAGTTGTACACGATCGATTTCCGGCTCGTGTTGCGTGCCAAAAAGCAAAATGTCGTGTTTGGCAAGGCCGACCTGTGTGGCCTGGCGATCCAAATGGCGGGCGACCAAGCCGGTCCGGAACCAACGCACCTCAATGCGAAGGGTTTGCATGGCCAAGCATGTGACCGGTCTCCGGCCGCATGGTGCACAGTAGAGCGGCGATTCGGCGACGAATTCTTCGGCATTGCCCTGCTGGATCATCCGGACAATCCCAACCATCCGCCGAGCTGGCACTTGGATGGACAAGGGCTGCTGAACCCAAGTCTGACGATGCTGGGCGGATGGACGCTCCCGGCCGGCAAGGAACGGGAGTATCGCTATCGGATTGTTGTTTACCAGGGAACGGGTCGAATTGCACTATTGGCACACCAGTTCGAGGATTTTACGGCGGCGCCCGCCGCTGTCTCCGCGACTGGCACATCACGCAAATAGGAGGCTGCACACATGCCGGAAGCGTCAGCGACAGGGGAACGCAGTCCGTCGCTGGCGCCTCCGGCTTGTGTTGACCGGGCGCAGGGTTACATCTTCTTCATTTCCTGACCGCAGCAGCGGAAGTGGGCATCGTCCTCATCACATTTACAGTCCGCCGTCACCTGAAGCTGCATGCCGCAGCTCTCACAACGATAATTCTCGCCTTTGCGAGGCCGAGTGCCGTGGGCCATGGTCTTTTGCCCGGCTCTACTCATGCCTTGTGCGACGGTATCCATGGAAGGTCCTCCTTTTGAGTTAGGATACGCAGAACCCCGACCAACCATAAAGTGGTGCAACTGCCATGCCGCCTTGCCGCCCCAAGCGGAGCAATGGCGAACCATCTCTACCACAACCAGCACCTCCGCATGAGTCAGAACGCATCGAATGACTTAGCTCAAAGGAAACCGAACCCAAAATCCGGTTCCCCGTAATGGCTCTGACTCAATCTCCAGCGTCGCCCGGTGGTGCTCCAGGATGACCATGACAAACGATAAGCCCAGGCCCATCCCCGTGCTGTTGCCCTCGTAGATGGCATTGTCGCGCTTGGTTGAGAAATGAGTCTCCGTGCAGCGCCGCCGGACTTCCTCGGTCATGCCGATCCCGTTATCGCGGACTTCGAGAACCGCCTGATTGCCATCGCGGTATGTCCGAAGCCGGACCGTCCCTTTCCAGGCCGCGGCCGCGATGAGGGCCTGGCGTCGCTCCTCCGCGGACAAATTCTCCTGACGCCGAGCTTCGTCCCGCAAATGGTTACGCATTTCAAACGTGGCATCGCGGGCGTTGAAGAGCAAATTCTCCACTGCCTGCTGCAAATGCGACAAATCGGCCTCGATCCAGAGCGGCTCCGGGCCGATCTCGGCCGTCAGCGTCAACTTCCACTTTTCTCGGGCCAAATCCTCCCAGGTGCGGTGTAGGTCGTGGATCACTTCATTCAGGTCGAGCCGGGCCAAATCGGATCGGCTCGGATCGCGGCGGACGGTGCGCAGGATCTGTTGCAAGCGTTCCGTCACCGTGCCAAGCGTCTGGCGTACTTCTTGAAGCATGTATTCCTGATCGCTGGAGAGCCCGTCCACCTCCAGGCAGCGGCGGAGAAGGTCGTTGGGACGTACGAGCAGGTTCTTGATATTGTGGGCATACGAACCGGCCATGATGCCGATGCTGGCATAAAGCTGCGATTTCAACTCCAGGGCATGACGCTCCGCGGCTTGCGTGGCGAACCGCTGTTCAAGCAGCTTGCGCTCGGCCTCCTCCTGTCGTTGTTCGGCCTCGCGTCGCCGCAGCTCCTCTTCCAGACGCAGATGCTCCGCCTGGTCAACTTGCTGCTCCGCCACGAGCCGTTGCCGCTCCCGTTCCCGTTCGCGGTGCTGCACGAGATAGATCCAGAGCAGAGCTACCGCTGTCCCCGCCACCGCCAACAGGGTGACCCAGCGGAGGCGCTGCGTGGCTGCCTGTTCTTTTTGGCGTCGTTTGTTGTAGGCGTGCAGCTGATATTGGATTTTGAGCGTGGCGCGCGGATCAATGGGATAATCCAGCTCCTTATACTGGCTCGATTGACGGGGCAAGTTGGAGTCCCAAACAATGGGCGGCGTGGCTGCTTTGCCATCTTCCGCAAACGACAGCGTCAAGCTATAGATCGTCGGAAACAGCGGTAGGTAGCCGGAGTAAGCCAAGGTCGGTGTGCCGAGGGACTTCAGCTGTTCCGCGATGCTCTCCGCCTCGATGGTCAGCTCGAAATCCTTGGCCGGATCCTCGCTGGCCCGGTCGCGATGATCCAGATAATCCCGCACGGCCGCGGGCAAGGTTCCCCGAAAGACTCGCGCTTCCTCAATCCATTCCCGCAACGCCGCGGTGTCATACATCTCGTCGCCGTTGAGCCAATTCTGCAGCGGTTCGATGAGCACCGCGGCGAACAAACTCCACAGCAACACCGGAGCTGCCAGACCCCGTACATATCTCCAGAATCGGCTCTGCATAAGTCCGTAGTCCGTAGCCCGTCGTCCGTAGCGAAATTGCTATGGACTACGGGCTACGGACTTCCTTTTCCCGTGAATTCGCACCGATTTCCCCTTCGGTTTCTTGGCCATAGTAGCCATCGTAGTGTACCGGCAAGAGCGCTTGCGGGATCCACGAGCGAGCGCCGGTCCCGTTCCCCGCCCTCCATGCCCACACAGCGATGTTGGCGGCCGGCATGACTTCGCGGCCTTTCACGATCGGACGGAGCGTGACAATATGCTCGCCGGTGCCGCTATGGCGATTTCCGTTTGCGTCGAACAAGGGAGAATCGGCCGGATCGAAAGTGACCCGACCCAGGGCCTTTGACCAGTGGGCCTGGCTCAGCCTGCGTTTCAGATCCTCCCCGCTCCCGGGCACCTTCGCCATGGTCGAGTTTGGGCCGTTACAGATGCTCGCCTGAATGACCGCGTCCAGGAGATCGACATAGAGCAACAGATCTTCCGTGCCGGCCCGACTGGTGGTGTCATTGGCCTCGGCAGATCGAGTCGCATCCGCTAGCGGAAAACCGGCCGCTGGGTCAACGGGGTTGCGGTGAAAGAAACCGACCAGGGAGAACGGCAAATCCTGGATCGGCCAGGCAAAGTTGCGATCGCGGAACAGTGTGTTGAATGCGATCGAATCACCACTGACGACGACAAACCGCCGCGCCTCCATCGGGGCAAACCGGGCCAAAGCCCGCAAGAACCTCCGCGCCGGCTGGGTGGCCGCGGGAAGGACCAACAGCGGCCGCCGCTGGTTCGGGTACTCGCGAAGTTTTTTCTCCATGAGCTGCCCTGCGACCTCGACCTCCCAGCGGTTGGGCCGGCCAAACGTGCCGACGCTGTACGGGATATAGGTGGAGTAGGCGGGGATGCCCAGGCGAAACTGCCCCCACGTGATTCCGACGCCGTCCAAAGGAAAGCCGCCCACCGTCGCATAGCTAGCCCACCGAGCCCAGTCCTGCGCTGCTCCCTGGGCCGCGGGCCGACGCAGGGCGTCGAGGTACCGTTGCTGCAAGTCCTTTGAATAGGGATCGTCATTCCAGTAGGTCAGCCAGACCGGATCGGAGTCGGGGCGAAGGTCATTCCGCCCCCAAATGAAGTCCACCGCCGCCTCCGCCATTTGACGGTTCGTGAAGCAGAACCGAAAGGTCCGCCCGCCGTAAATGCCGGCCAAGGGCTGCTCGGGCGAGTTCGGATCATCATCGGCCGTGGCCGTGGTGAGTAACAGAAGCGGCGCCGCCGGCCCCACATCCCGATCTGCGGTTTCCCTCTGAAGGCAGCGGGCCAGGTCGATGCCCAGATCGCTGGAACTGCCCCCGATGATGGCCAGTGGGGCCGGCCGGCGCTCCAAGAGGGCCTTGACCCAATCTCGAGTCTTCTGGTTGCTGGTCAGCTTGTACCAGCGAAACCGCAGCCCGCCGGCAACTCGCTTGGAGGATAAAACCACTTCCGGCACGGCGGTTGTCTCGGCCGGAAAAGCACTCTGTCGATGGGTTTCGATGCCGAGATCCGGGGCGGTGCCGTGGAGTCGTTCGACCACGGTTTCCAGCCCCTTGATGAACCGCTCCCATGGACCGTAACTGGTGGCGGTGTACAACCAGGCGATTTCCTGGTCCCCCTCTGGCACGGCCAACGGAAGGGCTCGATCTTCCAACGGCTTGGGCCAAAGGACCAGGGCCGTCGCACTGAGCGCGAGTCCGGCGGAGAGGAGCACCAAGATGGAGGGGCGAAAGAGCCACTTCATGAAAAGTTCTTCGTCCGTAGTCCGTGGTCCATAGCCCGGATGGCGACTAGACTACATACAGCCACTGTACAATGGCTATGGTCTTCTGACTACCGATCGCGGACAAGGACGGATTAGCATGGCATCGGCACTGAGCCTCATTATCTTCGGCGCGTCCGGCGATCTCACTTGCCGGAAGCTCATCCCATCGCTGTACCGGTCATTCGGGAAGCACCGTTTACCGGAGGAAATCCGAATCATCGGAGTGGCCCGCTCTCCGATGAGCGATGCAGAATTCCGAAACAAGCTGGCCGGCTGCGTGCAGGAGTTTGCCGCCGAAGATTGGCAGCCGGAAGCTTATGCAGCTTTCGCCGAACGGCTGATCTACGCTCCCGGTGATGCGGCCAAGCCGGGCGGATTGGAGCGGTTGCAGTCCCGGCTGCGGGAGATCGAAGGCCAGGCCGGCGGGCGGAGGCTGTATTATTTGGCGGTCGCGCCACAACTTTACCCGGAGATCGCGACGCGGCTGGGTGAGGCAGGGATGAGTCAGGAGGATGGCGGCTGGCGGCGGCTGGTCATCGAGAAGCCGTTCGGCCGTGACCTGGCTTCGGCGCGGGCTTTGAACCGAACGTTGCACGCCCATTTTCAGGAGAGCCAGCTCTATCGCATCGACCATTACCTCGGCAAGGACACCGTCCAGAACATCCTCGTGTTCCGCTTCGCAAACACCCTGTTCGAGCCGGTGTGGAATTACAACTTCATCGACCATGTTCAAATCTCGGTCGCGGAATCCGTCACCGTCGGCCAACGGGGCGACTACTACGATAAGGCCGGCGTTCTCCGCGACATGTTTCAGAACCACTTGCTCCAGCTGATGAGTCTGGTAGCTATGGAGGCGCCGGCTCGGTTTGCCGCCGATCCGCTCCGAAACGAAAAAGTCAAAGTGCTCGATGCGGTGCACATCACGTCATCCGAGGAGGCAGCCCAGCAAGTGGTGACCGGCCAATACGCCGGTTATCGATCCGAGCCCGGCGTGGCGTCGGGCTCCCGTACGCCAACCTATGCAGCTGTGCGGCTGGAGATCGACAATTGGCGGTGGCGCGGCGTGCCGTTCTACCTCCGCTCCGGCAAGGGCTTAGCCACGCGCTCCAGCCACGTCATCATTCAATTCCGTTGTCCGCCGCACCTGATGTTTCCGCTGCCGCCGGGGGCCACGTTGCAATGCAATCGCCTGACGCTCTGCATCCAGCCGCATGAAGGGATTCGTCTCAACTTCCAAACCAAAGCGCCCGATCAAGGGATGGTCCTTCGCCCGGCCGATCTGGAGTTTCTGTACCGCACGGCTTATCCCGGCATGGCAATTCCGGAAGCGTATGAGCGGCTCCTCCAAGACGCCCTGCAAGGCGATGCCGCGCTATTCATGCGCAGTGATGAAATCGAACGGGCCTGGGAGATCATGGATCCGCTCATCGCGGCCGCGGATCAGCCTGGTGCTACAGAACCGGAAAGCTACGCCATCGGCTCGGAAGGTCCGAAAAGCAGCGATGCTTTCTTGACGAAGGAAGGCCGGGCCTGGCAGAAACTGTGCGCCACGTAAATGGTCCGATGATGCAAATCTTAGCGCTGGATGTCGGCACTTCCTCGGTCAAGGCAGCCATTCTCGATGTGGCCAGTGGGGCACCGCGAGGTCCAGTAGCCAGGGCCACGTACACACTGGATCACCCGACGCCCGACGCTGCCGAAGTCCTGGCCCAACGGCTTTGGTCTGCCGTGACGGCAGCTGCCCGTCAAGCGGTGGCCGGCAGCCAGTCACTCGATGCCATCGGGATGTCGTGCTTAACGCCGGCCTTGGTGCTCCTGGATGCGGCGGATCGCCCCCTGACCCCAATCTGGACGCACTTTGATCGTCGGTCTCGCCCAGCAGCCCGGCAAGTTTGGGCGGAAGTTGGCCCGGAGTTTTTGGCAACCGTAGGCAATCGTCCCTTGCCCGGCGGCATCTCGGTCCTTTGCTACCGGCAACAGTGCAGCGAGCAGCCTGCCCTGCGGCGGCAGGTGAAAAGTTACTTGCACGCCAACGGCTGGCTGGGCTTGTGCCTGACCGGTGAAAAGGCCTTCGACCGCGGCAATGCCTGCGTCACCGGATTGTATGGTACGGTGACGGATCAAGCCTGGTCGCCGCGCTGGTGCAGTTATTTCCAGGTCGAACCGTCCTGCCTGCCGCCCGTGATCTGCGGAAGCACCACACTCGGCAAGTTGCGGCCGGCCGTGGCCAAAGAACTGGGCTTGCCCGCTGGCCTGCCGGTGAAGCTGGGGACCGCGGACACAAGCAGTGCCATGCTTGCCGCGGGGATGCAGTCGGGCGACCTGCTCCATGTCGTCGGCGCTACTCAGGTGTTAGCCGCGCTGACCGACCTCCCACGGCCGAGTCCGCAACGGGTGACCCGCCAGTTCGGGGTTGGCCAAGCGTTCATCCATGTTGCGCACAACCCCGTAGGCGGGGCCGCGCTGGACTGGATCCGGGAGCTATGTTTTCGGGATCAAAGCGAACAGGAATTCTTTAACCAAACCCTTTCGGCTGCGAGACGACCTGCCACGTCGGTGATCCTTGAGCCTCCCTACCTCGGCGGCGACCGGCTGGAGATCGAAGCGACGCGGGCGGCGTTTCGAGAGCTGACGCTGGCCACCGATCGTGTGGATCTGTTGGCCGCACTCCTGAACGCGATGCAGCGTCACCACCGGGAAGCGTTGACTGCCCTGGGAATGGGAGACAGCTTCCGGAAAATCTTCCTGACAGGAGGCGGTGCAGAAATCGTTCGCCAGTTGATGCCTGGCTACGCCGATGCAGCGGTGCAGATGGTCGAGGACGGATCGCTGCGCGGCGTGGCCCGGTTGTTTGCTTCTCAGGGGCACTCAAACTAACACACCTGAGGCGCCACCGAAGGATATCGCGGTCCTTCGCCGACGTGTCCGGCTTATCTGCGGCAACAGATACGGCGGATCGGCGTTTCAGAACAGTCCCAACACCGGCTTGCCCGTACACAGCGGCAGGGGCCGGCCGAGCGGATCACGCAGCTCTTGATCAAGGCGAATCCCGAGGCTCGTAAAGACCGTGGCCGCCAGGTCGTCCGGGCTGACTGGCGCTTCGGCCGGATAGGCCGCGGAGGCATCGGAGCTGCCGTAGACTTGACCGCCCCGGACACCCGCGCCGGCCATGAGCACGGATTGACAGAATCCCCAATGATCCCGGCCGGCGTTTTTGTTGAGCTTGGGCGTTCGGCCGAATTCGCCCATCCAAATGACCAGTGTCTCGTCAAGCAAACCGCGCCCCAGCAAATCGTCCAACAACGCCGTCATGCCCCGGTCGAAAGGCGGCAGCAGGTGATTCTGAAGACGATCAAAGCTGTCCTTGTGCGTATCCCAGTGCTGAAGATCGTCGATGTGCGGAGCATTCCAATAAACGGTGACCAAGGGAACGCCCCGTTCAACCAAACGGCGGGCGATGAGGCAGCTCTGGCCAAACGGGTGCCAGCCGTAACGGTCGCGGACCGTAGCCGGCTCACGGGCCAGGTCAAATGCTTGCCGCGCCGCTGCCGATTGCAAGAGCCGAAATGCTCGCTCATAATGTTCTTCCAGGCCTCGAGCCGCCGGCAGCCGCGCCACCCCATCTCCGTGCCGATCGAGGGCGGCCTGGAGACGGATGCGTTCTTGAAGCCGGCGCGCACCCACGTCCCCCGGCAGCGTCAGCGTGTTCATGGAAAAATCGGGGCGTGTCGGATCGCCGCTGACGATGAAGGGAGCAAACCGTTGGCCGAGCAAGCCCGGACCCTGACCCGGCACTTCCCCACCGTCGCCGTCGTGAAGTACGGAAGGTAGGGCGACGTAGGCCGGCAGATCCAGGGGTGGCCGGCCGAACCGGCTTACGGCGCAGCCAACATGCGGAAAATCGTTGGGCGTCGGATGCCGGAGCGTGCCGGGGCTGAAGTGGATGTGCCCCGTCAACATGTGGTAGGCACTCGTTCCATGGTTCGTGCCGGTGTGCGTTACCGAACGGAGGATGGCATAGCGATCGGCCATGCGGGCCAAACCTGGCAAGTGCTCGCAGATACGAATGCCCGGTACACTGGTAGCGATGGGCCGGAACGTGCCACGAATCCCGCTCGGGGCATCGGGCTTGAGGTCAAAGGTTTCATGCTGCGACGGTCCGCCCCACATGAACAGCTGGATGCAGCTTTTGGCGCGGCCAGGGGCAGCCGCCGATGCCCGGTTTTCCAGCAACGTCGGTAGGGACAGACTGGCCAGCCCTAAACCGCCCACGCGGAGAAACTCGCGCCGGGTCAGTCCGTCACACAGACGCGCACCAGAGCCATACAGGTGGAGCATGAAGAACTCTCGATGAGCAACCGCGGCCAGATCATCACGGACGGATGCGGTCCTTCCTCTTTGATAATCGCTGGGAGTGGGGCTGTCCAGAGCGCGAGTCTTCCTGGCAAGGGATCCGTCGGATGCCCAGGCGCCGTTCGGTCAACTGGGTGTATTCTTCGGATGAGTCGCACAGGATGGCGCGCCGGCCAAACTTGGCACAGACCGCCCCCGTCGTGCCGGCGCCACACATCGGATCGAGCACGAGATCGCCCGGCTGGGTAGCCATCAGAATGAGCGGCTCGAACACTTTCTCGGGCTTCTGTGCTGGATGGCCGGTCTGTTCATGCCGGCCCACGAAACCGACGTTCAATGGCACATCGATTACGCTGGGCGGGCCGGGCAAATAACGCAGCTTGCCCCGCTGTCGTTTCTCGATTTGAGCTTTGTTCAGGAAGTGCTCGGGGTAGAGCCGGGCCGTTGCCTTGGCCAAGTGCAGACACGTGTATTGGGCCGAGCGCCAGCCCCGGATCACCGACGGACAATTTCGGTAGTACCAGGTCAGCCAGGCAATCAGAGACAGTTCCGCGGGCAATCGGTTGAGCAATTTCCAGATGATTTCGGGAAATCCCCAGACGTACACGTGATCCGCCAACCGGCTCGAACGTTCCACGAGGCCAGCCAGCCAATCATCGTAATCCGGGCGCGTCCCGCCGATTCCCTTGTTGTACCACGGATCCAGCATGACAACCGAAACCGGAGCGCGGACCGCGTCCAGGCTTTTGAGCACATCTTGAGGCGTGTACACAATGATCGACTGCTTAGAAGGAACCACGGATCCTCATCCCGTTGCGTCAGACCTTCAGGTGCACATACAGGCCGATGGCGACGGCGCTGGCGCCGGCCAGGCACGCCAGGCCCCACAAGAGACTCTTGTGCCGCATCGCCAACGAAAATGTGGCGATGGTCACGCCGGCCTGGGCAGCCAGCATGCCGTAGAAAAAATTCTTACTGCGGTCCCGATGCCGCTCGGACAGGACGCTGCTCTTACGTACCTGAATTTCGTACATCTCTGCGGCTTGCCGGTTATAGTCGGTTTCTGTCTTGTAGCGCCGTGCCTGGTAAGCGTGCCAGGTGGCTTTGAAGCCGACGCTTAATCGGTCGGCCGCGATTCTCAACCGCTGTCCCGATCGCGTCAACTCCGCAACGGTGGCCCGCACCGGTTCCTGAGAAGCGTCCGAGGCTAGATCGGTTGCCGCCGTTTCCAGTGCCCATAACGCCGCTTGAACAGGCCGGACCATGCGGATTTGCTCATCAACGATATTCTGGATCTGGCCAATTGCCTCGGAAATGGGCTCATACGTATGTTCCATGACCTGGGCGTTGGCTTCGGCTGTCGCAATCGCCTTGCCGATCTCCTCCTGCGGTATTTTTCGAAATAGGGATGCCGTGTCTTCCTCGGGGAGCCGCGCCCGAATGGCTTGCTCGGCCTGGTCGATCTGGGGATCGGTAAGAGTGCGGAGCTGCACTTTGGGTTGTTCGTTGCCGATCAGATAGGTCCAGGCCGAGCGCACCGCATCACGGGAAAGAACTTCATGGATGTGGTTTTGAGCAAGTTGCGCCCGTTTGGCTTCTTCACGCACGGTCTGCTGCAACCGCCCTGCGGCTTCGTGCAACGTAGAATTCCCCGTGCTGGGGCTGGTTTTCGTTGAGCCCAGCAATTCGAGCAAATGGCTCGCACCGGCCTCCACACGTCGGAAGCGGTCCTCGAGAAACCGGGCGGTTGCCTCGAGTGCGGCGGCATCGACGGGGGCTGGTTCGGCCGTTGCTTGGAGCACGTCGACCGTAGTTTCGTGGCTGGTGCGTCGATTTCGCTTGGCCTGGAAGAAGTTCCACTGATCGCCGGCCTTGGACTGGTTCTGGGCAGCCAGGGCACGGTGGTACTGGGACAGCGTCAACTCCCGGGAAG
>DATGIQ010000259.1:0-11330 GCA_035295665.1 Gemmataceae bacterium | reverse complement strand
GACCGTGGCGGCTCATCCCGCGGAGGGCGATGGCCAACCGCCGGGCGGGTTGCTGCATGCCGAGGTACGCCATGAGCATTCCGACGCCAGTTTTCGCTGGATCCTCGGCATTATCATTGGAGCCATGGTCTTCGCCGCGATCGTCCACGCGGTGGTCCTGCGCTTTTTCTACAGCTATCAGGATTACCAGGACGTGATCAAGCGTTCCAATTATCCATTGGCTTCCACCCATGCGGAATCTTTGCCGCCCGAACCCCGGCTCGAACAGGTCAACCGCATGGCGGGGATTGAGAAAGGCAACGTCTACCTCCGGGAGGAAGGGAAGGAAGCCCGGCTGCACAGCTACGGTTCCACCGAAGAAGACTACGTTCATATCCCCATCGATCGGGCGATGGATTTCCTGGCCGGCAAGCTGCCGGCTCGCACCAATCAGCCGACAACTGATCAAGCACGGCGGCAGAACGGCCTTGTCGACGCCGGGGAGTCCAACTCCGGGCGCATGTTCAGAGGGATGAAGCATGATTAGCGGTTTCGTGAAACGATGGGTTCTGCCTCTGCCGCTCCTGGCAGCCTTTGCCGGACCGGGCTTGGCGCAGTTGCCATCGTCGCTGCAGGGTGTGCGCTTTGATCAACGGCTGAATGAGCAGGTTCCTCTGGACGCCGAGTTCCGGGACGAAGCCGGGCGGACCAAGAAGCTGGGAGAATACTTCGGCAACAAGCCAGTCATTCTTGTCCTGGCTTACTACCGTTGCCCGATGCTGTGTACGCAGGTGTTGAATGGGTTGGTCCGCGCTCTGCTCGATGTGCCGTTGGAAATGGGCAAGGACTTCAACGTCGTCACCGTGAGTTTTGATGCGCGAGAAACACCGGCCATGGCAGCCGCCAAGCGGAAGACGTACCTGGAGCGCTATGGAAGGCCCGGTGCGGAGACGGGATGGCACTTCCTTACCGGGGAGCAGGCGTCGATCGATCGGCTGACCGACGCAGTCGGCTTCCATTACCGCTATGACGCGCGCAACGATCAGTTTGCCCATGCAAGCGGCATCATGGTGCTCACGCCCTCCGGAAAGATTGCCCGTTACTTTTACGACATTAGTTATTCCCCCCGTGATGTGCGCCTGGGACTGGTCGAGGCGGCGCACGGAACGATCGGTTCGCCCGTGGACCAGGTCTTGCTGTTCTGCTTCCATTATGACCCGACCGAGGGGAAATACGGCGC
The DNA here is from genome assembly GCA_035295665.1 of Gemmataceae bacterium. Lineage (GTDB taxonomy): Bacteria > Planctomycetota > Planctomycetia > Gemmatales > Gemmataceae > DATGIQ01. The sequence goes on along the minus strand of DATGIQ010000259.1, from coordinate 10,111 downwards.
GGCCGTAATGAACTTCATCCGCGCGGGGGGTGTGTTGACGGTTCTGGCCATCGGAATTCTTCTTGCTGTGCTATGGCGGCAGGAGCACCGCAAAGCGCTGCAAGGCGGCGCTGCGAGTGGATGAACCATGTTTGCTGACAACATTATCTGGTTCCCGCAGGAAGCGTCGACGACCGCCCGGGATGTCGATATCTTCTTGTACTTCCTTATCTCGGTGTGCGGCTCGGTTGGCCTGCTCGTTGCCTTCCTGCTCATCTACTTCTCGATTCGCTACCGCCGCCGGCCCGGCCACTTGCCCCTGCCATCGGTGCGCACCAACGTTCCGCTGGAACTTTTTTGGACGCTCACTCCTGTGGGGATCTTCATGGTCTTTTTTGTCTGGGGAGCGACCATTTATTTCGGTGCCTACCGTGCCCCTGATGATGCCACGGTGATTTACGGCCAGGGAAAGCAGTGGATGTGGAAATTCCAGCACCCCGAGGGACAGCGTGAAATCAATGAGCTGCACGTCCCCATCGGTCGTCCGATCAAGGTGCTGCTGACCTCGGAAGATGTGATCCATAGCTTTTTTGTGCCCGATTTCCGGGTTCATATGGACGTCCTTCCTGACCGGTACACGTCGACCTGGTTTCAGCCGACGGTGGCGGGCACTTACCATTTGTTCTGCTCCCAGTACTGTGGCACCAACCACGCCGGCATGGTCGGCACGGTCTATGTCCTGAAGCCGGCCGATTACCAGGAATGGCTCAATAGCCATTCCGAAGGCTCCTTGGCGCTGGAAGGGCGGAAGGTCTTCCTCAAGTACCGCTGCATCAGTTGTCACAGCGCCGACGAACATGCCCGCGCCCCCGTGCTGGAAAACCTCTACGGCAGCCGGGTCCGGCTGAACAACGCGGAGTCCGTGATTGCGGACGAGGGGTATATCCGCGAATCGATTCTCTATCCCGGCGCCAAAATTGTCGCGGGTTGGCAGAACCTCATGCCCAGCTTCAAGGGACAAGTGAGCGAAGAGGAAATCATTGAGCTCATCGCCTTCATCAAGGCGTTGGGACGAGGCCAAACGCCGCCGCGTGTCGAAAGTTATCCACCGCCCGTCACGACGCCGCCGATTAACCCCACGAAGGAGAAGCCGTGAGCACCGCCACGTTAGAGCCCAGCAGTCTGCCCCTGCCGCTCGAAGAACCCAAGGAAACGTACCTTAATGCCAGCCGCGGCGTAATGTCCTGGCTACTGACCAAGGACCATAAACGGATCGCTCTCTTGTACCTGATCACCGTGACCGTGATGTTCTTTATCGGCGGCGTGGCCATCACGATCGTTCGCCTGAACTTGATGACACCGCGTGGCGGCCTGGTCGAACCGGATACGTACAACAAGCTGTTCACGGCACACGGCGTGATCATGGTCTTCTTCTTCTTGGTACCCGTTGTGCCGACGGTTCTCGGCAATTTTTGTCTGCCGCTCATGATCGGCGCCAAGGACCTTGCCTTCCCGCGCATCAACCTGGCGAGCTGGTACTTGTTTGTCCTGGGTGCAGCCTGGACGTTGTTCGCTGTCCTTGCCGGGGGCGTCGACACCGGCTGGACATTCTACACCCCCTACAGCAGCAAATCCTCGCACTACAACGTCATCCCGACCATGATCGGCGTCGTCATTTCCGGATTCTCGTCCATCTTTACCGGGCTGAACTTCATCGTCACAACACACAAGCTCCGGGCTCCCGGGCTCTATTGGTGGCGGCTGCCGTTGTTTGTCTGGACGATTTACGCCACCAGCTTCATCTTCCTGCTGGCGGTGCCGGTCTTGGCGATGGCACTCATCCTGGTCATCCTGGAGCGCTGGCTGCACATCGGTGTCTTCGACCCGGCCTACGGCGGCGACCCGCTGCTGTTTCAGCACCTGTTCTGGTTCTATTCGCACCCAGCGGTGTACATCATGATCCTGCCCGGCATGGGGATCATCAGCGAGGTCATTCCTTGTTTTGCACGCAAACCCCTGTTCGGCTATACCGCGGTAGCACTATCCAGCTTCGGCATCGCCACGCTCAGCTTCATCGTCTGGGCGCACCATATGTTCGTCGCGGGCATCTCGATCTACGCGGCCATGATTTTTTCGATCCTGAGCTACATGGTCGCGGTTCCGTCGGCGATCAAGGTTTTCAACTGGACGGCCACCCTTTACAAGGGATGTATTTCCTTCGAGGCGCCGATGCTGTTTTCTCTGGGATTTGTGGCCCTGTTTACCGCGGGGGGACTCACCGGGCTCTTTCTCGCTTCGCTCGGCATGGATATGCACGTCCATGACACCTATTTCGTCATCGCCCACTTCCATTTCATCATGGTGGGCGGCATGGTCATGGGCTACATGGCCGGCCTGCACTACTGGTGGCCAAAAATCTCCGGGCGCATGTACTCCGACTGGTGGTCGAAGATGGCGGCCCTCATCATTTTTGTCGGCTTCTTCCTGACCTTTTTGCCGCAGTTCCTCTTGGGCTATGCCGGCATGCCGCGGCGTTATCATCGCTATCCGGAGGAGTACCATGTTTGGAACGTCATGTCCTCGGCCGGGGCCTCCATCCTCGCCGTCGGCTACGCGCTGCCGCTCTTTTATTTCCTTTACTCCCTGAAGTACGGACCGCGTGCGGAACCGAATCCCTGGCACGCGACCGGATTGGAGTGGCAAACGTCCTCCCCGCCGCCCAAGGACAACTTTGCGGAAACTCCCGTCGTGGTCCGCGGGCCATACGAGTACGAAGCGGAGAAAGCACAGAATGAGCCCTGAATCAGCCATCCTGACGCCGGAGGAGCGGGCGGTCCTCGATCAATCGGTCCTGGTCCGCCACCGGCTTGAAGAACAGTTTCGCGATCTCGATCAGCAGCACGAGGCCGCCTCTCTGGGAATGTGGATCTTCCTGGCCACCGAAGTCATGTTCTTCGGCAGCCTGTTCCTGGGGCTTGGGGCTTACCGCTACCTCTACGAGGAGGCCTTTGAAAAGGCGAGCATCAAGCTGAACTGGATCATTGGCGGCACGAATACGGTGGTGCTCTTGGTCAGCAGCCTGTTCATGGTGCTTGCGGTGCATTACGTCAAGCTGGCGCGCCGCAAGGAGCTGCTTGTTTGTCTCGGCTTGACCGCGCTCCTGGGCCTCTTGTTCTTGGCCTTGAAGGGATTGGAGTACTACCTGGATTACCGGGATAACCTGATCCCGGGTTGGCGTTTTGACCCGGAGGAATGGATTGAGAAGGAGGGCCTGCGCGCGGAGCAGGTACCCCAGGTCGAATTGTTCCTGATGTTTTACTGGATCATGACGGGACTCCACGGCCTCCACGTAACCTTGGGCATCGCGGCGGTGCTGACGATGCTCATTCTGGCCTGGCGCGGCCACTTCTCGCCCGCCTATTATTCGCCGGTGGATGTAACGGCACTCTACTGGCACTTCGTCGATACGGTGTGGATTTTTCTGTTGCCCATGCTTTACCTGCTCGGCAGCCATACTTTTCCGTGAGGCACGCCGAGCGGTTCCTGAGAGCGAGGCAGGCATGGCGGAACCATTGATTCGTGTGCAAACCTATGTGGTCGTGTGTGTGCTCCTGGTCCTGTTGACGGTTCTGACCGTGGGCCTATCTTTCTGGCATGTGCCGCCAGTCTGGCACATCGTTCTTGGCCTGTGCATTGCTGTGTGCAAGGCCAGCCTGGTCGTGCTGTTTTTCATGCATGCACTGATCAGCACGCGCCTGACCTGGATCGTAATCTTGGTGAGTTGCTTTTGGTTGGGAATTTTGCTCGTGTTGACCCTGGGCGATTACTTCTCACGCGGCATGGTCCCGGCCGCGCCCGGCCATTGAGCGGAGGTATCCATGAGTTCATTGCCCACGGTCCATAACCCGCCGGCTGCCCCGGGGATGCTTTCCCTCGTTCTGGGGGTGATCGGCTTGCTTCTATTTTTCCTTCCCATCCTGGGGATCCCGATCAGCGTCTTCGGCCTATTGTTCGGTTTAATCGGAGTCTTGGCGGCCGTCCGGCCCGGCGGCATGCGGCTTCGTTGGAGCCTCTTGGGCTGTGCGGCTTCCGCGCTGGCATTGGCGATTAACTTCGGCATTGCCTACGCGCCCAGTGGCTACCTTCCGCCGCCCGCCGTACCGCAACCGTGGCAACCAATCCCCGGTCGACCGACGATCCCGCCGCCCGCAGCCGGCGAGATCAACGGCTAAATGTGAGCGGCGGCCCTGAAACGCTGTGCAGCATCGTGTCGTCTGCCAGCCGGACACGCCGGCGAAGAACCACCAGCCCCTGAGCGGACGCGTCCGGTCAAGCAGCGCGGCTCACTCTTCCGTTGTGACCTCCAACGTCCCGTCTGTCCGGAGCACCTTCACGCTCACCTTTCCCTGCTGCGCCAACGCAAAACGCACATCGACCGATGCTTGGCCGACCCGCAGTCTTCGCAGTTCCACGTATTCGCAATCGTCGGGGAGGTGGGGCCTGAGCACGCGCAGCCGGCCGGCGAACCCATCGGGCGTCAGGCCGAGCATTGCTGTCAACATGTATGGCACAGCCCCTGCGGCCCAGGCTTGGGGATGGCAGGCTACCGGGTAATGCACGGGCAGACCGAACTCCTGTTTCGGAAAGCCACAAAACAGCTCCGGCAACCGATACATTGGATACTTGGCTGCTGCTTCGACGATGCCGCTGAAGATCTTTGCGGCCGGCCGATCAAAGCGATAACGGCGGAAACCTGCCAAGATCAGAGCATTATCGTGCGGCCAGACTGTGCCCAGGTGGTACGAGATTGCGTTGTAACGCTTCTCGTTCTGCGATAACGTGCGAATCCCCCAGCCACTGAACATGTCGTCGGCCATCAGCCGCTCCATCGTCCGCCGTGCCTTGTCTTCGTCCGCTATCCCGGACCAAAGGACTTGCCCGGCGTTGGAGGCGATGGCATCCGCGCATCGGCTTCCAGCTTGCAGGGCGAGGGCGTAGGTGCCCTTGTCTTCCATCCAGAAAGATTGGTTGAACCGCGCGCGCAGGGCCTTCGCGTCTTTGGCCAATGTGTCGGCCCAGTCGTTCTCCCCGGCGCGGCGATAGAGATCGGCCAGGAGGGACTTGGCCAGGTAGACATAGCCTTGGACCTCCGGCAGGGCGATCGGCGGCTTCGCCAGGCTGCCATCACTATTGACGATGGCGTCGCCGGAGTCCTTCCAGCCCTGGTTCGACAGCCCCTTGCTCGATTTGTTATCGTAAGCCAGGAAGCCATTGTGCTGAGTGCCTTGCTGGTCAATCCACTGTAGTGCCCGCTCCACATTGCCGCGCAGGTCCTTAAAAAGTTCCAGGTTACCGACCCACTGGGCATGCAAGCCGATGAGGATCAGGAACAGGGGCGTGGCATCCACGGTGCCGTAGTAGGGCGTTTGCGGGATTTCATCGTCGTGGGCCAGCTCGCCGACCCGCAGCTCATGCATGATCTTGCCCGGCTGTTCATCCCGCCAGTCATCGACCTTCGTTCCTTGGTAGTGAGCCAGGAGGCGAAGCGTCTGCTCGGCAACCCCAGGCTCGTACGCCAGACTTTCCAGTGCCGTGATCAAACCATCGCGTCCAAACAGGGTGACGTACCACGGTACGCCGGCGGAGAAGTACTCCAAGTCGTCCAAGCGGGTGCGCAGGACATGGAGATCGAGCAGTGCCCGCTCCAGCACGCGATTGAGGATGAGATTGCCCGTGTGGCATTGCGTTTGTCGATCCAGCCATTGCCGCGACTTCTCGTGGAGGTGTTGTTCTGCGTGCTGGATTCCGTCGTGCGGGCCCATTACGGGGGACTTCTCTTCGCGTTCCTTCGATTCGGTAAGGGCAATCGTGACCACCAGCTTGATTTCCCCGTGCGCCGGCAAATCTATCTGGAAGTGCGCTGTCGCGTCCTCCTGACGAATTGGGGCCGGATCAAAGGCGAGCGTGACTGCGCGGCGGATGCCGTCGCTTCCGTCGTAGGCGAAGACAAGCTTGCCATCCTGCCAGCGCGGTGGGTGCAGGGTGCCATGCACGTGGGGATGTTGGCCACGGACTACGAACACATCCTCGAAGTGAGCCGCAAACCTGAGCGACATCGGAACGGTGCATCCTTCCATGCCGTAGTTGTGGAAGGTGAATTGATCGTGCAACGCCAGGTGCGAGGCATCGAGAAGCCGTTCCCAGCGCACCGCGAGGTCTTCCTTCGACAGGATCCGTCCGTCGCCGAGACGCGTATCGAGGTTGGTCAGCTCCAGCTCGGCCTTGAAGCCTGCCCCGGCGCTGGAGATCAGGCGGCTCAGCGGGAGTCCTGCCAGCCGCATTTCATAACCATCGAGAAATCGACAATCGTGGTAATACAGGCCGTAACCATGCCGGCCCTGAAGCGGCAAATCCCCATTGTCCGCGCAGAGGAAGAAGATGTCCTCGTCTTTGATTACGAGGGCACCGGCGATGCTCTCGACCAACGCCGCCCGGCTCTTTGCCGGCGTTCTGGTTTTGCCTTGCTTCGTTTCCGCTGAGCCTTTCTTTCGCTTGACGGACGGCTCACGGGTGCTTGACGGTTTGGCCATGATGACGTTCTCTTTCAGTACTAAACCACGCGCCCACAAGCCTCGAGCGCGAGCGAGGGCTCTTCGCTGGCGTGTCGGGCTTGTGGATTGCGGAATCGTGCGGGTTCACTTGAATTCATCCATCCAGGCCACGTCGGCGAACGGTTCACGCCACCGGCGCGGTCCGTTCCCGGTGCAGTTGTTCCCGGGAAGCGGTGGGCGGGTGATGCGGATGCAATGGCTCCGGAACACGCGGCGCGCCGGCCAATCCTCCCCGCGTCAATCTGCCCAGGCCCACAATGGCTAGCCCGCCCAGTGCCAGGCCCAGCAGGCCGCCGCGCCAGGCATGCTGCATTCCGTTGCACATGCCTTTGGAGACTGCGCCTGCCAGACCAGCGGCAAGAATCCAGTTGCGGTGCTGATCGAGCCAGAGCTGCAAACTGAAGTTCGCAGCCCGGTCATCGAAATCCCCGTGGGCGCCGTAGTCGTGCGCGTCATCGACCGCAGTGAAGACATTGTTGGGCCGGTCGGGCGCCACGGGACCATCGTATTGCTGCGCGCCATAGCCTTGCCGGCCCAGGTACCAATCGCCAAGGCCAGGGGCGATCTTGTTACCGATGATCGCCATGGCGGTAGATCCTCCCACGTACCATTCTCGGCGATAGTGATGAGCCGCCCAGTAAACCGCCTCGGCAGCGATTTCCGGCTGGTAGATCGGCGGTACGGGCTGTGGCTTGCGCGGTAGACGACTCTTGACCCAATCAAATTGCGGCGTATTCAAGGCCGGCATTTGGACCATGGTGATCTTCACGTTGCTGTGGTCGTGGATGAGCTCGCACCGCACCGACTCGGTGAAACCCTGGATCGCGTGCTTGGCTCCACAGTAAGCCGATTGCAGGGGAATGCCCCGGTAGGCCAGCGCCGAACCCACCTGAACGATCATGCCTCGGTCTCGCGGCAGCATCCGCTTGAGCGCAGCCAAGGTGCCGTAGACATAGCCCAAGTAAGTGACATTGGTAACGCGCTGGTAATCCTCGGGGGCCATACTCTTGGCCGGTGAAAAGACCGAGCACATGGCCACATTCACCCAGACATCGATTGGTCCAAACTGATGCTCGACCATGTCAGCTGCGCGCTCCACGGCGGCGGGGTCGGACACGTCCGTCGGCAACGCCAACGCCTTGCCGCCAAGCTCTTCCACGTCCCGCCTGGCACCATCCAGGCCTGCATGGCCACGCGCCAGCAGACCGATATCAGCGCCTCGGCGAGCAAATGCCCGGACCGTGGCACGGCCGACTCCAGCGGATGCGCCCGTGACAACAACGACTTCATGCTTGCGCGCTGTGGACATGATAGCTCCTACAAGGCCAATTCGGTTTGGCAGGTAACAAAGGAATGAAGGGACTTCGGAGGCTTGTTGTAGCTGCTCCTAGCAGCAAAAGATTGCAAAGCCCATGCCTCTTTTTCGGCCGACGGGTAGTAGCCCGGTTACGGTGTGGCGATTCGGCTTCCGTGGAATGGGCTGTGCCCGGTTGTTGCGCGATGAGGTGGATCTCGTGTCCCCGCCTGGGCATAGGGCTGCGCATAATCAGGCAGATTCCGGGTTGTGGCCTTGTCTCTGGGTAAGCTCAACCGGGGACGACCGCTCGTCGGATGAATTCTCCTTGCTCGACTGAGTGGGCAGAATCCACCAGCTGACGAGCGAGATCACTACTCTTCCCAGAATCACCACCACCGACCAGGTGAGGCCAAATTGCAACACAACGGCACGCTGGTCATCCTGCACGTGCAGCAAGTACACGAGAGCCGTCTCACGCTCGCCGAGCCCCGCGGTGCCCGGCAGGGATTCTGCTAGAAGGACGAATGGAATTACGCCGGCCACTGTGCGCGCGTCCACGGGAATCCGGCAGATGGTCAGGCCAACCCCGGCGTAGATTAGCACGAGCAGGAACAGAATCACGCGCTGACCCCAAAGCAGGAGAGAATGACGCCAGCTCCACCAATCCAGCCAGCGAGCCCAGTCTTGCCTGGTGAGCCACCGACGCCACGATGTGGGCAAGAAGCGCAGAGTGAGAATCGCCACCAGCAATCCAGCGATCGCTGCCACGCAGATCCAGCGAAGCGAGCGAATGAACGGATCGGGCTTGAGAAAGGAGCCTACCAGTGCCAAGCTCATCAACGTGCCAAAGTCGAAGAGAGCCAGCACCAAGCAACGGCCCAAGGCGGCCTGGACCGAACTGGCAGTAATCTGAGCAAGCTTCCAGGCGAACACGCCTTGTCCAATCTCCAGGTTGACGGCACTCCAGACGATCGTATCGGCCCGTGCTCGGAAGACCATGCCGAACGGCAACGACTGGTGCGGCTGGGAAAACAGCCACCATAAAGACACCGTGTCCCATGTGAAGAGGACGACCACCTGGATGGCAGTAGCGAGCACTAGCCAAAGCGACGTTCTGGTAGAGAATGTGGCCGCCAGCTTCTCCGGCGTGATGCTCCAGATCAGCCAGCTCACCAGGCCGATGCTGATGATCGGGGGCGCAACTCGTTTTCCATAGGAGAAAAGTTGGGAACCAAACTTGCGCCTGATTTTGGTCAAGCCCAATTCACCTGTGCTCGGTCTTCGTGGCGAGAGGTTCGTTTCAGATCTTGTACCCAGTCCAGCTGAATGTATCCGTTCAGCGGCGGTGGGCAGAACCGCGTGCGGAGGCGTCCCGCGCGGTTCTGCGCACCGCCCCTAAACGGACACAACCAACCGGACCATGCATTAGGCTCGCCAGTTCCCTCAAAGAGTACGAGCAAACGATATGCCGAGGTCATCCCGACCGGCACGATCCTCCGAAATCCAGGACAATCGGGGATTCAGCCGGCCAGCCAGGTGGGGCTTGCCAGAAGGACACCGTGGTTGCAGTCCGGGCAAAACCGGCTCTGCCTGGTATTCTCTCGAGGAGTAGACAAATCGTAGTCGATGAAAGCGGCATCCTGTGCCCGCGTCTTGTCACGGACACAGGATGCTTTGGGAAAAACTTGGCTGGCTTGGCGTCCAGAGATTTGTGGATGGGGGTGAACTTTTCCAATGCCTCCACCAGCCGTCAGCCAGCCAGGCTGCGTGGACGCAGTCTTACAACCCCGAGTTCCCACCGCCGTCCTGGAAGACACCGTCCGGACCCAGGTCCAGCGAGCTGAACAGGCACGTGACATTCGTGGCAGATAGGACGCTGCTCCCGCCAGAACTCAGCACCACCTGGATGCCATCTGCGACCTGCACATTCTGCATGGTGACTTGATCCATCCCACCGGAGCCACCGACGTCGGCGAGGCGGAAGGCAAACGTGGCCGGCGCTGTATCGGTGACCGTGACATTGGTCAGGTTGACATCAGCGATGTCGCCGGCATTGCTGCGCAGACCGATCGACAGATCGGCACTGGTGACATCCTGCAGCGTGAGCGACTCGAAGGCATTCACGCCGCCCCCACCCAGGGAGATATCCAACAGGCCACCGACCGAGCTCTGTGCGACATCGAGGGCAATCCCATCGCCCGTTCGGATGCTCGCATTCCCTTGA
>DATGIQ010000258.1:0-2467 GCA_035295665.1 Gemmataceae bacterium | reverse complement strand
TCGGAAGGAACAGCTCGTGCCGGCAGGGGCACCATCTTCTCCGCCGCCATCACGAATGGGCCGGCCAGCACGCTGATGGCCAACATCATCGGGAACCATCGCCACGTTCGCATGGAGGATTCCTCGCCAAGTTTAGCCGCGAGCCGAAGGCGAGCGCGACGCCCGCGCTCGCCTTCGGCTCGCGGTTAAACGAATCCGTAAATCGCATTCATCCAGGCTACCCGATTTCCGGGCGACTGGCTACGGACATCCCGGCCTCCTGCCAGCCCGGGTGTGGGCGTCTCGCAACTTGGTGGAAAATTTGTACACAAACGAGCGGAGGAGCGTTTTGCCGATAAATTCACCATCCTTATCCGAGAGACACCATGAAGGAATCCCTCCCCCCGGCTCAGGAAGCTCAGGCCCAAGAACTGGCCCAGGCCATTGCCCAGGCGGCTGCCGACGACTTCCTCCAACTGGCCCGCACCCTCGTCGCCAGCGAGCGCTCCTCCCTCTTTGGCGACACCGAGTTCAAGGTCCGCGACATCCTTCTCCGCGTCGGCGCCAAGACCTACCAGCAGTTGCTGGAGCAAAAAAAAACGGCTACCAGGGATCCAGTGTGACCTGCCCCGGCTGCGACTACGCCGCCCCCTACCATCACGACGCCCCACGCGCCCTCGTCAGCCTGTTCGGGCCGATCCGCTACCAACGCTGCTACTACTATTGCCGCCGCTGCGGCCGGGGGCAGTATCCCTTCGATGCCCACGCCGGCATCCCCACGCAGCAACTGACTCCCGCGGTCGAACGGCTCGCCAGCCTGGCCGGTGCGGTCGGCTCCAGCTTCGAGAAAGGGGCCGAACTGTTGCAGGAAATGAGCGGCGTGAGCCTGTCGGAATCGACCGTCGAACGCACCACCGAGGATGTCGGCCTCCGCATCGCCGCCGCGTTAGGTGCGGGCACGACGTTTGGCCCGCGCGTCGAGTGGCCGTGGGGCGTGGATGCCAAAGGCCGGACGGTCGCTTACGCCAGCCTCGACGCCACCGGCACGCGTCAGCAAGGCATCGGCGGCCGCAAGGCCGAGGGACGTATGGCTTACGTCGGCTGCATCTTCAACCCGCCGCCGGCCGAGCCGGTCCCCAACGCCAAGCGGGAAGGCTTGCGTGCCCGCTACCTGTCTGGGCTGTATACGTTGCCGGACCTGGGGCCGCTGCTGCGTCGCCTGGCCGACCGGGTCGGCATGGAGAAGGCCGAGGTATGGATCGCCTTGACGGATGGCGGTGCCGGCCTGGAAGGCTTCATGCAACAGAACTTCAATCGCGCCGACTTGGTGCTGATCCTGGACTTCTATCACGCCGCCAGCTACCTGGAGAAGCTGGCCCAGGCGCTGCACCCGCACGACGAGGGGGCGGCCCGCACGCAGGCGGAGCAGTGGTGCAGCCTGCTCAAAGCCGAAGGCGGGGCAGTGACGCTGGAAGTGCTGCGGCAGTGGTCGTGGCCGAGCCGCAAGTCGGCGGCGTTGCGTGAGCAATTGGCGGAGGTGTTGAGTTACTTCGGCAACAATATGCATCGGATGGAGTACCCGGAATACGTGGCGGAGGGCTGGCACATCGGCAGTGGGGTGGTGGAAAGTGCCTGCAAGACGGTGGTGGGTCAGCGACTCAAAGGGGCGGGGATGCGTTGGGGTGAGGAAGGGGCGCACGCGCTATGTCATGTGCGGGCTCTGTACCGCAGCGACAAAGGGCAGTGGGCGGCGTTCTGGAATCGGGAATGGGTCGAGCCTCTTGTTCAGCAAGCAGCTTGACGCTCACACCTTGTACTCGATACTGCTAGTCCGGCGTGCCAGCGCGGGACTTCCCGCGCTGGCACGCCGGCTGGCGTAGGTTTTCCCCGACGATTCAGTACTCGGCTCGCCGCAGCGTAAATTCTTTCTTTTTAGCGCCCTCCGCGATATGCTCCGAAAAGAGCGCTCTTTGCCTGTAAGGTTTTTCGTCCTACCGGGCAATACCTACCAGGACCGGAATCGACTCCCTCCGGCGGACCATGCCGGACGGTGAACGGTCGGACCGGTCTTCGCATTATCGATCTTCCGTGGATGAGGGCACCATGCATCCTACGTTACTTCGGATGGCGGGGGGCTGTCTGCTGCTGGCGGCCGTGGCCGGTTGCCAGCAAGAGGCGTCGCCGACGGCCTCCTCGAAGGAGATACCGTCCGTGCCGGTCAGCCGACCCGTCGAACGGGAAGTGACCGACTTCGTGGATTTCACCGGCCGAACCGCCGCGATCCAGACCGTGGACGTTCGGCCCCGCGTCACCGGCTATCTGGTCAAGATTTGCTTCGTGGACGGCTCGGAGGTCAAGGCGGGCGACGTGCTGTTCGAGATCGACCCGCGGCCGTACCAGGCCCAGCTCGACCAGGCCGTGAGCCAGGTCCGGCTCAACGAAGCGTCCCTGCGGATCGCGCGGGCCAACTACGACCGCGACCGGGCCA
>DATGIQ010000257.1:0-20839 GCA_035295665.1 Gemmataceae bacterium | reverse complement strand
GGGCAGCCTGACGATCCTCGCCACGGCGCTCATCGATACAGGCAGCCGCATGGATGAGGTCATCTTCGAAGAGTTCAAGGGCACCGGCAACATGGAACTGCACCTCGACCGCCGCCTGGTCGATAAACGCATCTGGCCGGCAATTGACATCAATCGTTCCGGCACCCGCAAGGAAGAACTGCTCTTGCACCCCGATGAGCTGGATCGTGTCCGAACTCTACGCCGAGTTTTGGCCGACATGCACCCTGTCGAAGCGATGGAACTGTTGACTTCGCGCCTCCGCAAAACTAAGTCCAACGCCGAATTCTTGATGAGCATGAATATGGCCTGAACTCAAAACCAGCCGGATCGTAGGTCTCCGCGCTCACCGCTGGAGCCGATTCAAAACGAACGCCGATTTTGCGCTTGACGGTCTCCCCGGGCGTGGTAGTCTAGGAAATCACAACGTCGCGCCTGACGCGTCTTTGTGGTTTGTCTTGTCGACTGCTTTCCGCTTTTCCCCTGCTCCTGACCGCGTGGGCTACCCCGCGGTTTTGCGAACCGCCGCGAAACAGAGCGTAGATTATCTCTGTACGGCGTGAGGAAGGTTCCGCGCATGATGCTCCCGCTCTTTGCCCGGACACGCTGCAAAATTCGTGGCCCACAACCCAGGCCGGCCGGCGCACGTCTGTCGGTGGAGTCTCTGGAAGATCGACTTCTGCCGTCCGTTAGTTTGCTACAGAGCATCCCCGATATTAACTTCAACCAAGCATTGGCCGTTCAGGGTGCCGGCGTAACGCCGCCCGACACCATGATGGCCGCGGGACCCAACACGATCATCGGAGCTGTCAATTTTTCGATCACCCTCACCGACAAGCAAGGAGGTGCCCGCGTTGGCCCCATTCCGTTCGGGCAATTCTTCTCCCCAATCTTCACCCTTGGCGACCGCTTCACGGACCCGTATGTCCTCTACGATGATCAAGCTGGCCGTTTCTATCTGGAAGTCATCGAAGGAAACCCTGGCTTCAGCGCGACCAGCACGATTGATTTCGCTGTTTCCAAAACCAGCAATCCCACGAGCCTGGGGGCTCCGGACTGGAATGTGTTCAAGATCAACTCCGTAAACGAGGGCGGCACGCAAGTCCCTGACTTCCCCAAGATGGGCTGGAACCGCGACGCGGTCTTTATCTCCACGAACCAGTTCAACTTCTTCGGCTTCACCCACAACCTGATCCTGGCCATTTCCAAGGCATCGCTTCTGGCTGGCGGGCCGCCTGTCATCCAGCAAACCGTGGTTGCCACCGGGGACGAGCGACACATTCTGATTCCGGCCCGCATGCATCATGAAACCGCCGGCAATCTGGAATACTTCCTCCAGAGCACCGGCACCGGCAACGTCTCGACCACGATCAACGTCCTCACACAGAGCGGTTACCTTTCCGGGCCGGGGACGTTTCACGCGACTACGCTCACGGTCATTCCTTACAGCAACAGTCCCGGCGTCCCCGGCTTGACCAACGAGATCGACGACCGTCTCTTGAGCGCGGACTGGATCGATAACGGAACCACGCAGCATCTGGTTGGGTCCGGCAATGTCGGCGTCGGCGACTTAAACTTGGCCCGCTGGTATGAGATCAACGCACCGCTCGCCGGTACGCCGTCGCTCTTGCAGCAAGGCGACATCAACCTGGGCGGGGACATCAGCACTTCCTACCCCTCGATCGCGATCAATTCAGCCGACAGCATCGCCCTGACCTTCTTGGAGAACAGTGGCACGCAAGCGACATCAATGGCGGTCACCGGACGAGTGGCCACAGACGCGCTGAACACGTTGCAACCACCAATCCTCGTCAAGGCCGGCGTGCTGCCCACCACCAACACGCTCCGGGGCGGCGACTACAGTGCCACGGAATACGATCCAGCTGCCCCCGCCAATTTCTGGTCCGCCAATCAATACCAGTTCGACAGCAGCGGGTCGAACTTCGATTGGGGAACGCAGATTGCGGAATACACCATTTCGATGGTTCCGGCGGCGGGACTCTGGACCACGGTGAGCCCGATGCCAACAGCCCGTGGCTTCCTCGCCGGCGCCGCCGGCTCCGATGGCCGGATCTATGCCATCGGGGGTTCCAACAATGCGAGCGTGGCCCTGAGCACGGTGGAGGCATACCGCCCGGGCTCCGATACCTGGTCATCTGTGGCTAGCTTGCCGACCGGGCGCACGGCGTTGGCGGCCGCGGCAGGCTTCGATGGGCGGATTTACGCTTTCGGCGGGAAGGATGCGCTGGGAAATGTTGTCCGGACGCTCCAGGTGTACCTCCCCGGGAGCAGCAGCTGGACCACCGCCGCCGCGATGATCACTGCCCGCAGTTATGTGGCAGGTGCCACCGGCTCCGACGGCCGAATCTACGCCCTCGGCGGTACCATCAACAACACGACTGTGGGTGCCGTGAACACCGTGGAAGCATACACGCCGGGGAGCGATACATGGTCCCCGGTGACCGGCATGCACATCGCGCGAATGGGACCTGCGGCCGCCAAGGGGCCTGATGGCAGAATTTATGTCTTCGGTGGAATGGATGGAGCCGGTCGCGTTCTCAATAGCGTGGAGGCGTACAGTCCAACCACGCATTCGTGGACCATCGTAGCTCCGATGCCCACCCCGCGTTGGGGAGCGGCAGCCGTCCTCGGCTCCGATGGCCGTCTCCTTGTTCTTGGTGGAAGCACCGGTAGCAACTCCTTTGCCAGCCCGACCAACAGCGTGGAGGCGTACAACCCATTCAGCAACACCTGGTCCATCCTAACGCCCATGCCCACCGCCCGCGATTTCCTGGCAGCGGCCCTGGGTTTCGATGGCCACGTTTACGCCATCGGCGGATTTGATGGCATGAACTTTTTGCGGACGGTGCAGGCTCTGAGTTCTGTTTCTGGCTTCGGAACTGCTGGTGAACCTGGGAAAACCCCTGGAACAGCAAGCGTTGATGCGAGCGGGCACTCTGCCGGTGTTGCTGTGCCCTTGAGTGCTCCGGTGCCGCAAACAAGCACCATCGGGCCGGCCGCGGAATCCGTCCGAAGAAGGATTGCTCCAACCGAACAGACGGACCTTGTGTTTGCCCCTGAAATAAATGTTTGGTTTGAGCGGCTCGGATTCATGGGCCCATTCCGGGACGGTTCGTAGAAGCGTGTTGGGCACACTCCCGCGCGGTCCTACGAACCGCCACCAAATGAACCAGGACAGAACTCCTGTCGAATGTGTGCGCCATCGGCATCGAGATCCGGCGCCGCGCTGCGGGTTGACGGATCGGGAAAGGCACTCAGCTTGATCGGATTGCCGGCCATGCGCAGGCCGCCTGCGCTGATGATCATGTTTCGAGCGTTGACCTGAGGGTGTTCGACGGCGTCGGCGACGGTATGGATCAAACTACAGGGGATCCCTTCTGCTTCCAAGATGCTCAGCCAGTGAGCTGCCGGTGCCGTCCGCAACACCGCCTCCAGCGTTTGCTTCAGGTCGTCGGCGTGGGCATTGCGGTCCCGATTGGTTGCAAAGCGCCGATCGGCGGCCAACTCCGACTGGCCGAGTGCCCGGCATAAGCGCAGGAAAAGCGCGTTGTTTCCAGCGGCGATGATCAGCGGCCGATCGGCGGTCTCGTAGGGCTCGAACGGTGTGATCGACGGATGCCGGTTGCCGAGTCGTTCCGGTGCCCGGCCGGTCGTGGTATAGCGCGCCACCGGCCGTTCCAGAATGGCGATTTGGCCATCCAGCATGCTCACATCCACCTTCAGACCGGTGCCGGTCCCTTCCCGAGAATACAGAGCACTGGCAATCCCCGCCAGGGCAAACAAGCCCCCCGTGATGTCGGCGATGGATGTCCCGGCCTTGGTGGGGGGCCCATCGGGTGGTCCGGTCACGCTCATGAGCCCGCTCATGGCCTGCACGATGATATCGTAGGCTGGGCGACGACTCCACGGACCACTGTGGCCGAACCCCGAGACCGCGGCATAAATCAGGCGCGGGTTGAGCGCGGACAACTCGGCGTATCCCAATCCGAGGTGCTCCATCGTGCCGGGGCGGAAGTTTTCCACGAGCACGTCGGCTCGACGGACCAGCGCCAACAACACTTCCCGGTCATCGGCAGCTTTGAGATCGAGAGCAATGCTCTGTTTGCCCCGATTGAGCGAGGCGAAGTAAGCGGATTGGCCATCCACGAATGGATCGAAGCTTCTCGAATCGTCACCGCCGTCGGGGTGCTCGACTTTGATGACGCGGGCCCCCAATTCCGCCAACATCATGGTGCAAAAAGGGCCGGCCAAAACGCGCGTCAAATCCACCACCAACACGCCGGCGAACGGACCCACTGTCATGGCCAACTTCGCATTCCTTCGTGGTGCGTTTACTTCAGCTCCACCGACCAGTAGGCATTTTCCAGGAAGGTTTTCCAGGATTGGTATTTGCGGTGGGTCAGCTTGAGGTTCAACAGGGGACTGCGCTTCGGTTTTTCCGGCTTGCGGATTAGGGTCATCCGGGCCTCTTTGGGCGTCCGGCCGCCTTTGCGAACGTTGCAGTTCACGCAGGCGCAAACGATGTTGTCCCAGACGTTTTGGCCCCCTTGGCTGCGCGGAATCACGTGGTCCAGGCTCAGCTCCGACGTAGGGAACTTTCGCCCGCAGTACTGGCACTGGTTATTGTCCCGCGCGAAAATATTGCGGCGGTTGAATTTCACGGTCTGCTTGGGCAACTTTTCGTACGTCACCAGGCGAATGACGCGCGGCACCTGGATTTCGCTGTTGACCGTCCGGATCCAGTCATCGTCTTCTTGGCGAAAGTAACGGGCGCGGTATTCGCTGACTTCCCGCCAGGTATTGAAGTCGTATGTGGCAAACTGACCGTCTTCAAGGCTTACGACCTCGGCCAAATCTTTGCACAGCAGACAAAAGGCCCGCCGGACGGAAATGATGTGGATCGCCATGAACAACTTATTCAAGACCAGCACACTTGCATCCAGCGCCAAACTCGGATTCGAATTCATAACCCTCCCTTTCCGTAGGGCACCAGACACGGGCGCCATGCCGGAGCGCCCTGCACCTCCTTGAAACCGACGCGCCAGCGCGAAGCCAGGTTCAAATTTCATTCATGGTAACAAGGTGCAGGACCTGCACGCAAGGACCCGCTGACCTTTTCCGCAGATCTTCAACGATCCGGATGGGCCATCCTTTCTCTGGGCAGTGAGCAGCAGCTTGCGGCATTGATCCAGCAACTGCCGTTGACAGTAGAGCGCGCCGGTTCGTAGAAACGATGATGACCGCGTTTTCCCTAGAGGAGGGGTGTTGCCTTGGTTTCACCCAGTGCGAAACCGAATCTCGGTCCCCTGGCCAAGGCGGACGTGAGTCCGCTACAGCTGGATGAAGAGCGCCTGGCCCATGCCCTGGTCAGCCGCGGGCTGGTCAGCCGCGACGAAGTCCAACGCTGCCGTACTTCCGCCGGGAAGGAGGGCGGACCGGACGCGCTCTTGGCACGCCTCGTGAAAGCTGGATTCCTGACCGCCAACCAAGGACAGCGGGCCAAACAGGAGCTGTCCACCTTGCTCCACCAGCAAATCCCCGGCTACGAGCTTCTGGAAAAGCTGGGCCAGGGATCCATGGGCACCGTTTACAAGGCGCGCCAGCTGAGTATGGATCGGTTGGTCGCAATCAAAATCCTGCATCCGCGTTTGGCCGCCAAACATGACCTCATCTCGCGACTCGACCGGGAGGCGCATTTGGCGGCCAAGCTGAGCCACAACAACATCGTCCAGGCCATCGACGTCGGTGTGGCCGGCAGCATCCATTACTTCGTCATGGAGTACATCGAAGGAACGACAATCAAGCAGGAGTTGGAAGCAGGCAAGGTGTACACGGAGCACGAGGCGTTGGAAATTGCCTTACAAGTGGCTCAAGCCCTTCGGCACGCACACCGGCGCGGCCTGATTCACCGGGATATCAAGCCAGCAAATATCATCCTGACCCCTGAGCGTGTGGCCAAGCTGGCCGATCTCGGCATGGCCCGGGAAACCGCCGACGAGGAGCGGTCGCGGGCCGAGAAAGGAATGACGATCGGCACTCCGTTCTACATCGCACCGGAGCAAGTCTATCCGCTGGAAGAGATCGATGGCCGTGCGGACATCTATTCCCTGGGCGCGACGCTCTATCACATGGTCACCGGCCAGCCGCCGTTTCCGGGGTCACGGGTGGATGAAGTCCTCAAGGCGCATCTGGAACGGGAGTTGACGCCGCCGGACCATCTCAACACCAGCTTGTCGTCCGGGCTCGGCGAGGTCGTGGAGTTCATGATGGCCAAGGATCGCCGCCAGCGTTATCCGTCGGCCGATGACCTGATTCTGGATCTGGAATGCCTGCGAAATGGCCGAGCGCCCAAATTGGTTCGTGAGCGGATCGCAGCCGGGACGCTCAAGGAATTGGCCCAGGGGGACGCCGACAATGAGACCGATACGATGCTGGCGCCCAAGGAGACGCGGGGCCGCATGTGGCTCGTGATCCTGGCCTGTTTCCTGGCGGTCAGTTTCGTGTGCAACGTGATCTTGCTCCTGCGGCTGCTCTGATCACAGGGCCGTCAAGGCTTCCGCGTGATGGTCATCCTTAGTCTGGAACTCTGGTCCATCGTCCGATTGTCGCTGCAAGTGACGGGCACCGCCGTCTTCATCAGCGTTCTCGTCGGCGTCCCGTTGGGAACCTGGCTGGCCCTCGCCCAATTCCGGGGAAAGCTCTTGTTGACCGCTCTGGTCCATACGGGCATGGGGCTTCCGCCGGTTGTGGTCGGCCTCGTTGTGTATTTGCTCCTGTCCCGGAGTGGACCCTTGGCATGCTTGGACTGGCTCTTTACGCCCCAGGCCATGGTCCTGGCCCAATGCATCATCGCGCTGCCTCTGGTAACGAGCATTACGATGGCGGCCGTGTCGGCCGTTCCCGACGACCTCCTGCTGCAGGTGCGCAGCCTGGGGGCAGGTCCCTGGCAAGCTCGCTGGGCGGTCTTACGTGAAGCCCGAGCTGGCATCCTGGTGGCCGTGGCCGCCGGGTTCGGAAGGGTCCTTTCTGAAGTCGGGGCCGCCTTGATCGTCGGGGGTAACATCCAGGGGCAAACCCGAGTCTTGACGACCGCGATTGTCCTTGAGACGAACAAAGGCGAGTTCGCGCTGGCTCTGGGCCTTGGAGGATGGTTGCTGTCGTTGGCACTGCTGGTAAACGTGGTTGGGCTAGGGCTACAGGGCAAACCGCTGCCATGACGAGACGTTGGCTTTACCATCTCAAGGAGACGACCAAGAGCTATGGCGGCAGTCCCGTACTCCAAATTGGTGGCCTGGAGGTATTTCGGGGAGAAATGCTCTGCGTGGTTGGCCCGACCGGAGCAGGAAAAAGCACCCTGCTGCGCCTGCTTGCGGGAGTGGAAGCACCCACGGCGGGACAGATCATGTTCGCGGACTGTCGGCTCGGGTCCCGGAATGTACCGCTGGAGATTCTGCGCCGGATTACCCTGGTATTTCAGAGACCGGTTTTATTGGGCGGCACGGTGCGGACCAATGTAGAATATGGCCTGCACTTGCGGGGACGTGATCGGAGGTCGGCCCACGTGGACGAGATCCTCGGTTCGCTGCAGCTGAGCGCCCTGGCCTCCCGATCATGCCGGAACCTATCCGGCGGGGAAACGCAGCTGGTAGCCCTGGCTCGCGCCCTGGTTCTCCGCCCGGAAGTTCTGTTGCTCGATGAGCCCACCGCGAACCTCGATCCGGCAAGAGTAGCATTGGTGGAGAGGACCATTGCAACTGTCCATCGCGAGCAACAAACGACCGTCGTCTGGGCCACCCACAATCTCTTTCAAGCGCGACGAGTGGCCGACCGAGTGGCGTTTCTCCTCGAAGGGCATCTGGTCGAAGTGGCTTCAGCCAAGGAATTCTTTGAGTCGCCCGTCGACGCGCGCACGGGAGCCTTCCTCCGCGGGGAGATGGTGTACTGAGGGAAGGACCACGGATGAAGATTGCTCCAGCCGTTCCGTGTTTACGGCTGTTCACCATCGCGGCGTGCTTGCTTACCATCGGCTGTTCTGCGAAGGAAGCCACCACGCTCACCTTGGCTACCACGACGAGCACGCAGGATAGCGGCCTGCTCGATCGGCTCGTGCCCCTCTTCCGGGCTCAGACTGGGATGGAAGTGAAGGTCGTAGCCGTGGGAACCGGCCAGGCCCTCCAGCTTGGCCGCCGGGGAGATGCCGATGTGCTCTTGGTACATGATCCCGTCGCCGAAGCGAAGTTCATGGCCGAGGGGTTTGGCATGGAGCGTCAGAATGTGATGGCCAACGACTTTGTTCTCGTGGGACCGCCCGCGAACCCCGCCGGCATCAACCGAAAGACGGCGATCGCCGACGCGTTTACACGGATTGCTCGCTCGGGGTCGCCTTTCGTCTCGCGCGGGGATGCCTCCGGTACCCACGAAAAAGAAAAGGAGATCTGGCGAACGGCAGGCATCGAGCCCAAGGGGGATTGGTACCTTCGTGCCGGAGCGGGGATGGGCCAGGTCCTCCGCATGGCCAACGAAAGGCGTGCCTACACCCTGACGGACCGAGGTACGTTCCTTGCCCTGGGCAAGGGGCTCGAGCTGGCCATTCTCTCGGAAGGCGATTCCTTGTTGGTCAACCGCTACAGCGTCATCATGGTCTCCCCAGAGAAGCACCCCCACGTGCACGTCCACGCCGCCCGCAGATTTGCTGCGTTTCTCCTGGCCCCCGAGACCCAGAAGGCGATCGCCGAGTTCGGCACAGACCGGTATGGACAACCGCTGTTCTTTCGCCATGGTTCCGCGACGGAATCCACAGGACCCAAGTAGGAACCAAACGGTCGAAGGGACAAGCGTCATTTATCCAGGAATCATTGCTGCCATGTCCCATGCTCACGTCCAACGGCGAACGACACCGCGTCGTTTGGTCCCCCGCGTCAAGGTGTGGGTAGAATGCCGGGGTCGGTACGCATTCGGCTTTGGCGTGGCGGAAATCCTCCAAGCCGTCGAGCGGACCGGCTCGTTCAAACAAGCCGCGCGCCACCTCGGGAAAAGCTACCGCTACATCTGGGGCCGAATCAAGAACGCCGAAAAAATTCTCGGCCAACAGCTCGTGGAGACCCGAGTCGGAGGGCAAGGAGACCGGCGAAGTTTCCTGACCCCAGCGGCAAGGCGGTGGGCGGCCGATTTCCTGACCCTACGCGGCCGGCTGACGCAGTTCCTTGAACAAGAGTTCGCGACCCTTTTCACCTGACCAATTCATCCGAAAGCTCCCTACTGCCGGATCCGAAAATGATCCCTCACGGATTTTTTGGGCTCCTGTCCCGCAAGCCACTACAATAGACCACCAATTGGCATGGCCATACCACTTGACCGTCGCCCCAGCAACAAATAGGAGGGATCGTGGCATGCGAACGCGCTCCGCTTTTACGCTTATCGAGTTGCTGGTTGTGATCGCCATCATCGGCGTGCTCATCGCTCTGCTCTTACCGGCCGTGCAGAAGGTCCGAGAGTCGGCCAATCGGATGCAATGCCTGAACAACCTCAAGCAGATGGGGGTGGCCCTGCACAATTATCACGATGCGTACCGGTCGTTCCCTGCAGGGTTCATTTCAACGCTGAATGACCCAGGCTGGCGTTTGCCGGCGGGCAACTGCAACGCATTTCCTCTGGAGAAGGGTCCCGGCTGGAGTTTCTTCGCGCTGATGCTGCCGTACCTGGAGCAGGAAAACCTCTACCGGAGCATTCGCTTGGATCTGCCGATCACGGATCCAGCCAACGCCATCCCGCGCCAGACTTCCGTGAAGACGTACCTTTGCCCCAGCGACACCGGTACCGGTCCCATCAATTTAACCACGTGCGGCAATCCTCCGGATCCTGCTGCTACCCCTTCCGTGATGACGGATGCGGCCCTGTGTAGCTACGTCGGTGTGCTGGGCGGGGGCAATGCTGCCAACCCGGATCCGCTGTACGGCTGCTACGAGTATCAGCCATTCAATGGGGTCTTTCACCGCAATAGCCACGTTCGCATCGCGGATATTCCAGATGGGACATCCATGACCATTGGTGTCGGGGAGCGAAATAGTGGCTTTGTCCAGAGCAGCTGGGTGGGAGTCGTGCCGCTCTCCGAAGTAGTCTACAATCAGATGAGTCCGCCCATTCCTCCATTCGACCCGAGCCTGAACCAGCCCTGCCAGAACTGGCGGCCGGCCATCACGGCTGTGGTGGTCCACAGCCGGCAGTATACGTTGAACGCGAGCAACGGCAGTCCGGCGAGCTTCCACACGGCGCACCCCAGTTGCGGCAACTTCCTGTTCATGGACGGCTCTTGCCGGACCATCGACAACAGCATCGAACTCACCGTCATGCGTGCGCTCTGCACGCGGAACAACGGCGAGGCAATTTCGGCGGATGCCTACTGAATGGGCGGTGCGTGCGATGGGACCAGCCCTGTCCTCAAGGCTTCAACCAAGGAGCGACCTCCTTCGCCACAAACGCCGGCATGCTGGTGCCGATGTGTACGCCCAGGTTCCCCTCTAAGATCATGGCCGGACTCCACTTCACCTGGACGAGTCGATCGTACAGGGCGCGGTCTTCCGCACTGAGATCTGGCGGAATCACAAACCCGCGCAGCCCGGCGCTTGCTCCGTAATAGCGGTCGATGGTACCGAATTGGCTGGTTCCCCAGTTCAACACCAATTGATCGTAGGGCGAATAGAAGGAAACGATCTGGTACCTGGTTGCCCGCAGGGCACGGCGGAGGTCATAGTTGGGGGCCACCGCCGGAGAGAGAAGGACGACTCGCTCTAATGTCTGGGGCGGTAATTGTTCTGCCGCTGCCAGGATGATGCCCGTGCCGCCGCTCTTGCCAACCAGATAGACCGGACGGTCCGGATTCTGGGCCTTGATCTTGCGCACTTCTTCGGCCAGCTCATCGGCTTTGCGAAGGCAGTGCTGTGTGTCCTGTAGGTCGCGCAGCAGCCTTCCCTTGCCGTGCGTCCAGGAGAATTCGCGGATCTCGTGGCGGACTCCGGCTCGTGGCAAAGCCCACTGCGAAGAGAGGGCCACAAAATCGATCCCCCCGATGCCGCAAACCACAATGACGACCCCCGGCCTGGAATCGGAATCCGGCGTCGCGGGGGGACGAATCGGTGGTTTCGTGCGTCCAATAGGCCCCAGCGCGATCAGGGCGATACACAGAACCTGTGCCAGGAAGGGCATGTTCGCTCTCCTCTCAAGCCGCCTGAGCTGAACGGAGGCGGTCCACGTTCATTTCCGCAGTCTGACCGGCACGACCGACCTGAAGCTCCCTGCCGACGACCCCCACGAGGAGCAGCAGGGCTGCCCACGGCTGCAAGCAGGCAATCTGCATCTGCCGTGCTCCCCCCGGAAACCAGACCGCAATCCGGCTCACCGTGAAGAGGGCAAGGCTCAGGACCAAAATGCTCCTCAGCCACGCATGACCCGGTTGTAGCCATGCGCTGACCAAGGTCCAGGCCAGGACCGGGGCCAGCAAAATGTAGGTGCAGGATTCGGTTGCCGGGCCAAAAAGGGTCATCCAACAACAACCCAGTCCCAAGAGCAGGGCAAGCAGCCGCCGACGATCGAGATGGACCAGTTTGGCCCAGGCGCACAGTCCCGCCATCAGCGCCGCGGCCAGCAACTGGATCGCCAGGTAGGCCATTGGGCTGAGCATCTGCTGGCAGCTCCAGCACACGAGGCGGAAATCCCGATACCACAGCTCGACCGGTAAGTTTTGGCGATCGTCAGCCAGGAGGTGATGCCACCACCCCATGTACTGCTGCAGAACATACACGGAGGGCTTGAAGAGGAAAGGCAAGCCCAGGCCAATGAGGAGTGCGATCAGGAACCGCCCAGCGAATCGCCGCGGGAACAGCGCTGTCAAAAGCAAACCTACCGCAATGGGATACAGCTTGAACAGGCACGCCAATGCCACACAGCCGCTCGCCAGGTTCCAGAACTGGCGCGTGACCGCGGCTGTGCCGGCCAGTAAAAGGCCCAGAATCAGGGCATTGCTCTGCGCATTATTCAGACTCCCCACCGACAGGGGCACAATGAGCAGGTAAATGATTGCCCGCTGGTTTGCCGTCAACGCTGGCTGCGGCACTGCTCGACACCACCAAGCCAGGGAACCGAGATACACGGCCGCGTTCAGCAGCCGCCAGAGCAGGCTGCCAAGGGAATCCGAACAGAGGCTGAAGGGAACCAGCAAGCCCGCCACCAATGGGCTATAGCGGTAGGGTCCGTCGGTTTTCTCATAAAGGTCGGTTCCGGCCAAGAAATGGCGGGCGGCATTGGCAAAGATTGGATAGACACTATTGGACCCCGGGCGCAGCAGGCCTCGGGTGCAAAGGACTATCAAGATCGTGGCCCAGACGGCGATCGCCCAGCTTTGGTAACGGCCGAGCTTCGCCCCGGCGGGGCTGCTGATTTCGATGTCGTCGGGTTGCCCGTGATCAAGCTGCATGAGCACGGTCATCCTGTTGGAGTTTGGTCAGAACCGAGGGCGTCACGAGAGCAAACCCGGCCCGAGTGCAGGCTTCACGAAAACTTGCTTGCCGCAAGAGGTGCAGTTCTCGGATCCGACGCTGCATTTGGCCGTCGTCCCGCTGGCAATCGCGGCCGATCAGCGTCGTGTCCAGGTAGCCGGGATGGCAGGTTAACTCGACGACGGCGCCTGGGATACGCGTCAACCAACGAACCAGGAAATCGGGATCAACAACCCAGCGTGGGTCGGTGATGCCCGCCAACCAATCGTTGCCGGGAAAGGTGCGTTGCCGCGGGCGTGCCAGGTAGCGGCCAAGCAGAGAGAGAAAGGTACGCTTGGCTCGTGCTCCGGGAACGCGGATCAAGGTGCGCCAGGGCTCCCGCACACAGCGGAGATACGGCAACGGTGTGCCCCGGCGGAGAATGCGTCGCAGGATGGTCCCGATTTGGGGGAAGACCTGGATATGATGGTGGGAATTCACCACCGTGGGCGGATGCCCCAGGAGATCATGGCAGCGATCGTATTGGGCGCGGAGTTCAGCTTCCACTTCGGCCCCTTGAATCCGGCCAAGCCAGAGCCGGCGCAGGAAAGTGCCCAGCGGCCAAAATTGGCCGTCGGGGCGGACGAGGCTTGCCACACGCTGGGCCGGTAACAGTGGACCGTCCAGCGTCAAGCAGGGATGCCATCCCAGCTCCATGGGTTCGCCCGCTTGCCGCCACGCCTGCACGGCGGCAGCGGCATGGGGCGAGTTGACCAGCAGCACAGAACCCGTCACTAGACCAGAGATCGCCAAGTCAAGAATGCCTTGCGAAGTCGCAGGTCCGATTCCGTAGTCGTCCGCCGTCACCAGCAAGTAGCGTTGGCCGTGCACCTCTTCCCCCCACCGGATCATGCGGCTTGGCGGTTTGGCTCGGTTGTGTGGGCCGGTTCGGGCGGCGCCATTTGACGCCACGTGCGGCGAATGGTCCACAGCTCTTTCACCATCGCTCTCATGGCCCCGAAACCGGTCGTGCTGGCGCGGTTTTCGTAGCGGACACAGACCGGGACTTCCGCAACCGTCAACCCGTAGTGCTGACACGCGGTCAGCAGCTCACAATCGAACCCGAATCCGTCACACGATAGCCGCGGGAGAATCGTCTGCGCTGCCGCTGCGCTCAGTCCCTTGAGCCCGGCCTGGGTGTCGCGCTGTTTCAACGGGAGCAGCAAGCGCACCAACGCCGAGAACGCCAGGCTTTGCAAATGACGACGGTAGGCGTATCCTTGGAGCCGCGCCGGCAGCACGAGCAGACTTTCCGAATGGGTACGCGAAGCGATGGCCACGGAGGCTCCTGCCTGCAAGGCCTGGACCACGCGGAGCACGTCATCAAAACGGTAAGCGAGGTCCACATCCGTGAACAGCCGCCATTCTCCACAGGCCACTTCCAGCCCCCGGCGCACGGCATAGCCTTTGCCATGGTTGGGCGCATAGCTGACAATGCGGATTCGTCCTCCCTCGGCACGGGCCCACTCTGTCAATCGGGCGGGCGTCCCGTCCGTACAGCCATCGCAAACGAAGAGTACCTCCCACTCCCCCGGCGCCCGCTGGAGAAACTGCATGAGCTCGCGCCAAGTGCGTTCCAGAATGGGGCCGGGATTATATGCCGGGAAGATCAAACTGGTGAACGCTCCCGGCCGCCTGGTGTCCAGGTTGCGCGCGTCCATGCCGCTTCTCCGGTTGTCTTGGGTTCCACCATGCAGACACTCTCCACGCGCCGCTCTTCCCACACGGAGCAGAGCATTCGCGAAGAGGGCAGCGCCGCCGCAACGCCTGGCATGGGCCAGGGGACTTGGCTGTACCTAATTCGGCAGATCAGGTCAAGACAGCCATCGAGTCATTGTTTGCGCTGAATCGGGTCCATTCTCCTTCTCGTCTTCTCTTTGAATCCGTTAGAATGAGAACCACAGCACGCAGAATTTGCAGTAGCCATGTCTCACGAAGATCTGCTCGCCTTCATCCGCAAGCGCTCCTTCCAGCCGTTCCGCCGATTTATCTCCGATTAGGCGCGCGGAGCCCTTGGATGCCGTAGGCGAATCCAGCATCTCCACTTGAGGAAGACCCAAGTCTAGGAGCCCACGGCAACTTGCCAACATTGGGCAAGGTGGTTGCTCGACGGCTCGGTATGACCTAGACTTGCTCAGCAAACGGGTCTGCCAGCTTTTGTGGCAGCTTCCGGGGCAAGCTTGGGCGTCCTGCTTGGATCAGAACGCCTTTCAATCCTCGAAAGGGCAAACTCATCGAAAGATGAGGGCGCAAAGCTATGGGCCTTCGGCCGTTGGGCCGATGGTCGCCAAGCTGCCGAAGGGAATGGGCAGGCGAAGAGCCCGTCCGTCCCCGAGCATGCATCTTGTTGGTACAAGGTGTCCACGCTCGCCGCCGATCCAGGGACCGGGAATGCCGGTTACGCCAAAGCTTGCCTTGCTTTGTTCCCCCCTTCCCATCCGTCCCTGCCCATTCCTCTTGCTCATCCATTCCTTTCCCGAAGCGCAATCCTCCATACCCAGCGCATGCCGAGGAGCAGCCGGGTAGGAATTGCTCCGGGCATCCATAAGAAGGACCGTAGCGGGGAGGGAAGCGAAGGGCCATGCCAATGCCGGGGAAATACGACGCCATAATTATCGGAGCGGGGCACAATGGCCTGGTGACGGCCTGCTACCTGGCCCGGGCCAAGTGGAACGTGCTGGTCCTGGAACGGCGATACTTGGTGGGCGGCGCCTGCGTCACCGAAGAGGTCTTTCCCGGCTTCAAGGTCTCCACGGCAGCGTATGTGAATAGCCTGTTTCGCAAGGAAATCATCCGCGATCTCCGGCTTCGGGAATACGGTTTGGCGGTCCTGGAGCGGAATCCTTCCTCGTTCACGCCGTTTCCCGACGGACGCTCCTTGTTGCTGGGGCCCGATCCGGGGTTGGCCAGCCGGGAAATTGGCAAATTCAGCAGCCGCGACGCCGACGCCTACCCCCACTACGAAGCGATGCTGGAGCGGGTCGCGGCCGTGATCGAACCAACGCTGACGATGATCCCGCCCAATCTCGTGCGCCCCGGACTGCGCGATCTGTGGAAACTGGTTCAGCTCGGGCGGTCCTTCCGCAAGCTCGGTCCGGGAATGAACGAAGCCGTCGAAATCCTAACCGGGCCGGCACGCCCCATCCTCGATCGATGGTTCGAGTCGGAGCAGCTCAAGGCCACGCTGGCCACCGATGCCATTATCGGCGCCATGGCCGCCCCGTCCATGCCGGGCACGGCCTATGTGCTTTTCCATCACGTCATGGGCGAGACCAATGGCAAGCGGGGAGTTTGGGGTTACGTCCGGGGTGGGATGGGTGGATTGACGCAGGCGCTGGCGGCCGCGGCCCGCGACCTGGGCGTCGAGATTCGCTGTGAGGCGGAAGTAGCCCGCATCCGGACGCGGGATCGAGCCGTCCAGGGCGTGGCGCTCGCCGACGGCACGGAATTCGAAGCCAAGGTGGTGGCCAGCAACCTGGATGCCCATCTCACGTTCACCCGCCTTCTCGATCCGCAGGTGCTGCCGCATGAATTTGCCGAGGCCGTCCAGCGAATCGGTTACGACAGTGCATCGCTCAAGATCAATGTGGCTCTGGCGGAATTGCCGAATTTCCTGGCTTGCGCCGGCGCCGAGGCCGGTCCGCACCACCGTGGCACGATCCACATCTGTCCGGATCAGGATTATATCGAACGCGGTTACGATGATGCCAAGTATGGCCGGCCATCGCAGAATCCCATCCTGGAATGCACGATTCCGTCGGTCGTGGATCCGACGGTAGCCCCGCCGGGCCAACATCTGATGTCGATGTTTATCCAGTATGCCCCCTACAAGCTGCGGGGGGCAACCTGGGACGAGCTGCGTGAGAGTTTTGCTGATCGCTGCTTCGACGTGCTCAATGATTATGCCCCCAACTTCAAACGCTCGGTCCTGGCCCGCCAGGTCTTGACCCCGCTCGATCTGGAGCGGACGTTCAATTTGACGGGCGGCAATATCTTCCAGGGGGCGATGTCGCTCAATCAACTGTTTGTCTTTCGGCCAGT
Organism: Gemmataceae bacterium; assembly: GCA_035295665.1. Lineage (GTDB taxonomy): Bacteria > Planctomycetota > Planctomycetia > Gemmatales > Gemmataceae > DATGIQ01. The sequence goes on along the minus strand of DATGIQ010000257.1, from coordinate 4,229 downwards.
GGCCGGATTCGCGGACTACCGCACCCCGATCCGGGGGCTCTATCTTTGCGGGGCCGCGGCCCATCCGGGCGGCGGGGTCATGGGGGCGGCGGGAGCCAATGCCGCACGAGTGATTCTGGGCGGAAAATGACGAACGGTTAGCCGACAATGGGTTCTATCTTCGGTCCCGTGCGTTTTCTGCCCGAAACGCTTCCCCCAATGGTTGCGCACCGAGAGCGCAGCGAAACGCAGAGCCAGAAAACGGTTCAAAAACGGGGCGGGGACGCTCGGTTCCGACTACTCCAAGTCGTCTGAAGCCGAGGTCCCCGCGGACCGGGAGACAGCTGCGTGTGATTATTCTGTTGTGCCGAAGGCGCCCGCATCGGCCGCGGCCTGGAGTTCGGTCTTGAGACGGGCTACGACGGCTTCTGCTTTGGATGGCTGTTCGAACAGCTCCCATTCCGATATTTGAATAATTTGGTGGCAGTAGCGTTCCACATCGCAACGGCCGGGCCAGACTCCGCGTAGTCGGTTTTCCGCCCCGCCTCGCAGGGCCGAATCTAAATCGCGAAACCGTGTCGCCGTCTCGACCAAGGTCAAGCGCTGGTCGAGCAGTGCTTTGAGCATTCGGTGTTTCGTCTCTGTGCGCGCCCCTGTGACCGCCATCTGTTCTGCAAGCGTGCCGCCCAACTCCAATTCGCCATAGAGATCCGAGCGGATTTCGGGCAGATTCCGCAGATCGGTTGCCAGCTCCGGAACCCAGCCGGGATGCGCGATTTCCAGGACGTATCCCGCCAAAACAATCCCGGCGACGCAAATCAGCAAACGAAACATTCCGTTCATCGGATAGCTCCTTTGTGGCCTGGGTTGCCGAAGGACGTCGGCAAGACCGGTCCGCCACTACCTGCGTGCGCCGAACTTGGGCACCGGCGGGCAAGATCGTAGCAACCGTGTGGCCGTGCGGGGGCGGGCTTTGGTAACGCCCGCCCTTTCGCACGGCCGGCCGGGAGTGACACGAATCCAATTCACCGATAGTGGCCGCATGATTCCTATCCGCTCCTCTGGCCGCAAGTGCACCCCGCACGGTGGGCGCGGTTGCCGATGCGGCCACATCAAGGACAGCTCCAGTCACGGGAGAGGCGAGGAAGGTGCTCCGCCTGAATTGGGCTATGGGAGAGAGGACAGCCCCAGCAAGAGCGTCTCTTAGCGAGTGCAATTTGTGTGCCGCTGCGCGCAGCGCGATCGCGGAAATGGGCTAAACCGTTTCATCAATCGCAGTTCGGCTCGTGTGGCCTCGCAGCTCACGAAGACGCAGGCAGTGAGAAATGCTCGGTTTCCGGGCAAGTTCTGCTGTAGGGTCGGCAAGCGGAGCTGGGGCTATTGTGGTGAGCGGCCCCCATGCTCAATTGCCGGGCGTCGATAACGCCAGTCCACGTGTTCCGTGTACGCCATCGTTTCATTCACGAGCCCGTACAGCTCGGTATCGTAGGCTTTGAGTTGCTCCCGTGTGGCGATTGGGCGATCGGCAAGGTTAGGAGGTTGATTTTGCCCGCTGGCGTCAAAGTAGGCCTCCACTCCCGCGGCCCAGTATTCGACGCGGTTGCGCGCCGCCGCGGTCCCCTTCCACAGCCCTTTGGTCATGGCATTTTCATAAATCTGTGCAAGTTTATGGTCAAAGTCGACATCCAACCGCTTCACGCGCAGCTCGTATTGCTGCCGATCCCGTTGCTGTTCGAAGTTCGGGATGACCGGCCGCAAGGCCGTTACTTGGTACAGTGCCTTGGCAAACAGGCTGACCACCATGCTCTTACCGGCAAAGGGCTCCCCTGGCAGGCTGAGCACGTTTTCTTCCGAAACGACCAGCACGCGATGGTCCGGAGTGTATTCGAAATACCGAACCTGTTCGAAGCCGGCCTGATTCTTCGCTTCCTTGAATTCCGGCAGATCGCTCAGCTTCTCGGTACGGCCCAGCACGACCAGCCGGGCGCCGGCCGCGATCATCGCCTTGAGGATGTCGTGCCGATACGCGAACAGTTTGCGAATCGTATCGTTGGCCTGGAGGAGCGCGGCGTCGCTGACCAATTTCGAGCCGAGCACCGGGAATTCGCGGGCCACTGTGAATTTGGTGTAATAAGGATCGAATTGATACTTGGCCGGTGGCGGCAACACGCTCGGCTGGTGCCGTAGAGGCTGGTATCGCCAGTCGTTTTCGGCCGTGAGCTGAAAAGTGGTCCGCACCAGGTCATAGCCCTCGGGATCGTAGAGCTTCAACTGTTCGCGCGTGGCGATGGCTGCGTGATTCCAATTATTGATGCGGTTACAGTCGAAATAGGATTGGCAGATCTCCGCCCAGTATTCCGCCTGGTTGGAGCCGGCATAGGCGTTTTTCCAAAGCCCTTTGCTAACGGCATCGCGGTAGGTCTGGCCCAGGCGTTTTCGCCAAGTCGGGTCGATCCGGCTCAGGGCCGCATCGATCGTGTGGCAGAATTCATGTACGGCGATGCTCTCATCATCATAACGGTCCAGGGCCAAGTTGAGTAAGTTTTCCTCCCCGAAGCTCGTGATGGCGAAACCACCCGTTCCGCGCACGCGCTCATTCTGGTAAGCGGGATTGCGGCTATGGCGGTACTCGGGCATATCGGTGTACACCTGGTCTTTGCCGATGATGATGAGGCGCGTGCCGTTCTTGACCATGGCCTGAAGAATGTCGGGCCGGCCGGCGAGCAAGTGCGTGACCAGGAAATGAGTGCGTTGGAGCGCTTCATCCGCAACCTCGGCCGAGGCCAACACGGGCAAGCCTTTGATATCGACGTATTTTTTGTAAAACTGCCTCGCCAGGTCCCGGTCGCGCTCGGCAACCCTGTCCAAAATTGAGGCCGGCGGCGTCGTCACAGCAGGTGATCCCTGTGCGGCTCCATTGCTGTCCGCCCATGCGTTCGACAAAATCCCAAAGATCAAAAAAACCGCGATCGTCCTCACCGTCCGACTCCTTTGCACGACCCATTTCTCTCGAACCGTCCACCAGGACGGGCGCACGACGACATCTTGACCGAATCGCAGCCCAACGTCAATGGTTGAGGTAAAGGAGCAATTTGCCAAGCATGGTGGCAGGACAGGAAAGGAATATGTTAGAATGCTAGCCTAGCATCGCATGCAAATGGAGAATCGTATGCCACCTGAAGTCGCTACGCCGGCTGTGCCCTTGGACGATCCCTCGTTGTACATGAACCGCGAGCTCAGCTGGCTGGAATTCAACCGCCGCGTCCTCGAAGAGGCTCAGGATCCGCAGGTGCCTCTGCTGGAGCGTTTGAAATTCCTGGCGATCTTCAGTTCAAACTTGGACGAATTCTTCATGGTGCGGGTCGGCGGACTCCAGCAAAAAGTGCAAGCGCGAATCGCCCAGGGTTCGGGGGCAGATAGGATGCCTCCGTCCCAGCAGCTGGAGCTCATTGGCCAGATGGTTCGGCAAATGGTGGAGCAACAATATCGCTGCCTCAAAGAGGAAGCCTTGCCTGCCCTGGAACGCGAAGGGATTGTGCTCCGCACTCTGAGCGAACTGACGGACGCCGATCGCAAGACTTTGCGCGAGATGTTTGTCCGGGACATTTTTCCGGTGCTCACGCCCTTAGCGTATGATCCCGGCCATCCGTTCCCGCGGCTCCTGAATAAATCTTTGAACCTGGCGGTGACGCTGCAGCGACCGGGCCAAACTGACAAGCTCTTCGCCGTTGTCCAAGTGCCGGCGGTGCTGCCGCGCCTGTGGCAGCTTCCGTCCGAAAAGGGGCATGCCTTCGTCCCGCTCGAAACGGTGATCCGCATGCATCTGCCCGACCTTTTTCCTGGAATGAAACTGGATAGCGCGACCGTATTCCGAGTGACGCGCAACAGCGACTTCGAGATCGACGATGACGAGGTTGAGGATCTGTTGAAAACCATCGAGGAAGAGGTCCGCAAACGCCGCCTGGGGGCTGCCGTCCGCCTGGAAATCGAAGCCGATGCCCCCGCCGACGTCGAGCAACAGCTGATGGCGGTCCTGGAAGACCTCGACCCGCTCGATGTGTACCGGATCCCTGGTCTGCTGGATTTGACCGCGTTGTTTCAGATTCACGGGATCGCCGGCTATCCCCATCTGCGCGATCCCCATTTTGTACCGCAACTCGTGCCCGAATTTGTGCAAGCCAGCAATCCGTGGAGCGCGATCCGCAGCCGGGATATCTTGCTGCACCATCCCTATGAATCGTTTAGCCATG
>DATGIQ010000256.1:0-20034 GCA_035295665.1 Gemmataceae bacterium | reverse complement strand
CAAGGCGTCGATAACCGTCTGGAGGCTGAATATGCTCCAGAAGAGGGTGAGACCGCCCACGAGCAGGAGCGAAACATGGGGAATCCGGTGCACCGGATGAATGCGGCCGAAGCCGGCGAAGAAGTGACCGTATCGAGCTGCTCCGTACGGAATCCGGGAGTAGCCGAGCAGACCGGCGAACGCCGCCCCAAAGCAACTCCAAATCAAGAAGACCGTCACGAGCGAAACCGCCCAGCCGCCCCCGTAGATTCGCCGCATGAACTCGGCCGGCAAGCTGTACGTGTCCACGTTGTCCGGAATCGCGTCCCACGGCACGGTGCCGAGCATGGCCAAGTGCAGGCCGATGAACAGTGCGCAGACCAGGACGGCGCTCAACAAAACGGCGCGGGGAATCGTTCGTCCCGGATCCCGGACTTCGTCACCGATGTAGCAGACGTTGTAATAGCCGAGGTACGAATAGATCGCCAGGCGCATGGCCGCTCCCAATCCCCGCCCAAAATGGTCGGGCAGACCGGACGCAGGGCCCGTAAACGCAAAGGCCACGGACCAATCAAAGTGCCAAAAACCTTCCACCAAGATCCAGCCGATGACCGCGAGCACGCCCAGCCAAAACACCATGGTCAGCTTGCCGAGCACGGTAATCCGGCGATACAGCAGCCCAATCATGAGCACGCCGAGCCCCAGGCCGAGCAGCCGCGCAGGACTGAAGGCGATGGTGATCTCTTCGCTCTTTCCCAGAGGGAGCGTCCAATTCCATAGAGTGAGGATCACTTCATGGCTATCCCAGATTTTCCATTGCCAACTCCAGTTTTGGTTGAAGTCCGCAAACCCGGGGCTCAGCGAGTCCGAGAATTGCGCGATGGCGATGAAGCCGGTGGCCAATTCAAGCGGTCCGCTGATCAAGAATTGCCAAATGAACAGAAAAGCCATCAGCCGGCCCCAGCGCTGCCGGCCATAACCTTCGAGCAAGTACAGGTAGGAGCCTCCGGAACCGGGCAGGGCCGCGCCCAGTTCGCTCCAAATCATGCCATCGACCAGGATAAGTCCGCCCGCAGCCAGCCAACCGAGCAGGGCATAGGGCCCCGGCAACTCCTTGAGCATGAGCGGGATCGTGATGAAGACGCCGGCACCGACGATCATGGTGACGTTCAAAGCGGTCGCTTGCAACAGACCGAAATGCCGCTGCAAGCCGGCGGTGTCCCTCTCCCCCACAGGCAACCTCCCCGGTTACTGCCGTCTCCGTCGCTCCGTTTGCACAATCGATCCTTGACTTCTTCCTGTCCAGGTGAAAAACTAGAAGCAGAAACGTGCCCGATTCCCTTCGCTGAGTTCAGTCATGGCTGGCGCAAAGCAAAAAAACCGTACGCCGCGAGAAGCCCCTCATCGGATCCCACCGACACCGCCCGCCGAGCTTGCCCCTGCGCTCAAGGGACATCCAGCGCCCAGTACGGCGCCGGCAGATCTGGGGAGCCGAGTCGCGTTGACCGTATGGTTCCTCGCGTTCGCATTCCTGGCAAGCTTCGCACTCTGGGACCTGATCACAGCCCTCTTGTTCCGATAATTCGGGCCGCGGTTTACTGATCCGTTTAAACAAAAACGGTCCCGCTCACTCGGATCTCTTCAGCGATTAGCTTGCGAATTTCCTCCCAAACTTGCTCCGGTGTGGGTGCCGCTGGATCCTGACTCTTCCAAGCACGGGCTGCGGAGTGGAGGCAGGCGAGCGCCCGTTGCTGCATCCCTCCTTCGCGGTCTCCAGCCGGTTCCCGAAATCGATTCCCTTCGCTCGATGCAGTGGACCGAGCAGCATCGCGGAGTCCGTCGAGCGCTTCGTTACAAAGCCGGTCCGCATGGCTATTCTCCGCGCGCGGGACATGGACGATCGAGACCGCCGCGAATCGCTCCCGCAGCCGGCTGGCCTGGTCGTACAAGACCTTGAGTCGTGGATCCTTGACGCGGTACACTCCATTCATCTGCTTGACGAGCAGTTCGCTGTCGCTCTTGATCAGCAATTGCTCGCCGCCGAGCTCGGCTGCCCGCTCCAAGGCGTGTACCAAGGCCGAGTACTCGGCCACATTGTTCGTGGCCGTCCCCAAGCAGCGGGCTTCCTCGCTGAGCATGTGTCCGTCTTTGGCGATCACATAAGCGAGCGCCGCCGGCCCAGGATTGCCCCGGGCTGCACCGTCAATGTTGATAGTCAGGACAGCCGACTTGCTCATCCATTCCTCCATGTCCCACCAACCGAGGTTTGTTTTTTCCGCAGTTCTTTTTACCTTTTACCATGATGAGCACTTCAGAACCACGCATTTTGATCCTGGAAACTTCCGGCCGAATCGGCCAGGTCGCTCTCGCCCGGGGAGAGGCGATCCTCCGCAGCCGCCGCCTCGATGAAGCACGCCGCCATGCCCGGGACCTTGTCCCGGCAGTTGCGGATCTTTTCAAAGAGGAGCATTGGCAGCCGAAGGATGTGCAGGCGGTGCTGGTGAGTCGAGGTCCGGGCAGTTATACCGGATTGCGCGTCGGCATCATTTCCGCCAAGACGTTTGCCTTTGCCACGGGGAGTCCGGTGCTGGCCGTCGATACATTCGCCGCCATTGCTTTGCAGGCTCCGACAGCGGCACACCGACTCGATGTCCTCGCCGACGCGCAGCAAGAAAAGGTCTATCTCCAATCCTTTGCGCGGCTCGGAAATGGCGAGTGGGGGCCGGCGTCAGACTTGCAGATCCAACGACTGGCGGATTGGCTAGCGAAACGGGACCTCGGTGCCTGGGTAACCGGACCGGGATTGCGGGCCTATGGAAGCCATCTGCCCGAAGGAACGCTCATGGTTGATCCCACAGCCTGGGATCCCCAGCCGGCAAGCATCTTGGAAATCGGTTTGGGAAGGTATCAGGCAGGGGAGCGCGATGATCTTTGGACTTTGGAACCGCTGTATCTTCGTCCCAGCTCGGCGGAAGAAAAGTGGGGGCAACAGTCCGGAAAGTGATCGCGTTCCGCTTTACAAGTCACGCAGCAAGCCGCTGTTGTACACGACATCCACCGAGCCATCGGGGAAAAAGTAGGCGCCGACGGTATAGCTGCCGTAGTTGAAGATGATCCGATCCGGACCGTGCAAAAGAGTCGGCGTGCCTTCGGGAAGTGCCAATGGTACTGCGACGTTGCGGCCCGTGTAAGGATGGCGAAATGTGACTACATGGGTCGGCCGCAAGGAATTGCTGTAGGGTTCTCGGACCGCGCCGAACCAGCGGATCCGCTCGGCGACGCCTCCTCCGGCCGGCTTCATCGTGGTACTCGCAGCCGCGTCGGTGGGCACGTAATGAAAACGGACCACCGCCGCCTCGGCTTTTCTTCCCGAGAAGAAAGCCAAGGTGGCGAACGCTAGGACGAGCGGGCCGCGACTTCGTTTCCACACGGTTCGAATTCGCGACAATGGTGCCAATGCCAATTCTTCCTGGACATTCCTCGTCAGCGGATCACCGTTGCTCCCGGCGGCGGCGCGCTAAACGACTGTACCGGCGGTGAGGGTACGGGAGCTGGCACTGCCACTGCCGGTTCTCCCGGCGGACAGCAAACCGGCGATGAGCTGACAACCGTGGCCGGACGGTGGGCGAACGGATGACAGCAGCCCGCTGCCGACGCAACCAAGGCCAGACCCGCACAGATGTGCCGCATCATCATCGAAGTCTCCTTTCCAGCAAACGCCCGCATTCCAAGTACGATGCTGCGGACTACGTACAGCTGATGCAAGGTCGCAGGCACTGAGCCACGACCCTTCTTCACGGTATGGGCGTGTCCCAGCCCGATCAACAGAATCAGTACGCAGAAAGCAAAACTTTTGGCCCTTCCGAGGCAGGTTCTACGGCGTGCGCGGAATAGAAAAACGGCGCGAAGCTGCCCGACTATATCAACGTGCGGGATTGTGCATGATGAGACCGATGCGCCAGGCGGATGAACGCCGCGGCTCCATTTCCGTTTCGCGGTGGTTCTGCGAACTGCCGCGAAACGGACAGCATGAACTGGTTGGTTCGTGGTTCTTAACGAACCTGCTCAAAAACGAAGACGCCCTTTTTGTTAGCGACGACAATGTCCGGAAGTTTGTCGCCGTTGATGTCTTCGACCACGAATTGGGTGCCGATGCCCGAGTCATTATCGATTTGGTGGGGCACAAACGTCGTTATCCCGTCCTTGCTCCGTTTGGCCTCGAACCAATACAGTCCAGGCGAGGCGTTGGGATCGGCGTCTCCCTTGGGCCCGTGCGCCCACCACCGCTTCCCAGTCACCAGGTCTTTCAAGCCGTCGCCGTTGATATCGACGCAGTGCAGGGCATGCGTTTGGCTGACTAGCTTGGGGAAGAGATCGTGCCGAAGGAAAGTCGGCTCGCCGTTGGTACCGGCCCTCTGCTGATACCACCAGATCCCATACAGATGGGCAGAGCTGCTCACGATGTCCGGCCGGCCATCCCCGTCCATGTCGTAGGTATGCATATCGGCGCAGGGCTCGCCGAGGTTGGCGGCATGGAATTTCCAGGGCTTGCCATCCTCTCGTTCCGGCTGCTCCCACCAGCCGCCCGTGCAGATTACATCCCGCCGGCCATCGGCGTTCACATCGCCGATTCCCAGACCGTGCGAGAAGCGGCGGGTCCCGGGGATTTCTTTGCCCGGCTTGCTCGGTTCACTGATGGCATGGCTTTCCCACGGCTGGTACACGTCCTTGCCCGGCGCAAACCAGCACATCTGTCCCTGGTCCTCTTTGCCCTGCGGCTGCGTGCCCATCACCAGGACGGGTTTGCCGTTGCCGAACAGGTCCCCAAACTGCGGCGTTTCGTTACACGCGCTGTGCCAGAGGAGGTGCTCTTTCCAGTGCCCGGGTTTGCCTTGCGGATTCTCATACCAATGACAGGGATCCCCAGGCCAGCCGATGACGATGAGATCAGGCCAGCCATCGTGATTGATATCCGCGGCCCAGCAGGCGAACGAGCGGCTGTAACCCTTTCGACCGGGGCCCGAGCCGTCGCCGTAATCTTCCGGCTTACGAATCTCGTGCATTTTCCAGTCGGGTGCTTCGTACCAAACATCTCCAGTCAAAATGTCCAGTTTGCCATCCCGGTTCACGTCCGCAACGGCCACTCCCTCGGAGCGGAACGCTTTGTCCACGACGGTCTTCTTCCAACGGATCGCGTGTTCGGCTGACGGGGTATCTCCCGACGTTGCCGCCGCAGCTGCCATCAATCCAAGGAATCCGCCAACGAGCCAATTTCGCAGACGCATCGCTGTCCTCACTCCCAATATCGCATACCTGGGTGGCCGACGCCCGAAGTCCCCTCTCCCGTTGATTATGCAGAGCACAAGTGTCCGACAATGTCGATACATCTGTACACATAGGTGATTCCATGTATTCCCCGGTTTTGCCGGTCCACCGGGTTGCCATTTTTTGCCCACGGTACGTTGGCAGCGTAGAATTCCATCGGGACTGCCTGTTGCCAGGAAACTCCTCTCGGCTGGGTTACTGCCCCGAGCAGGCGCGAATGTGTCTTCGCAGAGAAAGGGCAATTGATGAGTAAACAGGTGATTGAAGTTGTCCTGCCGCGCCTCGCCAAGACGCTGTATCGGGAACTAAAGCGGTACCGAGCAGGAAAGCTGAACGAGATGGAGTTTTCACGCTGTTTTGAAGATCTGTTGCAGAAGCAGCATGCCTGGTTGATTACCCGTGGCGTATCGGATGTACGGGCTGCTTTGGCGATCCATAGTGCGGTGCTGATCCTCAGCGGACCCGGTTTACGTGCCGAGGCCGACGAGAGTAAGTTGCCGCTGGAAATGGTGGAATACCGCGCCATCCGTGAGGCAGCCGCGGACGTGGCCCGCAATTATGGAATCAAGGAGGGCCAGGCCTACAGCGTCATTGGAAAAATCGTGGCCCGGTACGGCACCTGAGATTCCTATCCACCTTTCGCGGGGCGGATCTTCCGTCCGCGCGCTTCTGATCCCTGCGGCGCGTCGGCAGCGCGGGCAGCAACTCGCTGCGAAGCGATCGGCCCGTTCGCCTGCGTCGGCGCTGTTTTTTCCAGGGCTAGTGTGGTTGCCTTCGGAGTCCGGGGCGATCCGCCGCCACGAACCAGCGCCACCCCTGCCAGGATTACCACCATGCCGCCCAGGATCCACCCGGTAATCGGCTCCTGATCCATGAACCATCCGACCAGGATGGCCACCAGCGGATTGACATACGCATACGTCCCCGCCAGCGCCGCCGACACGTGTCCGAGCAGCCAGTTGTAGGCAACAAAGCCGATGAGCGAACCGAAGACCAGAAGATGGAAAAAGGCATAGATCCCCACCGGTGTGATGCGCTCGAGTTCGAGGGCCCCGGTTTCTCCGGCCAGCAGCCCAATCAATACCAAGCCGAGGCCACCCACGAGCATCTGGTAGGCAGCGACGGTCAGATGGGGGCCGCGCAAACGCGGGTATCGAAGAATGAACGAGCCGATCGACCAGGCAAAAGAAGAACCCAGCACGAGGAGCGGGCCGGCGTCCTCCCACAAACTGGCCGGCCGCTGTAACCGCGGCGCCAGCAGCAGCAACACTCCGGCCAAGCCGATGAAAAGCCCGACCCAGCCGCGCCCGCGCAGGCGTTCCCCCCAAGGCCAGAGCATTTCCAGCAGCGCCATCCACAAGGGCGTGGTCGCCACCAGGACGGAAGCGACTCCCGAAGCCACGAATTTTTCTCCCACCGTGATCAAACCATTACCGCCCACGAACAGGAGGACGCCCACCAACGCCGTCCAAAGGAAATCGCGCACCGGCATCCGCAGAGGTTGCCGGCGAAGGGCCAGGTAAGCCATGAGGAGACAACCGGCCAAGGCAATACGCGATCCTCCGAACAGGGCCGGCGGAAAGACTTGAACTCCCTTCTTGATGGCCAGGTAGGTGGTTCCCCAGGAAAGATAGACCAGGCCAAAGGCGAGAGCGACAGACCACGGGGCCGGGGGATGAGGAATGGCGGCGTTCTCGGGTCGATTCATCCGCTCTAGGTTCCGCTCGGTGGGCGGGCGATCTGGAAACGCTATTGTAGCAGCAGAACGCGCAGAGGCATCTGCTGGCTTCGCGGCAGTTCGCCGGACTTCCCACGTCTTGCTCCTTGGCAAGAGCAGGCTAAAATCGAGGCATATCCGCGTGCGTGATTCGGCGGCGTACACGCCTGAAACGCGAGCGAAGGACCGCACCATCCTTCACCCGCGCTTCAGGCGTGTACGCTGGTTGATTGTGTATAGTGATCTAGTTGACCCGGACCTTCTCCTACAACCGCCGTGAGTCGAACTGATGGAATCCAGCCCCCAGGCCTCCCCGACCGCTGGGCAACGCATTGAGCCTGGCCAAGAAATCACCCTTGCCGAAGCCCTGCAGATCGCAGTGCGCCATCACCAAGCTGGCCATCTGCAAGAAGCGGCTCCGATCTACCGGCAAATTCTCCAAGCTGATCCGAAAAATGCCCATGTTTACTACCTGCTCGGGGCCGCCTGCCAGGCCCTGGGCCGGGTGGATGAAGCCGTCGTCCAGCTGGAGCACTCGTTGCGTCTTCGGCCAGGCTTTCCAGAGGTTCATAATCATCTCGGTGTTGTCCGCGCCCAGCAGGGAAGATTTGACCTGGCTGTCGCCTCTTTCCAAGAGGCCCTGCGGCTGAAGCCGAATTACGGTGAGGCGCACGCCAATTTGGCCAAGGCTATCCAGGAGCTAGAGCGAATGCAGCGAATAGCCGCGGTCTCCTTCAGCACCAGCCCACGCTCTGCCGAGGAATGGAACAACCAGGGTGTTTCCTTCGTGAGCCAAGGAAGGGTAGAAGAAGCGCTCAGCAGTTTCCGCGAGGCGATCCGGCTCCGACCCGACCTTGCCGAGGGGCATTCCAACCTGGGCAAATTGCTGGCGCGGCAGGGCCGCCTGGATGAGGCGATCGCCGCCTTGCGACGGGCCATCGAACTCCGGCCCGAACTGTTCGATGCCCACTTCAGCCTCGGCAATGCGCTGCGGGAAAAAGGGCTCTTAGAAGAAGCGGCAACGTGCTACCAGGAAGCGGTACGGCTGGCCCCCAACGATTTCGGGGCTCAGAGTAACCTGGGCGGCGTGCTCATGGAGCTGGGGCAGCTGGAAGCTGCCTTGGCCGCCGACCGCGAAGCGCTGCGCCTCCGGCCCGCGGCCGCCGAATCACATAGCAACTTGGGCGTGGTGCTCGTGGAATTGGGGCGGGTGGACGAAGCCCTGCAATGCTATGCCGAAGCGGTCCGGCTCAAACCCGATTACGCCGAGGCCCACAAAAACCGGGCCATCGCCTGGCTCACGCAGGGTGATTTTACCCGCGGTTGGCCGGAGTACCAATGGCGCTGGCTCTGTCCGGAGTTTACGCCTCCGAATTTCCATCAACCCCGCTGGGATGGCTCGCCATTACAGGGACGCACGATCTTGCTCTACGCCGAGCAGGGCCTGGGGGACACACTGCACTTTATCCGCTACGTGCCTCTTGTCCGCCGCGGCGGCGGCCGAGTTCTCGTGATGTGCCCGCGCTCGCTGCACCAGCTGTTACGCGAGGGACCCGAGATCGACGGCCTGCTTGGCCCGGGCGAAACCCCGCCACCGTTTGATGTGTACGCCCCCCTGTTGAGCCTGCCGGGCCTCATGGGAACGACGCCGGCCACGATCCCCGCCGAGGTTCCCTATCTCCGCACCAAGGCTGATCCCGTGGAACGCTGGCGCCGGGAATTGAGCAAGCTGGACGGCTTCAAGATCGGCATTGCCTGGCAGGGAAGCCGCGAGCACAAGCGGGATCGCTTTCGGTCAGTTCCGGTCGAAACCTTCGCTCCCCTGGTGGCCCTGAGCGGGGTCCGGTTAGTCAGTCTGCAAAAGGGCCCCGGAGCCGACCAGCTCAGCCGGCTGCCCCAGGACTGGCAGATTCTTGATGCGGGGAATCGAATTGAGGACTGGGCGGACACGGCAGGGTTGGTGAAGCACCTGGATTTGGTCGTGACCGTGGATTCTGCGGTGGCGCATCTGGCGGGTGCCTTGGCGATCCCGGTCTGGGTGGCTCTCCCCTTCGCCCCGGACTGGCGCTGGCTACAGGGCCGGGAGGATTCTCCCTGGTATCCGAGCATGCGCTTGTTCCGCCAGCGCGAACGGGGCCAGTGGACCGATGTCTTTGCGCGGATTGCTACCGCGGTGCAGACGCTTCTCGGCCGGCCTGCATAATGCCGCGGAAAATAGGCCCAGACCGCATCCACGATCACAGCGTCCACGCAGCCGTGGCAGTCAGGTGGAACTGGGTGCCGTCAAGCACACTTGTGGTTTCGCACCGATCGCGCCAAACGCCGCAATGACCGCGCACAGTCCGCGCGCTTCCCGGTCACGCGCAACGTCCGGATTTCCACCGCCATGGACCCACGCGGCAAATCATAACTCCAGACCCGATCCCGTCGCCCTGGATAGACGAGCAGGCCACGCTTGACCCCGCCCAGGGCCGCACAGTACGTAATCACCTGGTAAAGATCGGCGGTCACCAGCGGCGATCCGATCAGGCTCTTCCACTTGGCGTCGCCGACCAGTGCGAGCCGGCCGTCGACCGCAATTGTGAAATCGGGACGCAACTGGATGTCGGGCAGGTTGGCTTCCGACCGGTTGGCCACATGAAGCGGTTGCACCGAAACGGTGATGTGCGAACTCCCCGCCACGACACGGGCCACCGCTGCCGTCACGTAGCGTTCAAACACCTTTTCCATATCAAGCAAAAAGGCCGGGCAGGCTATCGCTCCGGATTGCTCCCCAGGACCCAGGCTATCCAGAAGGATCCGGCAGAGATCGAGAAGCGGCCGGTACTCTTCGTTCAGACGATCGGTTGTAGCCGTGGCAAAACTGTCCCGATCTAAGGTAATCGACGTAACCGAGGCAAACGGTTCCAGGGCTCGGCGCAAGCTGCTGCGTACGGTCGCACCCAGCAGCGGCGAGCGCAGGGCCCGCTCGGCCGTTGCCTTTGGAATCTGGTTGCATGGCACGTCCGCCGTGAAGTCCTCGAATCGACAATGAAGCTGATCCTTGCGTCTGTCCCGACCGTTGAGCTGGGCTGGAAGATCGAGCTGGCCCTGAAGAAACGGGCCTCGATCGGCACGTTCTCGATAGGCTCGGTGCAGCCCCAGGATGGACCGCTCCTGGAGTAGGTGTGCCAGCCGGCCGGCAAGAAAATCGAGCCCCTCCGCTCCTGCCGACGGCGTGCTTTGGTCCAGCGCAGTCGGCACGGGGCCGGTAGGATCGAGCAGATGGAACAGATTCCCGATCGGGATCTTGGGCCGAATCAGGAGCCGGCACGTTGGGCAGACCACGATGCCCACATGCCCCTTGGGCGTTAAGCGGTACTGGCCTCGTCGTCCCGCGGGGAGCAGATCGATAGAGGCACGGTGCGCGCTCAGGAGGAAATCGACATCCGGCCGGGTAAGCCGGCAAATTGTTGTCCTGCGCTCGGTCAGGACTACCGTTGACGGCTCGATGCCCGCTCCCATGCTTACCTCGACACGCTCACAGGACGTCTTCGGTTAGCCGGGACGCGCCGACCGCCACCGAGCAATCGGTCCAGGGCATATGCAGCAGCCAGCTCGGGATGGCCATGGAAATACTCATCCAGGAGTGGCTGGACATGATGATCCCAGACCACCTGCAAGCGGGGTCGATCGAAGTCCGGCACCATGAAGTAGCTGTGACCGATTTGGAATTGCGGTCCCCGATCGCGCCGCAACCGAGTATTGAGACGATCGAAAAGTGCCACGACCTGAGCGATGAATTCCGTACCCTCTCTGGGCGGATGCCGCTCCAGCCAGCCGGCCAAGACCGCGGCATCGGGCAGCATGTCCAGGAATGAGAATCGCCGCCGTAGCGCCTGATCGATCAGTGCTACCGACCGGTCGGCCGCGTTCA
This sequence comes from Gemmataceae bacterium, assembly GCA_035295665.1. Lineage (GTDB taxonomy): Bacteria > Planctomycetota > Planctomycetia > Gemmatales > Gemmataceae > DATGIQ01. Next base: position 9,097 of record DATGIQ010000256.1, on the reverse strand, counting down.
TCGTGCCGATCAGGTAGAAATTGGACGGCAAGTGAAATTCGCGCTTGGAATAAAGCAGCCGCACCGTTTCGCCGCGGTACTCCACAAGGTAAAGGAGCTCTCCAAAGATCCGCGGCAGGTTGCCTCGGTTGATCTCGTCGATAATCAACACGAAAGGCTGATCCGGCCGTCGGCTCGCTTCGGCGGCGAGCGCACACAGCAGACCATCTTCCACGGGATAGGTCAAATCTTGCCGGCCATTGACCTCGACCGAGCGCACGCGGATCCCTTCGACAAACTCCTCGTAGCTGTACGCCGGATGGAATTGTACCAGCCGCACCGCCTCTTCCCGGCCGGCAGTCAGGACCCGGGCGAGACTGCGGGCCACATGAGTCTTGCCGGTGCCTGGCACGCCCTGAAGGATGAGCTGACGTTTGAGGTCCAGCAGGCTGCGGACACGCCGTAGCCAGTCAGCATCCAGGTAGGTGGCACGACAAAAATCAGCGGTGCTGAATCGGTCGTTGGGGGAGACAAACGTGGCTTGGGCGTCCCATTCTCCTTGGGGTTCCGGCTCCGCCACACAGGCATAGAGTGGGAGTAGGCGGTCGAAGGTGAGGAGGATGTCGCCGGCCAACGCGCTCGCTGTGGCCAGCGAGTCCGCAGCAGGAACCGCTTTGAAAGCAACCATCGCCTTGCCTTCGGCCCAGCGTTGCAAGTCCTCCGCTTGTGCCAGTCGAACGGCCGCCGCGGGTTCGCCCTCGTCGCCGAAGTGGCATTCCGCGGCCGCTCCGTTTTCCGAAAGGAGGCGAACGAGCGGTTCGGCTTGCTCCGCGATATTTCGCCGGAAGCGGATTTCATCTTCACGGCTTGTCGGTGCCAGGCGCAAGCCATAACGAACACCGGCAGCGTCGAGCCGGATGAAGAATTGCACGCCGTTTCGCCCGGGCAGCGATTCCTGTTCGGGATTCGCATTTTGAAACTTATCCGGACGGCGGGGGCGGAAAAACGTAATCCAGAGAGCCGTGTGATAGGGCGCCGACCGGCCGTAGTCATTTTTGCAGATGCTCGTGAGCGACCGGCCCGTGCGGGCCGCGGTCTCCATGCGCCAGCCATGCCGGCCATGGAGCACGGGCTCAATGTAGGATTTCGCCATCGCCTGGCAGAGCTCGACCAGCGGTTCCCGAACGGCGAACCGGTACCGCCCGCGCTGCTGCTCCATCCAGCTGCGGCAATTATTGGCAGCGAGCTCGGCCAGGAAGCGAAACGTATCGCCGCAGAAACCGCCGAACTGTACTCCTCCTGTCGGCCACACCCCGGCAGAATCCTCATGGGCATTTGCCAGCGCGGACAGCAAGGAGGAGATTTCCAGCGGATGGACCTGGTAGCGATCGCAGAGGGAAGCGGCTGCTTCGTTGAAGAGTCGATAGCGTTGCACGGTCGATTCGGCAAAAGCCAGGCTGTCATCCAGCGGGGCATAACGTTGCCGGATCCGCTCGCCCCAGGGCTGGAAACAGCGGGCATCGCGCAAATGGAGCACCGCCGCCGGAAGCCAGAGCCCAGCACCTGGGATGGGATCGGAATTCCAAAACGCTTCCAAGATTTCATAAGGATCCTGGGCTTCCCACAGCCGGCCGACCCAGAGTGCCAAAAGTGCAGCGTGGCGCTTGGAGTCAAAGCGGGGTCGCCGGCCATCGTCTGGATCGGTAAACATCAGGGCCGTGCCGATACGAGGCCCATCTTGGGTCGCCAATCCTTTTTCCAGCTCGCGCCGGGCTTCATGGAAGAGGTGGCCCCGTTCCTTCAAGCGGCGCCGCAGTGGGACGCGGGATCGTTCCTGCCGAAGCAGATCGTTCAGGTCGCAGCCGCCACTTTCCGTCGCCAGGCGTTCCTTTCCTGACCAGAGATCGCGACCACACATAGTGGCGACCAAGTTGAGAAAATGCTCGATGTGCGAAGCGGACAGGGAAGGTTCCTGCTCACGGATATGGGCGTAGGCATCTTGGATCGCGGAATAAACGCGTGCCGGTCGATCGTGTTGCCGCCAACGCGCCAAACCGAGCCGTGCTAGACCGCCGAGGACCGCCGGGGTCCAGGCAGGGTGACGCACCGAATCGAGCGCTTGGACCAGGGCCGACCAGAATGTCGGACCGAGACCGCTGACGTGATAAGGGCCATTGGCTGCCAGGCAACGCTCGAGCTTCTGGGGAAGAGGTTCCGCACAGCGGAGCAGGTGGTCCAGGCCGTGGCGTACAATCGCGGCCCGGCGGCGAAGGGTCTCGCTGTGCAGGGGCAAGGGCACGCATTGCTCATAGAAGCCGACGACCGCAGCCTCGAACGCACTTTCGTGAGCGCTGTCCAGGAAATCTTCGTTGAGGAATTTCGTCCGCGCCGCCTGGATTGTCCGGAACCGCACACCGAGACCGGGCAGCGTTGCGAGCTCATCCAATCCCGGGATGCCGGAAGCGCGGTAAGTCTGCAGCAGGGGAACAAGCGGTAAGCGTTGGTGACGGGATAGCTTCATGGCGGAGCCAATCGCGCTAAAACCCAAGGGAATCGAACCGGGGTTCGATTGTAGCAGCTGGCGCTTGCGCGATCAGCTGTTCTGATGTGCAGGCGACAGATAGCGATCGCTCGCCTTCTAGGCGTTGCCGGAGAGTTGCTGCTTCCACTGTTCTGCCAAGGCCGCACGCAGTCGTTGCTCACAAGGTGGAGGCAAGGCGTGACAGGGAAGCTGGCGTGTCAGTTGGACGGTCAAGCGATACGTCTGGAGAATTGCGACGCAAGGAGGACAGTCGTCAAGATGGTCTTTGATCTGCTGAATTTGCTCCTGGGACAATTCCCCCGCAACGAATTCGAGAAGCAGCTCGGTCAGCTCGCGGCAAGTCATCATGCCGGCACCTCTTCGAAGTGGGGAGCCAGGGCGCTGCGCATCAGCAATCGGGCTCGGTGCAGACGACTCTTCACCGCCGGCACACTTAATCCGAGCATATCGGCGATTTCGGAGTTTGCCAACCCTTCGACATCCGCCAAGACGTAAACATCCCGATAAATCTCGGGCAAGCCTGCAATTGCTTGTTCGATGAGGCGCTGGGTCTCTTTGTCGACGGCCGCCTTGTCGGGTTGAATCCACCAATTGCGGACCGGCGCTGCGTGCTTGCCTTCTTCGAACAAGGTGTCCAGCGGATCATGGACATGATGCTGTTCGCGGGAAGCCCGTTTGCGACGGTACGCCAGGGCCGCGTTCACCGTGATCCGATGGAGCCAGGTCGGAAACGCGGATTCTCCCCGAAACGTATCGAGCTTGCGGACGAGCTGGAGGAGCACTTCCTGTGTTACATCTTCCGCATCCGCCTCATTGCCGAGCATCCGCAGGGCCAAGTTGTAGATGCGCGGCGCATGGTCCCGAAAGACCTCCTCGATAGTAGGCGGCGGACCAGCTTGGGCCGGATTGGCCGCTCCTGGTTGCTCAATGTGCGTTCCCTGTCTGTCCATATCCGTTACGATACGCGGATGCCAGGTCCGAGGAAAGCCATCGCCCAATGAGCGTGCAACTCCTAGCATGGCAGGGCTGCCTCAATCCAGCCGCCGCCGAGGACCCGGGGACCATCGTAGAAGACGACCGCCTGTCCCGGTGTGATTGCGCTTTGCGGCTCGACAAAGTCCACCCGGACCGTGCCGTCCGGCCGCACCCGAACCTCGGCCGGAGCTGCTGGATGTCGATAGCGGATCTTGGCACAACAGCGCAGCGGTTGGGACGGAGGCTCGTCGAGCAGCCAGTTGACGCGGGAAGCGAGCAAACTCGGAGCCAGCAATTCTTCGCGACTCCCCACGACAACCTCGTGCTCCTCAGGGAGGATGCGAAGGACATAACGGCGCTGGCCGGCTGCGAAACCGAGCCCCTTGCGCTGCCCGATCGTAAAGTTTTCGATGCCGCCGTGCTCAGCCAACACCTTGCCGCCGGTATCGACGATATGGCCGGAGGTAGCGAGCTGGGGCCGGCGGCGACGAATCAACGCGCCGTGGTCGCCGTCGGGGACGAAACAGATTTCTACACTATCCGGTTTATCGCCCAGTCCCAATCCGGCGGCACGGGCCAGGGACCGGATCTGCTCCTTGCGATAGCCGCCCACAGGGAAAAGGAGACGCGTCAGCATATTGCGCTGTAAGCCAAACAGAACGTAGGATTGATCCTTTTCCAAATCGACTGCTCGTTCCAGATGGGGTTGACCGGCGACAGTTGCCACTTGGGCATAATGGCCGGTGGCGATGTAGTCGGCTTCGAGTTGCCGGCCATACCACCAGAGTTTGCCGAACTTCAACCAGCTATTGCACACCACACAAGGGTTGGGCGTCCGGCCGGCCAGATATTCGTCCGTGAAGTAGTCGATAATGCGCCCGAAATCGGCTTCGAAATCAAGGGCGTAAAATGGAATATCCAGCCGGTCGGCGACGCGGCGGGCATCTCCGGCATCCAGGGCGCTACAGCAGCCCTTCTTGTGGGCCGGTTGGCGGTCGGATTCGGCACCGTGGGCCCCGGTGCGCATGAACAGGCCGATGACCTGGTACCCCTGCTGCTTCAAGAGATAGGCGGCCACGGAACTGTCCACTCCGCCGCTCATGGCCAGAACGACACGTGCCGGCATGGATGCCCCTCATGAGGATCGAGACCAGAGTTCAGTCTAGGTGCGCTGCCGTGAAATCGCAACTTGATGCGATGCCAAGCGGACGCCCAGTCGGAAAACCCGTAGGGCGCCCAGGTTACTCAGTTGGTCAGACTCTCTTCTCAATTCTTCAGCTTTTTGATAGTCTGAGTATTTGGATTTCTGCATCGGTGCCCCGGAAGTCTTTTTTCAAATCGACGGAGGTATTCGTGGCTTCCATTGAGTATAGCCAGGTCCGCAAGGGCATGGTAATTGTCGGCGATGACGGCCAGCTTTATACGGTGGTGGACCGTGATTTGAACACGCCGGGGAACTGGCGGGCTATTCTGCAACTCAAGTTGAAGAACCTGAAGACCGGCTCCATCGCCGTCAACCGCGTCCGTCCCCAGGACAAGGTCGAGCAGGCGTACCTCGATAAGCGCGAGATGCAATACCTCTACAAAGATGGCGACAGCTATGTTTTCATGGACAGCGAGACCTACGACCAGTACCACCTCCAGCACGAGCTGGTCGGAGAATTGATGCTCTACCTCAAAGAAGGGGAAAAGGCCCATGTGATCATGTACGAGGGGAAGCCCCTGAGTCTCGAACTGCCGGCCACGGTTGAATTGAAAGTCGTCGAGACCGAGCCATCCGTCAAAGGAGCGACCGCGGCTGCCCAGTACAAACCTGCCATTTTGGAAACGGGCCTAAAGATAACCGTGCCGCCGTTCGTCGGCATCGGCGAAATGGTGGCTGTCGATACTCGCACCGGTGAATATCTTAGCCGCGCAAAATGACGTTGGGGCCGACCAGCCTCTCCCGCCAGTCGCAACTCCCGCGGCGGTCGCTAGACGGTTCGGCGGCGAACGCACGATCGGCCCAATTCGCCTGGCTCATCCCATCTCGCTGGCTCCGATGGAGGAGCACACGAACCATCCGTTTCGGCTACTGATGAAGGAGTTCGGCGCCAGCCTCGTCTGCACGGAGCGCGTGGATGCGGCCGGTGTGGCCCGACGCGAGCGCCGGGCGCTGCGGATTTTGCACACCACGCCCCAAGAAACGCCCCGTGCCGGACAGATCAGCGGCGCCGATCCGGCGATCATGGCGGAAGCGGCCCGGGTCGTCGAGGAGCGGGGCTTCGATCTCGTTGATTTGAATTTTGAATGCCCTATTCGCCGGTTATTGAACCGCGGCGAGGGAGGAGCCTTGCTCAGTGACCCGCCGGCCATCGGCCGCATCGTGGCTGCGGTCGTTCGGGCGGTGTCGATCCCGGTCACGCTCAAAATCCGTAGTGGTCCGGACGGTCAGCATGAGACCGCCGTCACTGTGGCACGCGCGGCGGAAGAGGCAGGGGCCGCCGCGGTCGATATCCATGCGCGAAGCGTGGCCCAAGCGTACGTCGGCGGACCGGATTGGAGCGTCGTTGCACGGGTTAAGCAAGCGGTGCGGATGGCGGTGCTCGGCAGCGGCGGCGTTCGGCAAGCCGAGGACGCCCTTCGCTTCCTGCGTGAAACGGGGGCCGATGGCGTGGCCATCGGCCGCGGCTGCCTTGGGAATCCGTGGATCTTTCGGCAAGCACGGGCCTTGCTGCAAGGGAACGTAGGCATTCGTGGCCCGCTGCCCAGCGAACGTGGCCAAGTCCTTCTGCGGCTGGTGGAGGGCGAATTCCGCTATTATGGATCGCACGTTGCCCTGCGGCGTGTGCCCCGCACCAGTTGCTATTTTGCCAAGTTTGTGCCTGACTTTGGAGCGTTCCGAACAGCAGTGCATCAGGTGCGCGATCTGAATGCCTTCCGCCGGCTGGTCAAAGAGCATTTTCGGTGAGGATTTATGTTCCGCGTTGGAGTGCGGTGCCTCGCCCTTGCTTTTCCTCTCGTTCCCAAACTCGGTTCGGGAACGCACGCTGCGAACCTCCGTTTCGCGATTGCTACCTTCTCGGCAAACGGAGTTTCCCGCCTTGCCGTTCCCAAACCGAGTTTGGGAACGAGAGGAAGATGAGGTTGGCTACCAAGCTATGTCTGACCCGATCATCACGCTCACCACCGATTTTGGCGAAGAGTCCCCCTACGTCGCGGCCATGAAGGGGGTGATCCTCGGCATCAATCGGAGTGCTCGGATACTCGATTTGAGTCACCAGATTCCACCGCAAAATCTTGCGTATGCAGCCTATTTCCTGTCCGGTGCCGTCCCTCATTTTCCCCCGGACGCGCTCCATGTGATCGTCGTCGATCCCGGCGTGGGGACGGAGCGTGCGCTCCTCTATGTCGAAGTAGCCGGGCATCGACTGCTCGTCCCCGACAACGGTTGCTGGACCGAATTGATCTCGTTGGCCAATTCGGCACCCCTGGTCCTTCGCCTTGCGGAGCCGCGTTACTGGCGGCATCCGGTGAGTGCCACATTTCATGGCCGAGATATCCTGGCGTCGGTCGCCGGCCATCTCAGCGTCGGCGCCGATCCGCGTACCCTGGGACCGCAGGTTGAAGCATGGGTCCGGTGCGAGCTCCCCAAACCAACACTGGAACCGGGACGCCTGGCTGGTGAGGTGCTGTTCGTCGACCACTTTGGGAATCTGATCACGAACATTCCTGGCGAGTCCTTGGCGATGGTGACCGGCACGCCCCGCATTCAAGTGGCCGGCCAGGAAATCTGGCAGCGCGTCCGATCCTACGCCGAAGCCGAGCCCGGGACAGCAGTGGCTCTGGTTTCGAGCAATGGGATGTTGGAAATCGCGGTCACCAACGGCAACGCTGCTCAGCAGATGGATGCTCAGGTCGGATCGCCGGTTCTGGTAACGCCGGCCGAGCACGATCCCTCCCCGCCCGCGTCCGGATCGGGCATCGATCCCGGCGCGGCCTTGGCGATGGAGACGTTTTCCTCGGCCATTCCCCGACGGACCGTACACCGCGGGATGCAGAGCGGCGTGTTCATCGCTTTGGTGTTGGTGCCGCTCATTTCGTACTCCATACTGGCCACGATTGCGGTGGCGATCCTGTTGATGCGGCCGCAAGCGTGGGATCCGTTTGAGGTGTTGCCGGACCGCGAGGGCGACCTGAAAGGGGCCAAACACCAAAAACAAGCCGTGATCATTTCCGACCGTGTGGCCCCCGACCGCGGTCTGCCCCAAAAGCTGAAGGTCGAGCTGGGACAGACCATCCGGCTGGGCGACCTGGAAATCACGCCGCAGCATGTCGAGTTGCGCCGCCTGGTATTTCGCCGGCCGGGATTTGTACCGGAGCCGGCCGGCGACGATTCGCTGGTCTTGCATTTGCTGGTGCACAACATTTCCCAGGATGTCGTCTTCAGTCCGACCGATCCGTTCTTCGACCGGAGTTGGAAAGGCCTTTCCAGCGGCAAGAAGCCCTATACGTGCCTGGAGATTGGCCGGGATCGGCTCTGGGGAGGACCGTTGCCGTGGAGCCCGAGCCAGCGGCCCCAGGAACGAGACACGATCGAAGGGCAACAGTACAAAACCCTCCAGCCGGGAGAGCAGTTGGCAACGTTGGTTTGCACCGATCCAGAGGATCATGTTGGGAGACTCCTGACCCATTTCCGGGGCCAGCTCCTTTGGCACGTGCAGGTACGCCGCGGTCTGGTTGAGGTCCATGGACGCGAGTATGCCGCCACCGCGGTGATCGGCGTTCCCTTCCAGGACACGGAGATCCAGAAGCCCGCGATGTAAATCGCCGCCGGGAGGACGCAACAATCATGGCTGCCGACGTCCGTTATTATGCCGCCGCGTGTCAGACGGACCTGCCCAACCCTCGGGACCGTAGCGGAATCCATTCCCAGGTCGATTCCATGCTGGCGATGATTGACCGGGCCGTCCTGGGCTATGCGCCGTTTTTTTCCGTACGCTTGGTCGTGTTCCCGGAGTTCGGCCATGCGGCACCGATTTACCCGACCGTGGAGGAGCTGCTCGATCGCTTGGCCGTGCCCATCCCAAACGACTACACGGAGCGCTACCACCACAAGGCACGCCAGCACGGCATCTACATCCAAACGGCCAGCTTCCTGGAACGCGACGATCGCTACCCGGGCCACGTGTTCAATACAACCTGCTTGATCGGACCCGACGGGTTGTTGACGCGCTATCGCAAAGTCCATCCCTGGATTCCGTGGGAGGTGCATGCGAGTCCCCATGATCTCCCGGGTTACCCGGAGGAACTGTTTCCCGTTGCCGAAACGGAGATCGGTCGGCTGGGCGTGGCCATCTGTTATGATTGGCTCTTTCCAGAGGCAATCCGCCAATTGGCCCTGGCCGGTGCCGAGGTGTTGATCCGCGTTTCGGCTTACATGGATCCCTGGGGCGCGACGCCTCCTATGGACTGGTGGACGCTGGTTAACCGCTGTCGGGCCCTGGAAAACCTGGCCTATGTCGTTGCCGCCAACCAGGGGGCCCAGGCGCACCATTACCCACCGTTTAGCTGGCCGGGCGGCAGCATGATCGTCGATTACGACGGCCGCATCCTGGCCCA
>DATGIQ010000255.1:0-13417 GCA_035295665.1 Gemmataceae bacterium | reverse complement strand
CGGCTCCCCGCGTGACCAGCAATCGGATGTAGCCGTCGCGCTTGTTGTTCGCCTGGACAGTGCTCCGCACTGCCTCTTCCATCTCTTGCCGATTCAGCGGGATCTCTAGCCGGATGCTGCGGGCGCTCTCGTAAAGCCGGGCAATGTGTTCCGCGAGGCGAAACACCTTGCCGCTATAAACCCGAATCCCCTCGAAAACCCCATCGCCATAGAGCAGCCCGTGATCATACACGCTGATCTTGGCGTCCGCCTTGTCGAATAGTTTGCCATTGATGTAGATGCGTGGCGTCATGGGATTCTTGATGGTTGAAGAGCGATTTTGAACATTCCAATGGGAATTCAAAAATCGCAAATGGCTTGCGGTGTCCGTTCCACCTGGCCCGCTACCAGCCGGACGACCCGGTCGGTATCGGCGACAATCTCCAAATTGTGCGTAACCATGATGATAGTGAGCCCGTCGCGACGGTTCAAGTCACGCAAGAGCTGGACAATTTCGCCCCCCGTCCCGGCGTCGAGATTCCCGGTCGGCTCATCGGCCAGCAGGATTCGCGGTTGATTGATCAGGGCGCGGGCGATGGCGGCGCGCTGCATCTCGCCGCCGGATAACTCACATGGCCGATGCTTCAGCCGCTGACTCAGGCCGACCCGCTCCAGCAGTTCCAGGGCCCGCTCTCGCACGGGGTGACGGTGCCGCAGCCAGCTCAGGGTGGAATGCTTGATCATCTGCGGAATCAAGACATTTTCCAGGGTATTTAGCTCTGGGAGAAGGTGATAGAACTGGAAGATGAAACCGAAGGTTTGGTTCCGCAGCAGGTCGCGCTGCTCGGCCGGCAAATCGTCGATGCGTTTTCCGTCGAGCCGGATGCTCCCTTCATCGGGCCGATCAATGGTTCCGAGCAGGTGCAAGAGGGTGCTCTTGCCGGAGCCGGACACGCCGACAATGCTGAGGAATTCGCCCGACCCCACCTCTAAGTCCAGCCCGCGCAGCACCCGCACCTTGACCGCGTCCTTGCGGTAGGTCTTGTGCAAATTGGTGGCGGACAGCAGAGAAACAGACTCCCGCATAAGGATTGTCTCCAGTCGGAAATTGAAAATGAGAAATTGAAAAACGGACCGAAACCGAACCCGGCACCGGCCAACAGGAAGATGCTCATGCTTCTTCGATTTTCAATTTCTCATTATCAATGTTTTTCCTACTCATAGCGCAACGCTTGCACCGGATGTAGCAGCGCGGCCCGCAGGGCGGGCAGGACGCTGAACACCACGGCGATGACGACCGCGCCCAAGTTCACCAGCGCCACCATCCACGGCTGAATATTCGTCGGGATCTGATCAAAATAGTAAACGTCCCGTGGAAACATCTCTTCCCCTGTCAGCCGTCCCAAGAACTGCTCGATATCATTCAGGTGGATCGTGATGACCAGGCCGAGAAGCGTGCCCAGCGCCGCTCCGACCAGCCCCAGCAGCAAGGCATAGCCGATGAAAATGCGAAGTATGCCGCCGTTCGAAGCTCCCAGTGCCTTGAGAATGCCGATGTCGCGTTTCTTCTCGGCCACGATCATTGCAAAGATAGCCAGGATGCCGAACCCCGCCACGCCGATGATCATGAACAGCAATACGTTTAGCAGGCCCCGTTCCGTGGCGATGGCTGCGAGGATCGTACCCTGTTTGCCTTCCCACGTTTCCACGAAATAGCTGCTTTCCGGCGGCGGCGGAAACAATTCTCTCAGTCCCTGGACAACCTCGGGGGCCTCGCGGTAGTCCTTCAGCCGGATTTGCAGCGTGGTGGCTCGGTTCTGCATGGTCCGCATTCGCTGGAGCCAATCGAGCGGCACGAAGACGTTTTGGGCGTCGTACTCACTCATCTCGGATTTAAAGAAGTCCGCGACCACGACTCGATCATCAACCGGCCTGAGCATTTGGCCATGAATCAACTCCCCGCTCACTGTGATCAGAATCGCTTCATCGCCCCGCTCCAGGACGGTAACGTCTTTATTCGGATCGTTGGCGCTGACATGGCGAGCTCGGTAATTGGCGATGGCATATCCCACGAATACATTCGGTAGGACTTTGGGCTCGTCCGGAACGGGCTCGGGCGGCGGCAGGCCATCGGGTCCGATCGGCTCGACCATAGGGGGAAGCGTGATCGGGATGCCATACTTCTCGTCATGCAGCCGCTGGACTTCGGGACTCAGCTCGAACGAGGGGTTTTCCCGGTTGCGCGGATCCGTCAAATACTCCTTGAAGCCGCCCAAGTTGGCGCGCCCTTTCGGGTCGATGCCAATGAGACGCACCGGTCGCGGTGGCATCGGCATGCCGTGGTACGTGATCTGGATCAGCCCGGGGATGTCGATCGTCGGCGTCATGGCCGCAATCTTGTTACCGATGGGCGAATTCCAGATGCGCTGCATTTTTTCTTGTGGATCGTCGAAGCCATTGTGTACCAGCGATTCCACGAGCACATCCGAGAGTAGGCCGTGCAGGCGATCCTTGAGCTTGGTACTGAACCCGGCCATCACGCTGTTGACCACGATCAGCGTGGCAACGCCCAACATGATGCTGATGATGCACGCCAACGCCAAGTAGCGGCTCACCAGATAACGCCAACAGAGCAACAGTTTGTACATAACGGATCCCCGGTTACTTCTTTTCCGGCCGTAAGAGCGGAAACAGGATCACATCGCGGATCGACGTTGTGTTGGTCAGGAGCATGGCCAACCGGTCGATGCCCATCCCCATCCCCCCGGCCGGCGGCATGCCGTACCGCAGGGCACGTACAAAATCCTCATCCATGCGTGCCATCGACTCTTCTTCCGGCAGCCCGGCCAACTGCATGCGAAAGGTCGCTTCCTGGGTCTGCGGATCGTTCAACTCGGTATAGGCGTTGGCCAGTTCCATGCCCTGGATGTACAGTTCAAATCGTTCCGCCAACGTCGGATCGTCGCGCCGCCGCTTGGTGAGCGGACAGAGGGCCGCGGGATAGTCGTAGACAAACACGGGCCCCGCCAAGTGATTCTCCACGCGTGCTTCGAACAACTCGTGCACGACGACATCGGGATGCTTGTTGGCAGTGGTCAGCCCCGCTTGCTCGGCGGCGGCGCGCACTGCGTCCGGATCACTCATCGGCACACCGGCATACTTGTGGAAAAGCTCCGCATAGGTGGCCCGTTGCCAGGGCGGCGTGTAGTCCACCGTCTGTTCCCCGTACGGAAGCTGAAGCCCGCCCCCCAGCGTTTCCACGCAGGCAACGATCAAGCCCTCGGTCAGATCCATCATCGTCCGGTAGTCGCCATACGCCTGATACAGCTCCAGCATGGTGAATTCGGGATTGTGCCTGGCGTCGATCCCTTCATTGCGGAAGACCCGGCCAATCTCGTACACTTTTTCCATGCCGCCAACCAGGAGCCGTTTGAGATGCAGTTCCAGGGCAATCCGCAGGAACAGGTTAATGTCCAGGGCGTTGTGATGCGTGGTAAATGGCCGGGCCGCCGCCCCTCCGGCGATGGCGTGCAGCGTCGGTGTTTCCACTTCGCAATAACCCTGGCGATCCAGATAACTGCGGATACAGTGGACGATCTTGGTCCGTTTCAAGCTCCGCTCGAGTACCTCGGGACTGTAAATCAGGTCGAGATACCGATGGCGGAGGCGATACTCCATGTCCTGCATCCCGCTCCATTTGTCGGGGTGCGGGAGGAGTGACTTGCCAAGCATGTGGATCGCGCCGGCGAAAATCGTGAGCTCGCCCCTGCGTGTCACGCCGAGATCTCCATCCACGCCCAAGAGGTCACCCAGATCCAATTGCTGGGCCAGCGCCCAGCCGACTTCGCCCACCTGTTTTTGGCCGACATGGACTTGAATCTTTTGATCCGACGACCAATCCTTGAGGTCGAGGAAATACGCCTTGCCCATGTCGCGCCGCTGCACAATCCGGCCGGCGGCACGGACGTGGTGCGGTGGTGTCGCATCAGCTGGCAAAGCGCGGATCTGCGCAATGGGCTGATGCCCATCAAAGCGTCCTCCCCAGGGATCGAGGCCGAGTTGCTCAATGTGGTGTAACTTGTCAGTACGGCTGACCTCAAAATTGTCTTGGGATCCTGACACGATCGTGACTTTCATGTAGGAGGAAACAGCAAGGAGAGGTGTCCCGGTGAGTGAGTGGATTCTAGTCGGTAGGCGAAATGTGTCAATTGCAGTGACGGGGCGTGAGTTCGTTCGCGGCGGTTCGCGGAACCGCGCGGTTCTGCGAACCGCCGCGAAACAACCCACTCATCCCTCTCTCTTGACAAATTCCTCTTCCGATAAGTATACATAAGTACACAGTTTTCTGGGCGGCTTCTGTTCTCTCAGCTGCAGACGCCGCTCTTGGTCTTCGGTCATGCCGCTAACCCTTTGCGACCGCGCCATCCTGCATCTCGATGCCGACGCGTTCTTCGCTTCGATCGAGCAGCGCGATGATCCGAACCTGCGCGGCAAGCCGGTAGCCGTGGGCACGGGGGTGGTTGCCAGTTGCAGTTACGAGGCCCGCCGCTATGGCGTCTGCACCGGCATGCGCTTGGCGGAGGCTCGGCATCTTTGCCGTCCCTTGATCGTCATTCCCGGCGAATATCCACGCTACGAACAGACAGCCCGCCGTATCCTGGCCGTTTGCCAGGAACAGACACCGTTGATTGAAGTTGCTGCGCTCGATGACCTCTACCTGGATCTGACACGCCAGGGCGGCATTACGCAGGTGGCCAGCGGTCTGGGGACGCAAATTCAGGATGAAGTGCAGCTCAGCGTTTCCATTGGCATCGGTAGCAGCAAGCTGATCGCCAGCGTGGCTACGAAAGAAGCCAAGCAACGAAAATCGCAGAGCGCGGAGTGGAAGAAGCCAACAGCCGTGAACGTTCCTGCCGGCAACGAGCAGAGCTATCTGGCTCCCTGGCCGGCGCGGGTATTGCCCGGCGTAGGACCCAAAGTGGAGGCTCGGCTGGATCGCTTGAATGTGCGCCAGGTTGGCGAGGTCGCGGCCATTCCGGTGCCGATCCTGCGCGGCTTGTTCAGAGCCCAGGGACGCCTTTTGCATGAGCAGGCGCACGGTATCGACCCTCGACCGGTCCAACCGCGTAAACCGCCGCAGTCCGTGAGCCGCCGGACCAGTTTTGATCCACCCGTGGCCGATCGAGCATTCCTGCGTGCCATGCTCGATTACTTGCTGGAACGAGCGGCCGCCTGGATGCGGTTCCATGACCTGGCTGCCAAGGGGTTCGTGCTGATCCTTCGCTATGGCGATTACCAACATGCGGAGGGACGCGGAACATTTCGGCTGGCGACGGATCGCGATGAAGCACTCAAGGAAGCAGTTCGAGAACGATTCGAGGTGCTGTATCAGCGGCGGCTTCCCTTGCGGCTGCTGGGTGTGGAGCTGACGCCGCTCGGGTCTCCGGAACGGCAGCCGGCCCTTTTTCCCGATCCGGACGAGGAGCGTGCCCGCCGGTTGGCCACATGCAAAGATGCGATCCGCCATCGCTTCGGCTTCACCGCTCTACTCAGCGGTTCGGCGCTGCTGCTGGCGGAGAAGCTCGATCATGACCGCGAGAATTTTCGGCTACGTACCCCGTGCCTCACTCGGTAACAAGATCCGGCAGCATTTACCGACCGCTGCCCATCTTCTCCAGGGCTTTGACCGCGTACGATCGAACTTGCGGATCCTTGTCCTTCTGCGCTTCCGTAAGGATGGGAATTGCCTCCTTGGCATCGGGGCCAATCCGCAGCAACGCCAGGATTGCCTCGCCCCGTACTTTGGCGTCCCGGTCCTGCACCGCTTCGATCAACGCGGGGATGGCTGCCGGGTCCGCAGCACCGACGTTACCCAAGGAGTGCACCGCTCTTTTCCGTACCCGTGCATCCGCATCGTGCAAGGCCTGAACCCAAAAACTCACCGGCTTGCCATGGGCCTGCGTCGCAGGAGTCCTCGCGCATCCAATCAGCAGCACAGTGAGGCCAACCAGGGGCACAACGTAGCGCATCGTTCCTCCAGGATGTTCGGCCTGTCAATAGTTCGGTCCGTCGATCATTTCGCCACCGGCCCGGGTGCCCAGCGCCCAAAAGGCCCGACGCTCCGGTCCATCGCTGGTTATGCTTCCGAGGAAGTGAACGGAGCCGTCTGCAAAGAGAAGATTCGCGCCGCCGGGATGGTTACTCGAAAAGTCATCTAAGCCGCCATCGGCATCGGTGATGCTGTTGATCCAATTGTTGTGCGCCTGAACCAGGACAGGAGCCGAGGCCGCTGCGTGGGGCCAAGGGTTGCGTGGACCGGCACGGGTAACCCCATTGTTGGGAGCTCCGGCCCACATTCCCTGGACCTGCGACCAGGCCCGGTCTCCCAGGATGCTCGTGTTGCTAAGGCCATCCGTGATATCGGCGAACCGCGTTTTGCTATTGCGGTAGAAGACACCATTGCCGGTCGGGTCATCGGCTTCCGAGCTATCGCTCCCGACGCAAGCGGCATAGCTACACGGGGCCGCCGATGCAATCACTTCGAACGTAGAATCGGTGATCACAAAGGGTCCGGTCGGAACCTGATCCGAAGGACAGAGATAGCCTTTCAGAACCGTCCCGAGGACCGCGGGATTCTGTTGCAGCGCATGGCCAAAGTTGATTGTTCGGTAAAGGTTTTCGTGCTCCAGGTAAGGTAGAAGGTACGCGCCCCATCCCCACCCCGGGGTCGTATCGGGATACGGCGCCGTGGCCAGATAACCAGGGGGAAGAGCATGATAGGCGTCATGGTAACTGTGGCAAGCCAGTCCGATTTGTTTGAGATTATTCACACACTGCGTCCGGTTGGCGGCCTCGCGCACTTTTTGAACGGCCGGTAACAGCAAGGAGACGAGCACCGCGATAATGGCGAGGACTACCAAGAGCTCAATGAGGGTAAACCCCAATCGACAAACCGCTGGCTGACGGGACATACCTTCCTCCGCAAAGACCAGGCAACCTTAATGCAACTGCGACTCAGTCTCAACAAGAATATTGGAATAGCTCAGCCTCGTCAACCGTCTTCCGTATTGGGGCAGTCAGGTCCGCGCCTTTTTCCGGGATTGTGTGGATTTATTAGTTGCGAAAGCGGTCGCGCCGGATTACGCTGTCCCAATGCCGCCCATCCTTGCGCGTAGGCCGAGAGAAGTCGTCTATTCTTGGGATCGGTCCTTGGAAGCCAAGGATCGAACTGGAGGAGCTGCAGTATGCCACGACAACCGTGCCCTGACCATCGAGTAAGGTCTGGCGGTTCCCGCGGCCCGACTCCGGGTCGCGCTGCCGGCTTTACCCTGATCGAGCTCTTGGTGGTCATCGCCATCATCGCCGTTCTGGTTGGTCTTCTGCTGCCGGGAGTTCAAAAAGTGCGCGAAGCGGCCAACCGCCTCAAATGCGCCAACAACCTGAAGCAGATGGGACTCGCTGCCCTCAATCACGAATCGACGTTCAAACGATTACCCGGAGGCGGCTGGGGCGAGCGGTGGGTTGGCGAACCCGACCGCGGCACGGGCAGCTCTCAACCGGGCGGCTGGATCTATCAGATCCTGACATTCATGGAGCAAGATAACCTCCGGAGTTGGGGAGCCGGACTGCCACGCACCCAGCAGCTGCAAATCAACACCCAGCGCGTCGGCATGCCGGTCGCCATTATGAATTGTCCCACGCGGCGAAACGGCGGGCCGTTTCTCAACAAACAGGGGTTGAGCTATTTGAACTGTGCGAGTCCTCCCCAGGTGATCGCCCGCTCCGATTACGCGGCCAACATCGGCGATCAGCTGCGGGACGAGAACGGTCCGGGACCGGGATCGCTGGCGGAGGGAGACACGCCCCAGTTCTGGAAACAGTCCCGGTATACGACCAAAGATATCACCGGCGTCATTTTCCAGCGGAGTGAAATCAAGATCGCCGACATCACGAATGGGACCAGCAACACCTTCATGCTGGGTGAAAAATACCTCAACCCCGCCAGCTACACCACGCAAGACGATGAAGGGGACGATGAGGCCATGTTCATCGGTATGGACAATTGTGTCGTTCGCTGCACGGCGGAGCCCCCACTGCAAGACAAGCGCGGCTTGCAGGATGGCTACCGGTTCGGAAGCGCCCACGTCGCCGGTTTGAACATGCTGTACTGCGATGGCAGAGTCGAGTTCATCGAGTACAACATCGACAAAACGGTGTACCTACGCGCGGGGAATCGCTTTGGCTCCCGCTAATGGTTGCCTTGGGCCGACCGGGCCCGCATGGCTTGCGGACATCACGACTCCTCTCCCCTCCAAAGGAGCACCCATGAGAATCGATCGTCGCAAGTTCCTCGCGCAGGCGGCTACCGGACTGGCGCTGGCGGCTTCCGGCAACGTGGTCGCTACGGAAGAACCCCAGCGTGCGGCCAACGCTGCAGGGACGAATGCGCACCGACCCAACCGCATCATCGTCTCCACGTATTCGTTCTGGCAGTTTCGCCATCGGGACCTGCGGGACATCGAAACCTGCATCGACCTGGCCGCTGATATGGGGTTCGATGGTGTGGAGATCCTGCACCGCCAGATGCAAAATGAATCGAACGAATACCTCCAGCGGCTCAAGCGGCGAATGTTTGTCCACGGCATGCATCTGTGCGGCTTCTCGACCCATCAGGGGTTCCTGTCGCCCGATGCCGCCCTTCGCCAGAAGAACGTCGATCATACCAATCACTGCATCGAGCTTGCCTACAACCTTGGGATCCCCACGATGCGCGTTAACACGGGGACGTGGGGAACGAGCAAGAGCTTCGATGACTTGATGGCGCACCGCGGCATCGAGCCGCCCCGTGCCGGCTTCACCGACGAAGATGGCTATGGCTGGGTCAGCGATGGCCTGACCAAGTGCCTGAAGACAGCGGAGCGCTGCGGCGTGTTATTGGCCCTGGAGAATCATTGGGGTCTGGGAAGGACGCCCGAGGGGCTCTTACGCATCGTGAATGCCATCAATTCTCCCTGGCTGCAAATCTTGATGGATACCGGCAACTTCCTCGAAGACCCCTACGATAAGCTCGACAAGATCGCACCCAAGACCGTTTTTGTACAGGCGAAAACCTATTACGGCGGAGGGTTATGGTATACCCTCGATCTGGACTACGATCGGATCGCCGCGATTCTGCGCAAACACCAGTATCGCGGTTACATCTCTTTGGAGTTCGAAGGCAAGGAAGACCCGCGCACTGCGGTTCCCAAGAGCCTGGCGTTGCTACGAAAATCATTTTCATGAAAGCTTGTTCTTAGTCGGTAGTCCGTAGCAAAGAACTACGGTCTCTGGAGTCCTCACCATGGTTCGGCTGCTCCTTGCCGGCTGTCTGTTTCTCGTCTTCCCGACAACACCTACCCCCGCGCAGCCTTTGCCAGACTGGAAGGGATCCGGCACTCACGGAGCCGTTGCTGCGGGAGGACAGGGGGCCGTCGATGCCGGCATCGAGATCTTGAAAAGTGGTGGCAACGCCGCCGATGCGGCCGTGGCCACCATCCTGGCCTTGAGCGTGACAGACAGTACCGCATTCTGCTTCGGCGGTGAAGTGCCGATCCTCATCTACGATGCCCGCCGTCGGGTCGTGGAAGTTCTGTGCGGGCTGGGAACAGCGCCGCGCTTGGCTACCCGGGAACACTTCGCTGCCAAGGGGGGCATCCCTGGTCGAGGGATCGAGGCGGGGGCAGTGCCGGGTGCACTGGATGCGTGCCTGACAGCGCTGGACCGCTACGGCACACGGACATTTGCCCAAGTGGCAGCTCCGATGCTCCGTATCTTGGACCGCCATGCCCGGGAGTGGCACGCTGACCTGGCCCAGACCGTGCGCCGGCTGATCGGCGCGGAGCAAGCATCGCCGAACGACCGCAGCCGCGGACTGCGCTTCGTAGCGGATTGCTTCTACCGAGGCCCGATTGCTCATGAACTAGACGAATGGAGCCGGGCCAATGGCGGGCTTATTCGCTACAGCGATCTGGCCACCCATGTGACCCGCGTGGAGGAACCGGTGGCCGTCGATTATCGAGGCTATACCGTCTACAAATGCGGTGCCTGGACGCAGGGGCCGTACTTGCTGGAAACGCTCCGACTGCTGGAAGGCTTTGACCTCCAAGCGCTCGGCCACAATCGGCCCGAGACGATCCACCTTACCGTAGAAGCGATGAAGCTCGCTCTGGCGGATCGGGATGTTTACTATGCCGATCCGTTATTCGTTTCGGTTCCTCTGCCGACCCTACTGTCGCCCGGCTACGCAGAACTGCGCCGGCCGCTGATCGATCGGCAACATGCTTCGCTCACGCAGCGACCCGGCGATCCCCGCGGAGGAAAGGCCCTGCTGGAGCCGGCAGAAATCCGGCGCGGATTGGGTGGGCCAGCCAACGACACCACAACCTGTCTGGTCGCCGATGGCCAGGGCAACGTCGTGGCCGCCACGCCCAGTGGGTTTAGCGGAGTCGTGGCGGGCCGCACCGGGGTCTGGCTCGGTAGCCGGCTGCAATCGTTCAACTGCTGGGAAGGGCACCCCAACTGCATCGAACCGGGCAAGCGCCCGCGCATTACGCTCACCCCGACGCTGGTCTTGAAAGATGGCCGGCCGGCGCTGGCGATCAGCGTAGCCGGCGGGGATGGCCAGGACCAGACGACCTTGCAGCTTCTCCTCGATGTGATCGACTTCGGTCTCAGTCCCGCGGATGCCGTGATTGCGCCGCGCTTCGGCACCAATCATCACCTCGGCTCATTCCGTCAGACGCCGCCCGCATTGGGGAGTTTGCTCATCTACCCGGAGGTCGGCGCCAAAACGATCCAGGATCTGGAGGCACGTGGACACAAAGTAACCCAGCGGCGGCCACCGCTTTGGGCGCCCGTCCTCCTGAGCCTCGACCCGGCCACCGGAGTCATCCAGGCTGCTGGTGATCCCAAGGCCCGACGGCACGCCGCGGCGTATTAGATCCTTGGTTGTTTAAACAACCCCAATGGGAATCCGCTCCGATGCGCTTCGCACGATCTCTGATTTCCTACTCGGTTTGCGCTTTTCTCATCAACCCGCTGTTGGCGGCTGACCAAACGGCGCAAGCGGTCCTACCCGTTACCCCACCCAAGGAATACTTCGGCTCAGAAATCGGCGCGGATTATTTCCTGGCCAACTATCAACAGCTCAGCGGTTATTGGGCCAAGCTTGAACAGCAATCCGATCGGCTCAAGGTGGTCCGCATCGGTGTCACGGAGGAAGGCCGTCCGCAATTGATGGGGATCGTCACTTCTGCCGCCAATCACCGACAGTTGAACCGTTATCAGGAGATCGCGCGCCGGCTAGCTCTTGCCGAGAATGTAAGCGAAGCCGAGGCACGTAAACGTTCCAGCACGGGCAAGGCTGTGGTCTGGATTGACGGCGGCCTGCACGCCAGCGAAGTGCTGTGCGCTCAGGCACTGATCGAAACGATTTATCAGCTCGTCAGCGCGACGGATCCCGAAACCCTGCGGCTTCTCGACGACGTGATTATCCTCTTCGTCCATGCTAACCCGGACGGCATGGACCTGTGCGCGGACTGGTACATGCGCGAGGCCGAGCCGCAGAAACGTACCCTCGCTGGCCTGCCGCGGCTGTATCAGAAGTACATCGGTCACGATAACAACCGCGATTTCTTTGCCAACACGCAGGCCGAAACCAAGAACATGAACCGGGTGCTCTATCGGGAATGGTTTCCACAGATTGTGTACAACCACCACCAAACCGGACCGCCCGGCACGGTCCTGTTCTGCCCGCCATTCCGCGATCCGTTCAACTACCACGTTGATCCGCTGGTGATCAACGGCATCGATGCGGTTGGAGCAGCCATGATGCAGCGTTTCCTCGCGGAAGCAAAGCCGGGGGCCACGGTCCGCTCCGGCGCCCGCTACTCGACTTGGTGGAACGGCGGGCTGCGCACAACCTGTTATTTCCACAACATGATTGGGTTGCTCACGGAAACCATCGGCAATCCGACACCGATGCAGATTCCGTTTATTCCGGCTCAACAATTACCACGAGCTGACTACCTTTCCCCGATCGCGCCCCAGGTCTGGCATTTCCGCCAGTCGCTGGATTACTCCGTGACGGCGAACAAAGCGGTGCTGGACTATGCTTCCCGCCATCGCGAACAGCTCCTCTACAATATCTGGCTCATGGGCCATCGCGCCATCGAGCAAGGCAGCCGCGACAGCTGGACGATTACGCCGAAAATCGTGGACGCCGCCCGCGCAACCGTTTCCCGTAGCCGCGGGAGCAATCCCGAGGTGTTCCAACGTTTCTTCCGCAATGCGGCGTTGCGCGATCCCCGCGGGTATATCGTGCCGGCAAACCAGCCGGATTTCCTCACGGCCACGAAGTTCATCAACATTCTGCTCGACACCGGCGTAAAGGTGCATCGTGCCACGGCAGCTTTTGAGGTGGCTGGCAAGAATTACCCTGCCGGATCGTACGTCATTAAATCCGCACAGGCGTTCCGGGCCCATGTGCTGGACATGTTCGAGCCACAGGACCATCCGAACGATTTCGCCTATCCCGGTGCGCCGCCGACGCCGCCTTACGACATGGCGGGTTGGACACTCGCTTATCAGATGGCGGTGCAGTTCGACCGTGTGCTGGACAGCTTCGAGGGCCCCTTTGAGGAAATCAAAGGTCCGCTCCTGCCGCCGCGGGCGCGCGTGGACGACGCCGAGGGTGCTGTCGGCTTCTTCTTGAGCACGCGGACGAATGACTCGTTTCGCGCCGTGAACCGAGTGCTGCATGCCGGTGAGGAAGTGCGGCGGTTGCAGGAAACATTCGTCGTGCACGCAGCGTCGCATCCGGCGGGAATGTTCTTCATCCCACGCAAGCCGACGACGCTGCCGCTGCTGGAGCGGATTGCCGCGGAACTGGGAACACGTTTTGTGGGAAGTTCCATCGCGCCCGGGAAGGAAGCGGTCCCGCTGAAGGCGCTCCGGATCGGATTATGGGATCGGTACGGTGGTTCGATGCCGTCCGGTTGGACACGCTGGCTGTTGGAGCAATTCGAATTTCCGTTCCGGCTGGTATTCGTGCCCGAGCTGGACAAAGGGGGGCTGCGGGACAAGTTTGACGTGCTCATTTTTCCGGACGGAGCCATCCCCGCTGCCAGCGGGCAGGCGGGGAACCGTCGCTCCGACGGCGGCGCCGCAGGAGGAGACGCGCCACCCTCCGAGCGGGCTGGTTCGGCAGGCGGGGGCGAGCAAGCGATTCCAGAAGTGTATCGCGGACGGCGCGGCAACATCACCACGACGACAACCGTGCCGCAATTACGCAGATTCCTCGAAAACGGCGGCACGATTCTCACGATCGGAAGTTCGACGATCTTGGGCCAACACCTCGGATTGCCCTTGGCCAACCACCTGGTGGCGATCGATTCGGATG
>DATGIQ010000254.1:0-5461 GCA_035295665.1 Gemmataceae bacterium | reverse complement strand
TTGCAGTGTCTGCCCAGGAGTCTCGTGAGCCAGCTTGTGGGCAGCAAGTTGACGCAGATCCTCATACACGAGGGGTAAGAGCTGGCTGGCCGCGTGCGGGTCGCCCTGCTCAATGGCGGACAGGATGCGGGTCACTTCATTCATGGACGGCACCGCAAGACTCGAAAGCCCTTCGGCACGGGCGAACTAACTCCGGGAGCGAGTTGCGAAACAAAGATCTGAGCATTCGTCTCCCCGGATGAGTCAATCCGACGCGCTTTCTCGCCAAAAGGCATGTGAGGAGTATAGCAATCGTCCGAGCAAAATGCCTCAACCTTTTCAGATGTCACTTGCCCTGAAAACGCTTCCGAGCGCCACCTCCGTCTTGTATTCGCAATCCTGCTTGCGCGCGGAGGTCCGAACCGCCGAAGCCAATTCGTCTCTTGGCGTTGCGCGCTTCGGCCTAATCGATTGTGCCAAGCAAGCTTGGGAAAGGGGGACGAGATGTAGGAAACTGATCAGAAACCTTTCAGCGGAACCTTGCGGGTGGAAAGCCCGTCCGGTAGCGCCTGACCAGCGGCCGGAAGCGAGTCTTGCGTGGGAGCGGGGTAACCCGCACTGCGAAGCGTAGACAGTGAGTCCGAAAGCCATGCTATGGAGCGTCGAAAGTCCCCTCGCGGGAGCCTTGGCCGTTCGATTACCCAGGGCCACGCCGCGGCACTGTAAGGGTCTGGTGCCCGCGGTCCTGCCGGCGTCGGTGTGGAACATGTGCAAACGGACAATCGGGGTTTTCAAGGAACACCTTCTTCGGGCGGCTATGAATGCGGGTAAATGACTTGTAGTCTTGCGTTCGGTTCCGATTGTCCGTCGCGCGCAGCAATGGCGCGATGTCATCACCTCGTGTTTCTCCCTTGGCTACCGTGATTCCCCTGGGGCGATGGTCGTTGTCGGTTGTGCCTCGGCTCAGGTAAGGGGCGGCGTTTGAGGAGCTGGTGTTTCGATCACTTGCAAGCCCAGGGCCCGGGCCTTTTTGTGCAGCGACTTCACTTGTTGCTCACGTACCCGCGCCTCATACTCCGCTTGCGTTTGCCGAACATACGTCAAGCCGTGCTTGAGGGCCAGATAGACGATGCGGGCCAGTTTGTGGGCTGCGGCCGTGATCGCCTTCGGCGCGCCCAGGTGCGCCTTCTTGCGACGCAAAAACGCACCGATGGCGCCTTGGCTGGCATGCAGGGAATTGGCCGCCAGTCGCAACGCCACCGCAGCGCGATTGCTCCCTGGTCGCGTGCTGCTCGACTTGACACGCCCACCCGTCTTCTTCACCAGCGGACACAGCCCTAGCCAACTGCAAAAATGATGCACCGTCGCGAACCGGGACATGTCGATACCAATTTCGCTGATGAGGGTTAAGGCCGTCATCTCCTCGATACCCTCGATCTCCGTCAAGTCGATTCCCACCACGTAGTACAACGCCCTCCGCACGTCAAATCGCGGATGGTTGGGTTTGCGGCCTCCGGAGCGCTTGTGCGGCTTCAAGGGCGGCAGAGCGCGGTTCTGCTTCATCCGGCCCAGTTGCTGCTCGATTTGGGCGTCGATCTGGTCCAGTTGCTTGTGATAAAACTGCCAGGCCTCGAACGCCAGTTTCAACTCGCACAGGTGTTCGTCGCGATAGGAACCCGTCAAGGCCTGGGCGATTTGCTCTTCACTGGCCTTGATCCGCTTGTCGCGATATTGCGCCAGCTTCCGGGGATCACGCGTGCCACGCACAATCGCCTTGATAATCGCCTGTCCCGTCACGCCGGTGATGTCGCTGATGGTCTCTGTCAACTTCAAGTTCATCTGCTCCAGCGCCTTCTCCATGTGCTGGATGTGCTGGCCTGCGTAGCGGATCACATTGGCGCGCTGCCGCAAATACGCGCGTAACTGGCAAGTCTTCTCGTCCGGACGAAACGCGGCGGCCAACAGACCCACACTGTGCAACCGATACACCCATTGGCAGTCCAACCGATCCGTCTTGGGTCGGCCTTTCACCTGCCTGGTGTAGCTGGGGTCCACCAACAACACCTCGAACCCGTTCGCGACGAGCAGTTCATACAAGGGTATCCAGTAGACGCCTGTCGATTCCATGGCCACGGTCGTCACCTGATAGTGCCTCAGGTAAGCAACGATCTCCTGTAAGCCCTCGGTGTACGCCAAGAACTCGCGGATCACATCCGCGTCTTGGTCCGCACTTACCCCGACGCACACCCAGTGCGAACGCGAACCGATGTCGATCCCGGCGGCGTGCTCGTTCACCACCGCCAGTCCCTCGACACGACGAATCTCTGCCGTCGCTTGCGCGGACGCTTTCGTATGCGCCTTCGCGCGACGTTTGCGATACGCCTTGGCCATGCCAGCGATTTGACCTACTTTCGCAGACGTTACGGGTTCTAGTTTTCGCTTGTCCATCGACCGGTCCTCCCAAGAAGAGATTGGAACGGCGAGCCACAAGGCTTGCCTCAATGCTGCGCGGGGGAGGCGGATCGTGATCAGTTTTTCAAACGGGAACCACGCCCGGATCGGCCGACGGCCGATGCCGCAGCGCTGTCACCAAGGATGAGGCCGCAAGACTCCCCGGCTCATATTCCCCGACGGGTAGGCTCGCTGTGAGAGAGCCGCGACACCAGTGCCCTATCGAGCCAAGGCACGCAGCACACCTCGGTCAAGATATGTCGTGTTCCTTGCCGATGGCGAGCCGCCAACGGCGGTTTACTTGTTCTCCAGGAACTTGGGACGCCCGACCGTCTCCGCCTCGATAACGACAGGTTCCGGGGGTGGCCTGACCCGAACACCCCTGGCCCCAAGCCGGCGTCGGGCTTGTGTGGAGCGAAGACAGGCGCACGGGGTGGTAACCGTCTTGCGAAGGCAACGAAGTGGGACGTCAAGGACGGCCGGGAATCGGAGCGCTCCATTCTACCGGTGAAGCCGGGGAACTCGTGCCGCGAGAACCCGGGGGAGGGAAGGGGGCGCCTCGTCGCGGGGCCGTGGCCGGGCAACAGCGCGGGGGCATTGAACCTCGATCCGCTGTCCACGAAACGACCACGGGTAGCGCAGCGCATGCGAGTCCGCGACGGGACGAGCCGGATGCCTTAACAGTACAGCGCGGGTTCCCTGAGAATTCATAAACTTGTCTTCGGGAGGGAAACCGATGACCGAACAAGAAATCGCCGAACTGGGACCAGCTTTTGCCACCTACCTGGGACGCTATCGCCGCTGCTTCTTGCAAAAGCGAACGGCTGGTCACTTTGACACCTATTGCCGGGGATTGCTCTCCGACCTGCCGCGCAAGTCGGTCGAACCCATCGCCCTGGAGGCCGGAACGGCCGTGCGGACCTTGCAAGAGTTCCTGGTCACCGCACACTGGGACCACCAACGCGCACGCGATCTTTTGCAACGGCATCTGGCTGAGGTGGTCGCCGCTGTGCCCGCCGATCCGCTGGGCACGGTAGGCGTGATCGATGAGACCAGTTGCCAGAAGTGGGGCGAGCAGACTCCCGGCGTGCAGCGGCAATACTTGGGTTGCCTGGGCAAGATCGACAACGGCATCGTCACCGTCCATGTCGGCCTGGCCAAGGGCGGCTTCCAAGCCTTGCTCGATGCCGACCTGTACCTGCCCAAGGTCTGGGCCGCCGACCGCCCCCGCTGCCGAGCCGCTGGCATCCCCGACGACGTGCGCCATCGGCCCAAGTGGCGGATCGCCCTGGACCAGTTGATCCACCTGAGCGGTCAGGGCATCGCCTTCGACTGGCTGGTGTTCGACGAGGGCTACGGGGCCGCGGTGCCCTTGTTGCGGGGCTTGAACCTGGTCGGTCAGCGCTTCGTGGCCGAAGTCCCGGTGAACTTCGCCGTCGCCGCCGGACCGGACCGGCCCACGCGGCGGGCCGATCAGCGGTTGCGGGCGGCAGACGCCAAGAAGGGGCGGCGTTATCGGCTGGCCCATCGGACGGTGGCCGATTCGGTGTGGCGTGCGTCGGCGACGCGGGTGTGGGTCGCGGGCCGGCCGCACCTGTTGCTCGTCGCCATCAACGAGGCGACGGCGGAAGTGAAGTATTTTGTGAGCAATGCCACGGCGACGCCCGTGACGCGGTTGTTGGCGGTGGCCTTCCGCCGCTGGACGGTCGAGCACAGTTTTCGTGTCGGCAAACAAGAGGCCGGCTTGATGCACTATGAGGGACGCGATTACACCGGACTGATGCGGCATTTGATCGTGGCGTTGGTGGTGTTGGGTTTCGTGGCCACACAGACGGAGCGTTTGCGGGGGGAAAAATCCGCAGGTGACGGCGGAGCAGGTGTGCCGGGCGTTAAACCAGCGGTGCGCGATGATCTTCCGTCGTCGGCGCGGCGTTCCCCGCCTGCGGCAGGTCAGCATGGTCATTCGTTATCACCAACGACGCAACGCCCAGGCGGCAAAATCTCACAAGAAAAAGCGGCATAGATGCGTCATCTAAAGCCGCGCTGTACAGTTAATTGGGCACGTTCGGATCTGTGGGAGGCGGCGGGGTTACCCCCGCCGCCGACCCGGCCCGGAGCACAAAACGCCAAGAGGCCAATTGCCTTCGGAGTGTCGGCCCGAAGCGCGCTGCGAACTTCGGATTGCGCGCGTATGTCGATAAGACCTCAGAGCCTTCCTCCACCGTCGCGTTATTCACGTTGCCGGCGGAGGAAGCCTTCGTTGCCACCAAGAGCGGGTTCCTCCGCTTTAGAGGGAGTTTGCAAATGCCCTTTTTTCTCAGCAGCCCTACATATAAGTCTCCTCTGAGCCGTTCTTATCCCTACCGAGATGACCTGAATGATGATGATGAAACCATCGGCTTTTCAGCCGGCATCTGCATCATATCCTTTCGGTCAACTCGGTTCGGGCCGGTGGCGCAGATGGCTTGACTCAGGCCCGATAATGGACAAAGAGGCATTTGCAAACTCCCTCTTAGGACGTGCGCTACTACTTATCTTAGCTGAGCACGCCGACCGAGAAGGCGGAGGTGTCTCCTGTGGCATCGGTGAGCGTGGCGGTGATGAGCGGATCACTCACCACGACCGAGGTCGTGACTTTGAAGGTGAAGGACCGGGTTCCGGCCGCCTTGGGCGTCACCACAATCCGGCCCAGGAAGACTTGCCCCTCGGGATCGCCCGTCGGATTGGCAAAGAATTCGAGCACGTAGGGGACGCTGCCCGTCGGTGCCGTGAACTTGCCCGTGAC
Source organism: Gemmataceae bacterium (assembly GCA_035295665.1). Taxonomy (GTDB): domain Bacteria; phylum Planctomycetota; class Planctomycetia; order Gemmatales; family Gemmataceae; genus DATGIQ01. The sequence goes on along the minus strand of DATGIQ010000254.1, from coordinate 246 downwards.
GGTCAGCATCTGCGTGGTGCTATTGTAAGTGGCCGTGCTGAGGACGGGGGCGGCCAGGTTGTTGTTGGCGCCGCTGTCCACAACGATGCCCGGTCCCTGCTGGCTGCTACCGTTGGTATAGATCAGGTTGTGGCTCAGCTTGTCACCGCTGCCGCTCTGCACCAGGATGCCGCCGGCGAGGTTATTGGCGATGGTGTTGCCAGCGGCGCTTGCCGAGCCACCGATGCTGTTGTTGCTACCGGCGAT
>DATGIQ010000253.1:0-8393 GCA_035295665.1 Gemmataceae bacterium | reverse complement strand
CTTCAGCAACGTGGTGTACGCGTCTTCATCCTGATGAAGGGAAAACCGTTCCAGCAGTTGTTGGTCCGGCAGTTCTTTATCCCGGTGGTTGGCTGTCACCCTGCGGAGGTACCGAAGCATGACGCCGACTTGAGTGCTGCTCATGGCAGGACCTCACCGACAAGCCAAGGCGATTCTCCTACCTAATTAGAGCCCCGCTCCCGGGGGAGCGGCACGGTAGTTTCCGAGAATTCCTTTTGGCTCGCTCAGAATTCCGTGTGCCGAGTGCGCTCCTCCCTGAGCAGAGTCGTGTCCCTGACGTTGATCTCGATCTGGTCGTTTCCAGGAAACGCGGCTGAAAAGAGCAGGTGGCATCCGGGCTGGAGGAGATCCCACCGAAGCTTCCGATGTGGCCGGCATGCCGCTTGAGAGTCAGCAGTTGTTGGCCCGTGAAGGCGTCCCACAGGAGGATGGCAGCGGGTCTCTCGGCCGGCGGCCCGATCACGGTACCGGGAAGCTCAACGAGGGGCTCATCGGCGGTGGCGGCGGGAAAGGCATCCGGGGCGCCGAGAAGGCGATTGGCCTGTTGATGCGGGCGCAATAGCGCTTCCGCGCGCCGGCCCAGCTGCGGAACTCCCGGGCAAGCCAGGTTGAGATAACCGCCCCATTCGCTGGGAGTGTACTTTTCCACGGCCGGAAGAAAAATGGATCGGACTTGCTGCGCGTCGAGATTTATGGCTTGTCTCCTGTTTCTGTCTCCGTTAAGCAATGCGAAAACAAGCCTGCGAAAGTCTCAACCCGGCCGAAAATTTCACCGCGGCTTTTGCATGTCGCCCTCGTGCAGTTGGGCCTGGAGCCAGGCCCGGGCGTAAGTCGAGTGGCGGAATGCCGTGACACGTGAGATACCCAGCGTCTGGGAAGCTTCTTCAACCGAAAGGCCGGTGAACAGGCAAAGCTTGGCGACACCGGCAGCGTCTGCATCTTCCTGCCCGAAGTATTATTTTGCGCATCAGGAGGATAACGGAGTATACCCCGTCGCTGACAATTACGGTAGCAATCCTGGCGCTGGGTGGACAAACCCTACCCACGGATGCGAGTGGCGGAGAAACTCACGTTGGCCGTCGGTAGGCCCGGCTCCAGCGCGTTGCGGGGAACTTGCCTTCCCCCTTGAATTCGCCGACTCCACTTTTATAATTCTGGTTGGAGGAGGGTGGAAATGAAAAATCCATCCCGTGTTCTCATCCTTTTCTGTGCGGGTGTAGCTCAGTGGTAGAGCGCCACGTTGCCAACGTGGCTGTCGTGGGTTCGAGCCCCATCACCCGCTCTTGTTCGGCCGAGCAAAGTCGTGAGAAACTGGACCCAGAGGGGTGCGCGGTTTCTTGGCTTTCTCGGCTTTCTTGACTTCTGGTGGGGGTATTCCATGGCTGACGAAACACGGCCGGAGGCAGAGGAACCGGGTACTGCTGCGACCATCACCGAACCCGCCGTCGAGGATGCTTCTCAAGAATCCGATCAGGCGGAAGATCAGGGCGAGAAGCTGCAACAATCTGTGGAGATGAACAACATTGGCCCGTGCAAAAAGCACGTCAAGGTCACGGTAGATCGCAGCAGCATCGACACCCTCATGGATAAGAAGTTCAGCGAGCTGGTTGTCGATACCCCAGTCGCGGGCTTCCGTCCCGGCAAGGCGCCGCGCAAAATCATTGAACGCCGCTTCCGCAAGGATGTGGCCGAGGAAGTTCGGGCGCAGGTTCTGCTGCGGAGCCTCGGCCAGCTCGAAGACGACAACAAGCTTGCTGTCCTGGCCCCTCCAAACCTGGACCCGGGCCGCATCGAGATTCCCGAGCAGGGGCCCCTGGTCTACGAATTCGATGTCGAAGTCCGGCCCGAATTCGATCTGCCCAATTACAAGGGACTCAAGCTGCGCCGGCCGGTACGCACCTTTACCGACGCCGATGTGGAGGAGGAAGAACGCCGTATCTTGGCTCCCTATGGCAGCCTGGTACCCAAGCCCGAAGGCAACGCAGAGAGCGGCGATTACCTGGTCGTGGACATGACCGCCCGTGACGGCGACCACGTCCTCAGCAGCCATAAAGAAATCACCATGCGCGTCGATCCGCAGCTCGCACTCAAGGACGGCGTGTGTGAGAACTTCGGCGAGGCAGTCAAAGGGGCTCACGCCGGAGAGACCCGGACCTTTTCGATCAAGCTCAGCGATGCCGCAGCGACGGAGACCCTCCGCGGGAAGACGGTCCAGGCCGTGCTCGACATCAAGGAAGTCAAGAAGCTCCGCTTGCCGGAGCTGACGCCCGCATTCTTGCAAGAATTTGGCGTGCATTCGGAGGAGCAGCTGCGCGAGCGGATTCGGGTGCTGCTGGAGCGCCGCCTGGAGTACCATCAGCGGCAGTCGGCACGGGAGCAGGTACTCGAACAGCTGGCTGGGGCGATCAACTGGGAGTTGCCACAAGACATCTTGCAGCGCCAGGCCCGCAAGTCCCTCCACCGCCGCATCATGGAGATGCAAAACGCCGGCATGAATGAAGACGAGATCCGGGGCCGGCTCCGCCTGCTCCAACAGGACGTTCTTCGCAGCACCGCCAAATCGCTCCAGGAGCACTTTGTGCTGCAAAAGATCGCCGAGGTCGAAAATATCGACATCGACGAAGACGATCTGGATGACGAAATTGATCGGTTGGCCGCACAGAGCAACGAATCCCCGCGCCGCGTTCGGGCGCGCTTGGAGAAGGAAGACCTCATGGACGTGCTGGCCACCGAAATCATCGAACGGGCCGCGCTGGATCTCATCCTGGACAGCGCCGAATACGAAGATGTCCCGCTCGGCAAGATGGACAGAGCGGTGGCGACGGTCGAAGAACAAGCCGTGCCCGGCCAGATGCACGATCCGACCGAAGCTCCGCCGGAGGCCAAGGAGCCCGAAGTCGAACCGGAAAAGTCGGCCGCTGAGGAAAAACCGACCGAGACCAAGACTTAAACCGATTGCCGCGCGCGAACCAGCGACCGCGTTGGTTTGGGCGCAGCAATCCATACATCAGGAATATCCCCATGTTTGATGCCGTTGGTTTTCCGTTCGAGCCGAAAGTGCAGCGCTTCCGCGAATACATGCGGCAGCGGCAAATGACTCTTGGCGACCTGTTGCTGGAGAACCGCATCGTCTTTTTGGGCAGTTCACCCGAAACCGGCGGGAACCCGGCCATCACCGATTACCTGGCCAATATCACGATCCAGAAACTGCTCTACCTCCAATACGAAAACCGCAACCAGGAGATCCATTTTTACATTAATTGCCCAGGCGGATCGGTGACAGCAACGCTGGCTATCTATGACACGATGCAGTTTCTGGAATGCCCGATTGCGACCTATTGCATGGGGCTGGCAGCGAGCGGAGCGGCCATCATCCTGGCGGCCGGAAGCAAGGGGAAGCGGTACGCCTTGCCCCATTCCAAGATCATGGCCCACCAGCCCTGGGGTCAGGTGGGCGGCCAGGTTTCAGATATCGAAATTCAGGCCAACGAAATCCTCAAAGACCGCCGCCGTCTCAACGAGATCCTTTCCCACCATACCGGTCGGCCGATTGATCAGATCGAAAAGGAAACGGAGCGCGACCGGTACTTCAGCGCTCAGGAGGCCAAGGAATTTGGACTTGTGGATGACGTGCTCTTGAAACTTGCGGAGGAAAAGAAAGACAAGGGGTAAAACGGATGGGCCACAACGGAAAGGCGATGGCCACCTTTCCATGACGGGCCTTCCTTTGCCGTTTTCCCTGACCACCCTGATTCCCGGTTGCCGACCTTCCTGCCGGAGCCGGGATCCTTGGAGAACTTTACCATGACCTTGGTTCCCTACGTGGTCGAGCGCAGCGGCCGCGAAGAACGTGTTTTCGACATCTACAGCCGCCTCCTCAAAGACCGCATCATCTTTTTGCAGGGCGTAGTCGACGACAGCAGTGCCAACTTGATCGTCGCCCAGATGCTCTTTCTCCAGTTCGATGATCATAAGGCCGACATTCATTTATACATAAACTCTCCCGGCGGGTCGGTTACGGCCGGATTGTGTATTTACGACACGATGCAGTATGTCACCTGCGATGTGGCCACCTACTGCATTGGCCAGGCAGCCAGCATGGGAGCCGTCCTCTTGGCGGCCGGGGCCAAAGGCAAGCGCAACTGTCTCCCGCACTCGCGGGTCATGATCCACCAACCCCTGGCCGGCACCGAAGGGACGACGACCGAGATCTTGATCCATGCCAAGGAGTTCATCCGGCTGAAGAAGGATCTGAATGAAATCCTCTTCCGCCACACGGGGCAGACACTGGAAAAGATTGAGTCCGACACGGACCGCGACAAGTTCATGTCCGCGAAGGAGGCCCAAGAGTACGGGGTCGTGGACCACGTGGTGGAGCGGCTTCCTGCGGAGCAGATGAAGCCCCGGCCGGCTTCTTCGTGAGGGAAAAGGAAAAAGGGATGGAGGCACGACGCCGAGTCACGATTACCTTTTGCCTCTTACCCTTTGCCTTCTGCGTTTCGTTGGGCTGCCGCAATTGCGATCTTGTCGAGGCTGAGCTGCGGTCACGCGACACGGATCTGCGCGAGACCCGCGCCGATCTGGCACGGGCCGAGGCGCAGAACGAAGCGCTCGTCCGCGAGCTGGCCACGCTCCGTCACGGCTTACCGACGAACATCTCGCCCGAATTAGCCTCGCAGACCTACACACTGAAACAGATCGTCCTCGGGCGGGGCACCGGCGGACTCGACGAGGACGATTGCCCGGGAGATGAAGCCCTCCAAGTGGTGCTCGAACCGCGCGACGGCGATGGCCATACGATCAAGGCTCCCGGCTCGGTCCACGTGGAGGCCCTGGAAATTAGCCCGGAAGGTGTGAAGACCCCCTTAGCTTCCTGGGATCTCGCACCGGATCAGCTACGGCACACCTGGCGCAGCGGACTGCTGAGTACGGGCTACTTCATCGTCTTGCCTTGGAAAAAGTGGCCGACAACGCAAAAGCTGCGGGTGGTCGCTCAGTTCACGCTCATCGATGGTCGCCTGTTCGAGGCGGATAAGGACGTTACCATCCATGTGACGGCACCGACCGGCCGAAAGCTACCCCCCGTGGTCCAACCGGCCGATGGCCCGGTGCCAAGCGATACCGGTCCCACCCTCCCGCCGCCTCGGAAATTGGAAGCTCCGCCTACGTCAACCTCGCGTTCGTGGTGGTCGCCTCTGCCCAACGGCGCCGAAGCTGGCGCCACTTCTGGTGTCAATCAGGTTCAGCCGGCGGCTGTTTGGCGGCCTAAACCAGCTCCGCCCTTGGCCGATTCGGTTCAATTGCTCCGACCGGCGCAGCTAACGTACCAACCCGGCGAAGAGCCATAAAACCGCCGCCACGCTCCCATCCACTCCACAACGCAGTGCGCCTTGCTTTGGGGTGTACAGCTGTAACCGGAAAGCGCCACCAACAGGCAAAGCAGCAGTCCGCACGGTAACTCGTTCATCGACGAGATCTTCCGCAGGCCAGGGTCGCGTGATCCTGACACAAGCCCTAAGGTGACGGGCCACATCTCGAGAAATCAACGCAAAAAATGAAAAGCCTGATGGCTTGATTGGCGAGAGCCCCAAGACTGTATTCGCAATTGACCCAAGCCCGAAGCTTGACTAGGATCGCTCACCCCCACACCGGAGGGAAACGGTTGGTTCCAGGGGAGGCAAATGCATGACAATACGGCGATCTAGCTGGGCTCGGTCATTTAGACACGGTGGCGGTTTTGGGGTGCTCCTGGTGCTCTATCTCGCCGGCTGTGAGCCGAACCATTCCAATCTTGATCCAGCTGAGAAGGCCACGCCGACTGCTTCCCAGGATGCCTCCAGCACAACAGCGTCGCAAGTCCCCGTCGATCCCCGGCTCCAGCAGTCCTTCGCCGAGGCCACGCGCTCGGAGCCGCCTGCCGATGGACAGCGGCCGCCGGATCTGACCCTGACGGGCAAATCGGTCGGGAAGCTTTACACCGAAGTCGTCCGCCTCTGGGACACGATTCGGTTTGCGACCAAGACCGGAACGCCCATTACCTACACCGCGGTCCTGGATACCGAGCTGGGCGTGATCGAGATTGCGCTCCAGCCAAACCTTGCCCCCAACCACGTTCGCAATTTTGTGGCCTTGGCACGGGCGGGTTATTATGATGGCCTGGTCTTTGAACGGACCATCCATGCCAAGTCGGAAGCGCAGCCCGAAATTGAGGTGGAGGTCCTCGAAGGCGGCTGTCCTTTGGGCACCGGGGACTTGGGGGTGGGGAGTCTGGGATACTGGCTGAAACCCGAATTCAGCAAGGAGACCCATGACATCGGCACCGTGGGGGCTTGCCGCGGTCAGGAGCCGGACACGGCGGCCTGCCGGTTCTATATCACCTTGAGCAAGGCGCCGTTCCTGGATGGCAATTTCACGGTGTTCGGGAAAGTGACCCAGGGACTCGAGGTAGCCCGCAGGATCTTCTGCCTTCCGGTACGCAATGATCCGGAGTATCCGGAAGGGGACCGTCCCGCGAAACCGGTTGTCATCCGCAAGGTGATCATTCGCACCTCCGACGATCCGCCCGCGGGGAACCCACAATAAACGGACATGGCGAAGCGGTCAGCAGAATCGAACCCCAAACCGAAGCGCGGCAATCGCGCGGGCACGCTCGAGATCTCCCAAATTGATTCCGTGGCCCGGCGGCATCTGGCCCGGCGGGATCCTGTCCTCAAACGATTGATCCGGCTGGTTGGGCCCTGCACGCTTCAGCACAATCCGAACTGTTTCGCCGTGCTCATCCGGTCGATCATTTCGCAACAGATTTCCTCCAAAGCCGCGGCTGCAATCGCCGGCCGCGTACAACAAACCTTGGCTCCAGCCGGGTTCGTCCCTGAGGCCATTCTGGCTCGGTCAATTGAGGACCTGCGGGCGGCGGGACTCTCGGCGAGCAAAGTCCGCTCTATCCTGGACTTGGCGGAGCGCGTTCAGAATCAGACCCTTCCGCTTGATCATCTACACCAGTTGCCGGATGAGGAAGTGATTGCTCATCTCGTGCCGGTTCGAGGGATTGGCCGATGGACGGCGGAAATGTTCCTGATTTTTTCCCTGGGGCGATTGGATGTCTTGCCCGTTGGGGACTGGGGACTCCGTGCGGCCGTGCAGCGAGAATACGGTCTGGAGGAACCGCCCAACAAAGCTCGCCTCGAAGAGTTGGCCGAGCCGTGGCGGCCATATCGATCCATTGCTACCTGGTATTTTTGGCGTAGCCTGGGGCCAGTGCCGCAGTCCCAATGAAGGCCACCGAGCAGTTACCGCCGGTCCCACAGCGGCTGAAACACCTCGCCTTTGGGTCGCTGGCGTTGCACGGTCTCGGCGAGCAGATGCACGACCTCACAGTAATCCCGCAGCGCATCCGTCAGCTTGCCCTGGGCGATCAGCTTTTCGGCGGAATCGATATGGAGCTGATAAGCCGTCCAATCCGTGTCCCACTGCTTTTCCTGCATTTGCAGCTTGGAAGCGTTCAGGAACCGCGCCAGGTCCTGAAGAAGGCATAGCTCGACCGAACACGAGGCTTGCCGATAAATCGGCAAGGGTGGCAACGTCGGCCTATCGGAGAGGCGGCGTTTCTCTTCGCTGTAGAAATCGAGCAACCCTGCCAGGCCAGTGACAATGGCCGCCGCTGCCAGCAGAAAAACCGCGAGATTCAAGGGATAAATGGAATAACTGGTTAACAGACCCGCCCCGCCGGCCAAAATGACGCCAGCCAGAAGAGCAGCCATCGACCATGGAATGTGCGGATACCAGAAGGAGCCCTTGCTTCCGGGCGGTGGCGTCCGCGGCTTGTCGTTGACTTGGACGATCAGCACCGTGATGTTGTCCGGACCACCACGCAAATTGGCCAGGGCGATCAAGGTCCTGCACGCTTCGGCCGGCGGCAAGGTACTGGCGATGGCGCCGATCTCGGTATCGGTCACTGGGCCGCTCAAGCCATCGCTGCAAAGCAGGTAAAGGTCGCTGGCCTGGACCGGGTGTGGTCCCTCGATGTCGACTTCGACCAAGGGCTCCGGCCCGAGCGAACGCACGATCACATTGCTGGCAATCCCCTGAAGACTATCGGGATCGCGCCCCTGCCGGCGTGCCATTTCCCAGCGCAAGCTGTGGTCGAAGCTGAGCTGCTCGATTCGACCGGCGCGGATGCGGTAAGCGCGGCTATCGCCGACGTGACCGATCCAGACGCCCTCCGGCCGCAGCAAGAGCGCCGTGGCCGTCGTGCCCATCCCGCTGAACTCGGGGTCCTGCTGCCCTTTGGCGTGAATGCTTGCGTTGGCTTCGATGAATGCCTTGCGGAGGGAAGGAACGCCATTCTGGGCGGCCTGCTTGTGATACGTGTG
>DATGIQ010000252.1:0-7903 GCA_035295665.1 Gemmataceae bacterium | reverse complement strand
ATCCTGATCGGCGGCACGACCGCCTACGACATGGACGTGGCTTCGCTCATGGCCATCATGGATTACTGGTCGGGGAGCACCGACGATTATGCCTCGCGCGTGGGCAACTTGCTCGCCGGCAACGGCGTACCGGCGCTGAATGCCAGCACCGTGACCAGCAATGGCGGCGGCAATCTTCTGATCGGCAACCTCGGCCTCAACCTGTATTACGGAAACTCCGCCGACACCACCGACTATGATCCGAGCTCCAGCGCCGTTTTTGTACCGGTGTAGTCGCGATTCGGTAACCTCAGGCGGTGGTACAAGACCCGCGCTCGGGGGCTCCATCGAAGTGTGCCATGCGAAGCTGGCTGCTCGATAATTTTGACTTGATCCTCATCGTCCTGAGCATCGCGGTCCTGGTGCTTGCCTATGGCTGGTGGAGGACGAGACGCCGGGCTTATGCGATTGGAGTCGGGGTCGCGGTTGTTCTCCTTGGCGTGGTCGGCCTGCTGGTTTACCTCGCTCCGCTTCTGTTCGGGGAAAGCGATAGCCAGCAGATTGAACGCAAGGTTCGCGAGATGGCCGCGGCGGTCAAGACAAATGATCTGGATCGGATCTTTGGCCATATTTCCCGAGACTTCCGCCACGGCAACCTGGACAAGGCAGCCTTCCGCCACCGCGCAGAGGAGGTGATGCGCAGCCGCAATGTCGAGGAAGTGATCGTCTGGGACTTCCAGCGCGGTGAAATCCGACGGGAGCAACGTACGGCCAAGATCAGTTTCATGGTAAAGGCACGCGGGAATTGGCGCGGCAGCGAAGCTGGTTACCTCTGTGAGGCGGAGTTCGCGTTGGACGCGGACGACCAATGGCGGATGAAGGGGTTCCAGCTCTTCAATCCGTTCCGAGAATCCGACCAACCGATTGCGATTCCCGGGCTTTGACGTTGGATTCCGAGCGTAAGCCGAACAACGAAGCTGAACTGGAGATGTGCATGCCCCCCGAAATGCCAATCGGAGACGCCGAGCGGGAGCCCACGCGACAGGAAATCGACCAGATGCCTGGCTCCGTGCTTCTCGAATTCGGCACGGAGTGGTGAACCTATTGCCGGGCCCTCGAGCCGCAGTTGGCGGCGTTGCTCCAAAAGTACCCCGAGGTTCGACGCATCAAAGTCGAAGATGGCAAAGGGAAACCACTCGGCCGGTCGTTCCAGGTAAAGCTCTGGCCGACGCTGGTGCTCCTGCGGGATGGTAAGATCCTAAAGCAGATGGTTCGGCCGAGCCCCAAGGAAGTTGGCGAGGGGCTCGCAGCATTTCAGGCCGCGACCTGAACGGGAGCATGCCGGCCCCAGCGTCAAGAAAACGCTGGGGCCGGCACATTAGTCCGGTCTTGCCGCATTCGGCCGATCACTCAACCGTCCAAAGCGTCACCGAATCCTGATCCTTGATCCAGATGCGATTGCCTGAAACGACTGGGTAGGCATACGTGCCCGTCGCGGCCACTTTGTAATTGGCCAACGGTTTAAATTCCTTGTCGCTGGGGGCGAAGACGATCAATTGCATGCTTGGCGTCAATGCCAGCAGGACCGAGCCGGCGTCGACAATGGACCCATATCCGCCGCCCATGCCGCCGCGTCCTCCTCTGCGTGCGCCTTGTCCACCGGGTGCGCCGCCTGCCGGCGGTGCCGCCGCTGCCGCCGTCGCCGCAGACGCGGTCCAGAGCGTTTTGCCGGTCTTGGCGTCGATGCAAAAGAATTGGTTGGTTTGGCTCAGGCCGTAGATGAGCCCGTCCTTCACCACGGGAGTGTTGTAGAGCACATTGTTTTCTTTGTTATTCCACTGTTGTTTGGCCGCGAAGCCGCCGCCCTCCTTTTCCAGTTTGACATCCTTGGCGCCATCGGAGCTTGTGTAGATCAGCGTTTGGCCTTCGATGATCGGACTGGAGGCGTTGTACTTGGTGTTACACGCTGCCTGCCACACCTCTTTACCATCCGCGGCGTTCAGGGCTACGATTTTTCCCTGTGTCTCCGCGACGACCAGCTTGGTGCCGTCCGCGGTCATCAACGCCGGTGAGGCATAAGCCGGGCTATCTCCGGTCCACTTCCATTTTGGGTTGCCAGTCGCCAAATCATAGGCCACGATGGCTCCGTTCGAGGAACCGCCAAGCTGGGCGACGCACAGGCCATCCACGATGATCGGAGAGGACGAGGTATAGAAGCGGGGATAACCTTGGATCTCATCTTTCCGCCACAGTTTCTTCCCGGTGGCGGCATCGTAACAGGAAAGGATTCCGCTCACGCCGAGCGTGACCACCTTACCGTCGGCCACCGCTGGGGAGCTTCGCGGCCCTCCATGCCCGGAGGCTGGTCCGCTGACGGTCGGCGCCGGGTACTTGTCCTGCCAAGCTTCTTTCCCCGTAGTCGCGTCCAGGCAGCGAAGGACTTCATCGCTACCCTGCCGGCTGAACACGTAGAGTTTATCGCCGACAAGAGCCGGCGTCGCATCGCCCGTGCCAACCGTGACCTTCCACTTCTGGGTTAACTCTTTCGGCCAAGTTTGCGGGACCTTGAAGCCTTGCACCTTGGCATCACGGTGGGGTCCGCGCCACTGTGGCCAATCCTGTGCGTAGACGCCGCTCGCGCTGAGCAGCGCCGCACAGCCCACGATTGCTCCGGCCATTCGACTTGCGTAATCCATGGGTGCTCCTTGTAAATCCCTGCCCACTTGACAACCAGCACGATTGCTTTTCATTCCTTTTAACCCCGTCCGTGGCAAGAGGTCGCAAGGCACATTTCGTTTCGCGGCGGTTCGCGGAGCCACGCAGTGGTTTGCCCTGCACGCTTCTGCGAACCGCCGCGAAACGGACCATCCCAACGGGACATAAAATCATGGCCGGCCTTGCCGTGCCAGCTTGAGTCCCTTCGTTGCCTCCGGGTGGTTCGGACTGAGCCGGAGCACCTCTTCAAACTCCTTCGCGGCTTCAGGGAATTTGCGGGCCGCCAGGGCCTTTTGGCCGCCCGCCAAGTGGAGCGCGATCGTCGCTTTCGCATCATTGGGCATCAGCTGGAGCGCTCGTTTGTACGCATTCTGGGCGTCATCAAATTTCTGAGCATTTTGGAGGGTGGTACCCAGCTGCATTTGCTTGGCATATTCCGCCGGCACATTGACCGCCTGTGCTGGAGGTTTGGTGGGCGGCGCGGGCGGAGCCTTTGGCACAACGGGGGGCGAAGATGGTTGCGGCATGGGTGACGGAGGCGTCCCCGGTCCTGACGGCTTGGCCGGGGCGGTAGATGTCGGAGGAGCAGGTTTGGGAGGAGTGGGACTTTTCTGCTTGGCCTCGGTCTCCTTGCGTTTTTGCTCCTCTAGGTGCTTTTGCACCTGCAAAGCGTTTTGCTTTTGTGCCTGCTCGGTTTGCAGGATGCCCTTTTGGACATCCGCATTGTCTGGCGCCAGTTTCTTGGCTTCCGCAAACGCTTTGGCTGCGGCATCCAATTGCTTCGCCGCCAAGGCAGTTCGGCCTGCATTCAAGTACTGCTGGACGGCTGCCGCCTGCTGTTGTTGCTGGAGCTGCTTTTGGCGAGCTGCCTCAGCCGCCGCACGCTCCTTGTCCTGAGCTTCTTTCACCTGGCGTAGGCCGTTCAGGACGGCGTCCGTATGAAACAGTTTGTCTGCCTCCTGGTACTTGGCCGTCGCCTGGTCGTAGCGCTTTTCGGCCAGCGCTTTCTGGGCGTCCTGCAATGTCCTTGTATACAGTTCGCGATTCTTGGCCGTCAGCGCTTCGGCCTGATCACGGCGTGCCTTCTGCTCAGCCAGCAATTTCGCCTGGTCGGCTTGCGCCTTGGCATCTTGCTTGGCCGCGGCTATTTTCTCGGAAGCTTGCGTTATGAGCGTCTCGACAGCCTTGTCGGCATGGAGCCGCTGGGCGGCCTGAAACGACGTGACTGCGGCGTCGAATTTTCCTTGGGCCAGCAACTTCTTCCCTTCCTCGACGAATTTGGCCGCGCTGGCCTGGTCGCGCGCGTCCTGGGATTTGCGCTGCGCTTGCGCGTCAGCTTCCTGACGACGACGTTGCTCTTCGAGTTGGGTTTGGGCACGCGTCAATTCGGCTTGCCGCTGCTTCTCCGCCTCGGTTGCGCGACGGGCTTGTTGCTGGACGGCCTGGGCTTTGGCATTTTTCTCGGCCAACGCCCGTGCCTCAGCTAGAGCATGGACATCCTCGTCGCTGGACCGCAGTGCGATGGCGCTTTGGAAGCACTGAATGGCCAGAGGTAGATTCTGTTTTTGTAAGGCCGCCCTTCCCTGAGCCATCAGTCGATCGTGGGCTGCCTGGCGTTGCTGCTCCTGGGCACCTTGGACGGCTCCTGGACGAGCAGCTGCCTCTTGAACCGCCTTCTGTTTCGCCTGGGCGGCGGCGCGGGCCAAGTCTTGCTGCTTGTTCTGTTCCGCGGCGGCCTGAGCCTGGCGTTGCTGATTGGCTTGTTGCCGTGCCAACGCATTGGCCTTCGCTTGCTTCTCGGCCTTTGCCAGTAGAACCTGCATGCCGACATCGTTCGGATTTCGCTTCAGAGCCTGCTGGCATACCTGGATCGCCTGATCAAGTTGGCCCTTCGCCAGGAGCTGTCGGACCTGGTCGAGCTGCTTCTCGCGTTCCTGGGCTTCGCGCTGGAGCCGGTCGCGTTCGGCCGGGTTCGTCTGCGTTTGCTGAACGAGCTCCGCCATGCGGAGCTTCAGGTCCTGTTGGTCCTGCACGTGGATTTGGCCCACGCCTTGTTGCACTCCCGATTCCGCATCGACGAGGTGGGTTGAAACACTCAGACCTGCCGTCTGTTGTGCGACTCCAAAGGCAAAATAACGTACGTTCAGAGCCCGGCCCAGCCACCGCCGCGCAGAGACATCCGTGGCCACATCGCGAACCGTGACGCCAAGCCGGCCCATATACCAATACAGCTCACCCCGATCAATCACGGTATAGGTTGGTGCAAAATAGGAACCGAGCTGGTCGGCGGCCCACTCCCCGAAACCGGGTGGGGCATGGCGTGCGTCGGCGTTCACGACAAATCCAACCACGGCGATCCGTGGCCGAGCCACGGCGGCCGAGAGAGTAGCCGGTGGTAAATGTGGTTGGCAACGATCCAGACGGACATGCAGGTCCGGGTCACGGGGCGAAATACTCAGGGCCAGCTCAAAATGACGATGGGCCTCCCGAAACCGACCGCGCCGGAAGAGGTCGTCTCCCAACGAGACAGCAATCTGGAGCATCTTTCGCTTTACCGGCTCTTCACGTTCAGAAACCAGCTGGACCGCAACGGCAGATCCACCGGCCAAAGGCAGGGCGGCGAGTTCTGCAGCCACCAGTCCTCCCAAGGGAGGGGGACGCGGCGTATAAACAAGGATGGGCGGCGGAAGCGGTTGGCCCGCAACCGGGAGTGGCGGCGGTGCGGGTAGGGGCGCCTCGGCGATTGGTGGCACGACGAATGCACTTTGCTGGGCGAGTTGGTTCTCGTAGGCTATTTTCTGTTCGTCCGTCATCATGAGCAAGTTCGCCAATTGCGGGAGAAGCTGCACCAACTCCTGCGGCGACCGCGCCACGCACTTGGCGGTCTGCACAATCAATCCACTGCGAGCCTCAACAAGGCGAGCCTGCACTGTTATCCCACACGACGGCGTCACGCTTCCCAGGACGAGGTACTGAACCCTGGCCAGCCGGCCAATCTCCTGCCGGCCATCGTTGATGCCGGCCAAATCGCTCGCCTCGAGCTTCAATTCATTCAAGACGCGGTTGAGCTGTCCGCGTTCCACCAAATCGAACCGCGCTTTGAACGCGGGCAGAAGCTCATCGGCAATCATTCGGCCGGCGTAAGGAATGCCCAATTCACCCCGGATTTCGAAATCGGCCACGCTGAGGGTGCTGCGTCGCTTCTGCAAGGCGAGGGTGTAGAGTTCGATTTCTTCCCGAACCTCCGGTGTATCCCATGCCTGGGCCGCTTCCTGCAGAACCGCCAGCGCGTCTTCCAAATTGGCCGGATCGCGGCGAAGCTCTGCGGCCCGGCGGCGGCTGTCATCGTAGCGTGCCAGGGTGGTCTGGATCTCGGTGTACTGGCGGCGGAGGCCCGGATCTTCGCCACACTGAAGCGCCTGTTCGAAGGAAAGCGCGGCGGCACGCAAATTCTTGTCGGCCAGGGCTGCTTCGCCTTCCCGGCGAAACCGTTCCTGGCGGGTCCGGTCGTCCGGGCTGTTCAGCGAAGTCAGAGCGTCAGCCTGGCGTTTTAGCTGCACCAATTGGTCGACGGTCTCATCGGAGCCATACTGCATCAAACCTGCCGTCGCCAAGTTGCCGGCCTCCTCCACTTTGCCATCGCTGAGCACTGACTGGATATCTTGAGCAACCTGAACAGCAGCTTGCTCTCTTCCAATCAGTGCCTTGACCTTGTCGATTTCCTGTTGCACGCGCTCGTTATTCAACGCCGCTTTGGCAATGCCAAGACTGACCAGGGCATCGGCGTATTTCTTGTCATGGACAAGATTCAGTGCGTCGAGCAAGGCCGCATCATATTTTTCCTGCGCACTCAGCTCCGGAGGCGCAATCGAAACAAGGAGCGGCTGCCCGGCCCCGGCGACCTCGACAGAGCCCGCGATGTTGGGAGGGGTGGTTGGCGTAGCACCCGTGCTGGGCTGCACGATGGCTACCGGTCGGGGTGGACTCTCTGAGGGAACGGCCACAATGGGGGCGGGCGTCCGAGAGCAGGCCGGGAGGAGAGTCACGATGGCGGTTGTCCAGAGGAAGCCGGCGAGCACCATCTTGCGCATGACAAGATTCCTTCCGCGAAAAGAAGGCGAGCAGCAAACCCAACGGGAGATTTCGTCGACCGCACCAAGATGGTAGGGGTTTCGCACCACTTGGACAAGGCATTCGCGAGCGCGGCACGAATCGACAGCGTTCCGTTCCTATGAGAGAAGAGGAACAAAGCTGTCCGCGCGGAGCCCCGCGCTAGAGGAGATCCCCTGCTATGGTAAAGCTCGCCGGTCTGCTGCCTCCGGGCGCTCTGCCAGTCGTGCTCCTGGGTTTTGCACTTGGCTTTGGAGGGACGCTGACATTCTTTCCCACCAAGGAAGAAGCCGAGTCTACGCACACTTCCTTTGCGGAGAGCTTCCTCCTCGGCAAACATGAATGGGTGGTTCGGTGCCTGGCGTTCGCCCCGGATGGAAAAACGTTGGCCACGGGCGGTGCTTTCTCGGATGTTCCGGGCGAAATCAGACTATGGGACATGGCAGCGTTTACCGAGCGCGCTGCCTTCCAGGGCGAGTCAAGAGGGACTTCGGCCGTGGAGTTCTCACCCGATGGGCGGCTCCTGGCAACCGTCAGCTCGGATCATCTCGTGAACTTGTGGGATATCACGACGGGCCGCACTATTGCGTGGATGCCGGTTCCCATGCCTCGTTCCCCCGGGCTGGCGTTGGCTCCGGACGGGCAAACCTTGGCGGTGGCGGGATTGGAGGGAGACCCGACCGGCGTACGGCTTTGGGAGGTCGCTGGGGAGGAAGAACACCGTCCACTGGGCGGCTCCGGTCCGGTTCGGTTCAGCGCCGACGGAAGCCGCTTGGCCTTCTGGCGGTTTGCCGCAGACGGAGAAACGGGCGGAGTCAACCCGGAGTACTTCACCGGCTTCGCTCCGACCGGGGCTTCTACCGAGCTACCCACTGCCCAGATCTGGGAAATCCCACTCCAGCGCGAGCGCTTGACTCTGCACGGACATGCAAAGTTCGTTTGGGCGCTGGCTTTTTCACCGGATGGGAAGGTCTTGGCCACGGCGGGATTCGATGAAACGATCAGGCTCTGGGAAGTCCGCACGGGCCGAGAACTGGCAACTCTGCGTGGGCACACGGACCAAATCGGCGCTCTCGCTTTCTCTCCAGACGGAAACCTG
>DATGIQ010000251.1:0-21855 GCA_035295665.1 Gemmataceae bacterium | reverse complement strand
CTGGAATGGGCCAAACGATTAAGCGCCGAGGATATCCGCGTCCTCAAGGGAGAGGCGCCCTACAGCGAGAAGCTCCCCGATGTGGATGAGGGCTTTACCCAAGAGAGCATCAAGGACAGCACCAAAGCGGCGGCGGTGTTCAAGACCATTCACGAACGGCTGGACAAATACCGCAAAGAGCGGCCGGGCGGCTTCCTGCTGCGGGAGGCGCCGGCGGAAGAGATCAAGCAATTGAAGGTCCTGGCCGGCCATCTCAAGGAAGGACAGTTCCTGACCAAAATCCGTAAGATTTTCACGAAGGCGGAAATGGACGACGACCTCCTGTTCGTGCCGGCGAAACTCGGGCAAGCCGTGGATGAATCGGAGTACGAAGAAATCTTGCCGACTTCGCCTCCGTAAGAAAAAGGATGCGGGATGAAGAAGCAGAGGGGGAGAGGGGAAGACAAAGAGAAGGGGAGACAAGGAGACAAACAGCGGCCCTCCCCCTCTCCTTGTCTTCTTGTCTCCCCCTCTCCCCCTGTGCTTCTTCCTCCTTCCTCGGAGTCCCTTTCGCCCTACCTCTTCATGCTTGTGGGTAGCCTGGCATTTGCCCTCATGGGCACAATGGCGCACGCCCTCGGACCGACTTGCGATTGGCAAATCATCGCCCTGGCCCGCAGCGCGCTAGCGTTTTTCTTCGCGGCCATCCTGGCGTTGAGTGCCGGCGTCCGCTTGGTTGTGTTTCGGCCACGGACACTATGGCTCCGCAGCGTTGCCGGGAGCTGTAGTCTGATCGGTACGTTTTTCGCTCTGACCCGGCTACCGGTTTCCGATGTGTTGACGCTGACGAATACCTTTCCGATCTGGGTCGCACTGCTGTCTTGGCCGCTCCTGGGCGAACCGCCCACCGGCCGGGTATGGCTCGCCGTCGCCAGCGGCGTGGCCGGCGTTGCACTCATTCAGCAGCCCCACTTTGCCGAAGGCAACTTTGCCTCGCTGGTTGCGCTGGCGAGCTCTTTTTCGACGGCGGTGGCGATGATTGGCCTGCACCGGCTGCACAAAATTGACGTGCGGGCCATTGTCGTCCATTTTTCGGGGGTGTCGTGTTTGTTCTGCCTGGCTTCGCTGTTCCTCTTCGAGAGGACGGTTTCACCGGAGGTTCGCTTCGAGGAGGGGCTGCTCTGGATGCTCCTGGGCGTTGGTGTGGCGGCCACGGTTGGCCAGCTGTTCCTGACCAAGGCGTTCGCAGCCGGCCCACCCGCGAAGGTATCCGTCGTCGGCCTCACGCAGATCGTGTTTGCGTTGGCTCTGGAAATGCTCCTCGGCAAGAATGCGCTGATGCCGGCGACGCTGGCGGGAATCTTCCTTGTGCTGGCGCCCACGGCCTGGCTCATGCTCCGCCGGCCGGCGGAGCCGATGGACACGCCCACTTAAGCAAGTCCCTTTCCTCGTTCGTTGGTTCCATCGTTCCCTGGTTCCCAAACCGCGTTTGGGAACGAGGGCGACGACGGGCAACGGGGAAGTGCAGCCACGAGTCTGGATTTCCCCGCGAGAGGCTATTTCGAGCAGGATCTGCTATAACGCAGGAAAGAGCGAAGCCAGTCCGAGGAGCCGATGCCATGTTTTTCGAACCGAACCGCAGCCCATACGATCTGAACTTCCGATTGTTTAGGATCGACATCCGCGTGCATCCCATGTTCTGGCTCGTCAGCTTGATCATGGGATGGAATGCCCTGGAGGATGGGTTTGGTTTTCTGCTGGTCTGGGTCTTCTGCGTGTTCGTCTCGGTGCTCGTTCATGAGATGGGACATGTGTTCATGGGCCGGCTGTTCGGATCGCATGGGCACATCGTCCTATACAGCTTCGGTGGCCTGGCCATTGGCAGCAGTGCCCTGCGCAATCGTTGGCAGCGCATCGCGGTTTATTTTGCGGGACCGCTCGCTGGGTTTCTGCTCTTCGGACTGGTTTGGTGGGCAGCGCGGCAAGTGGATTTGAGAATGATGAGTCCTCTGGTTACCTCTGCGGTTTTCGATCTCGTCGTCATTAACCTGTTCTGGGGGTTCCTCAACCTCCTGCCGATCTGGCCGCTCGACGGCGGGCAGATTAGCCGGGATGTCTGCGAATGGCTCACGCCGGCCAATGGCATCCGCGTGGCGATGGGGATTTCGCTGGTGGTCGCGGGGTTGCTCGCTTTTATCGCTCTTATCAACACCTATTCCACCGAACCGCCGGCAATCATTGAACGACTCCCTTACCTCGACTTCTTGCACGGCGGATACATGATTCTTCTGTTCGCCTGTCTGGCGTTCAACAGTTACCAGGTCCTGCAGGTCGAAGGCCGCCGCAAACCCTCGGATCATGAATGGGACAACTGGGAACGCTGAGAAACGCGAAAAAACGTGCCTGGAAATTTGATTTGCGCGTTCCAGTCATCCTTTGTTAGTGTTTCTCCGAGGGCGGAGCCGGTGCTGGCGCGGCGGTTTCCAAGCGGGCCCGAATGGACGGCGGGATCTCGATCGAGTCGATGCTGCCGTCCGCCGCGACGCAGCAAACCGAACTGACCTGTCCCCGAGCGATGAGCTCGGTGCCGCGAAAGAATTCGAAGGCATAGGTCACCGACTTGCGACCTAACCGCTGCAAGCCCACGGTGATTTCCACCATGTCCTGGAAGCGGATCGGCCGCAGGTAATCACACGATGCGGCTACGCGAGGAAAGCTGATCCAGCGGCCCTCCCAGTGCTGGACCACCGACAACCCCCGGGAGCGGAGGAAATCGACCTCGGCGGCTTCCATGAAACGGAAGAAATTCGCAAAGTGTACGATGCCGGCCATATCGGTATCGGCGAACTCAATCCGGCGCGACGTGCGGAACAGAGGGTCGGGCTTCGGTGCGAGCACGGAGCGAACCTCCTCAGCGCAGCCCCGCTTCCGCCGGGGTCATGCCGATCAGGGCCAGGGCCTTTTGCAGAAACTCCCGGGCTAGCCGGTCGGCCAACTCGTCCACTTCCCGGCAAGAGCGCTGCCAATCCGCAGCGGAAGCGCCGGCAGGACACGGAACGGAACATGCTTCAATATAGGCCTTGGCCTTGGGCTCCGTGCCGCTGGGCCGCAGGGCAATCCGGGCGTGCTCTCCTAGCTGATACAGCAAGAAATTGCGTGACGCGAAATCGGTCGCCCCTTTGATCGGGCCGAAGTGACTCCGTTCATCGCGCAGATCCTCCCAGGCCGTCACGGCCAGCCCGCCGATCTCCTTGGGTGGCGCGACCCGCAGGGCGTCCAGCATGCGAGCCATGTTCTGCTTGCCGAGAATGCCGGGCAACACAACCGATACGCCCTCGTTGCGGAAATAGCCGAACTGCCGGTAGAGCGCCTCCAGGTAGTCGAGGACGGTGCGGCCCAGGCGTTTTTGCTCCAGGGCCAGCTCGGCCATTAACAGGGCAGCGCCGGCAGAATCCTTGTCGCGGATTGCCGGCGTCACCAGAATTCCGTGGCTCTCCTCGCTGGCAATGACAAAATCCTCGGGCGTGCCGCGGACATCCTCGAACGCGCCCTCTTGCTCCAGGTGCCAGAGCACATCGGCCATGTACTTGAACCCGACCAGCAGATTGTTCACCACCTGGGCATTGAAATGGCGGGCAATGCGGGTGATCAGCCGAGTCGTGATCTCGGTGGTGATGACGATGGGCGAACGGGGCAGGCGGCCCTGCTGCGTCAACTTGTGTAGCTTGAAATGGGTCAAGAGTGCGGCCAGCTCGTTGCCGGTTACGAAACGCCATTCGCCGGCCGCGGGCTTAGGAATCATCGCCCCCAGCCGGTCGGCGTCCGGATCGGTGGCGAGCACGAGGTCGGCGTGGTTCTGTCGGGCAGTGGCGGCGGCGCGATCCATCGAATCGGGCACTTCGGGATTGGGCGTCTTCGTAACGTTGGGGAATTGGCCGTCCGGCGTCATCTGTTCTTCAACCGGAATAATGCGGAAACCCTGTTCGAGGAGGGCTTCCATAGCCGTCATGGCCCCCACGCCATGCAGCGGCGTGAAGACGATTTGGATCTCATCGAACCGGGGCGGCGCGATCAGGCTCTGGCGGCGGATCAAATCGAGGTACGCCTGATGCGGCCCGTCATCAAGGAGCAGGATCCGGCCGCTGCGCTGGGCATCGGACCAGGCAAGGTGTTTGATGGTCGTGACCTGATCGACGAGGTCGGCCATGATCTGATCGTCGGGGGGGACCGGCTGGCCCCCGCGTTCATCGTAAAACTTGCCGCCGTTATCGTCCGGCGGATTGTGCGACGCCGAGATGTTCAACCCGCCGTGGGCATTCAGGTGGCGGATCGTGAAGGACAGTTCCGGCGTCGCCAGGTAGCGCTTGCTGTCGGCAGGAAGAAGGAAGGCGTCGATGCCGTTGGCCACGTACACGCCGGCGGCATACTGGGCAAAGTCCTTGGACGAGAGGTGCAGGACGGGATTGGGCAGAGCTGGATTGTAGTTGTGGCGTTTGTCCTCAAAGCGGCGAACATCGTAAGCGACCACGACGCGGAGCGGTTGTACGCCGGGGAATCGCTCTTTGAGGTATTCGCAATGGCCCTGGACGGAAGCGCCAAGCGTCCACGGATTCATGCGGTTAGGCCCGATGCCGACCGCTCCGCGGCGGCCTCCGGTGCCGAAGGGGAGGATCTGGTAAAACCGATCGAGCAAACCGGACCATTGTTTGCCCCCAATAAGCCATTCCAGCTGGGGCCGATACGCGGCAAAATCCGAGTCTGACAGCCATTGCTGCAAATGTTTCAGCGCCTGTGTCTTGGTAGTCTCATCCACCTCGATCGTGCGAAACCCGTCTTTGACTTGGTCCAGCAGCTCCATGGAATGGCCTCGCATCGCAAACCGAACCATGCCTTCAGCGGATGGCGGAATCGCCACGTTGGATTGGTACTTTACGGCGCGCGCGGGGATGGGACAACCGGGAACACGGTTTCGGTTACGGACCCTGAAGAACCCAACGCCTGGTTTTAGGTGGCACGCCCTGAGTCTTCGAAGGGCGTGGGCGGAAAATAGGGAGACTACCCACGCCCCCCTTCGAAGACTCAGGGCGTGCCACCCAGCCAAGAAACCTGTTTTCACGAACGACCTAGGGTCTTGCGGGCCCATTCGGCACAACGATATTGGTGCTTTCCTGCTTGATCACCGGCTCACGCAGGGTCGTACTCCGCAGCTCCGCTTGCAGCCGTACATCACCGGGCCGCAGGGCCAGGACCTCGATCGTGAAGGTGGCCGTCTGTTTGGGCGGAAGCGCATCGAGGGCGGGGAAGAGAACGTTCTGTCCATCCACGCGGGCCTGGGTCGGTCCAGAGGTGTTGGTGATCTGCATCTCCGCCGGCACGCGGACCGTGACCTCGACGCCCGTTCCCGGCAGCGTGCCCGTATTTGTTACGGAGATCTGGTACGTCATCTTGCTTCCGACCGTCACGGGATCGCCGATCTTGCGCACTTCCAGCGAATAAGCCGGTAGGCCAAGGATCTCCAGCTCGGCTTGCGCCTGTTCCTGCACCCCCGGATCGGCCGTCACCACCGCCGTGTTGACGAGATGTTGGGTCCGCTGAGCGCACCGGGCGGTCACTTGCACAGCCTTTTGTCCGCCGGGTGGTACCGTCCCCACATTCCACACAACCTGACCGTTGATTAATTGGCCGAGCTCCGTCGCCCCGGTAAAAGCCACCTCCGCCGGCAACGGATCGCGGACCACAACATTGTTCAGTGGCACATCGCCGGAATTAACCAGGCGGATTTCCCACGTGACCGGCTGATCGACATACCGGAGCTTCGGCCCAGTTTTCGTGAACGAGAGCCGGGCTGCTTGCACGACCACGGCAGCCTCGGCGTTGCTCTTGAGGTTGCCGTCCGCGGTGGCCGTGATCCGGACCATCAGCCGTCCCTCCCGCCGCGCGGTCAGCACCAACGGTACGGTCTTGCTCTCTCCCGGTCGAAGCTGGCCCACCGGCAGCTCGATTGGGTTGGCGTGGGTTTCGTGTTCCAGGCCGGCATCGAAGCTGGCGCTGAGCAGGACGTTATTGACCGGAGCCGTTCCCGGGTTGCTCACCATGATCTGCAAGCTGATCGGCACACCGACCGAGGCGGCGGGTGGCGGGCTGACGGCCACGTTGAGTTGGGCCACCTGGGGCGGCGTTACCTGAGTGGTAACACACTTTTCATCGCGGAGGCCTTCCACGGTTGTCACGGCGGCACAGTTCGTAATGGGACCAACTCGCGTCGGCCGGAGAACCAGCTGTACGGATTCCGTCCGGCCGCCCGGGAGGAGGCCGAATGTCCAGATCAGCTGGTTCCCCTCCACGGCGGCGCGCGGCGTGGAACGGACAAACTGCACGCCGTCCGGCAAGGTCGCGCGGACCGTGAACGCCTGGGTTTCCACCTGGCCATTGTTGGTAACCGACAGGGTCAGCGGAAGTTCCTGGTTGACGCCGGCTGTCGGCGGGGCCGCGACTGTGAGCGCGACCTGGGCGGCCTGCCATTCCTTGCTGGTCTCGCCGCGGCCGATGATGATCCCGACCCCGCTGGGCGAGGATGGATCGGGCGGGCGGATGATCTCGACGCTGATGCGATTGACCCCCGGCTGCGGCGTGACCTGCACCAGGCTGGCCGTGGCGTTGCCGCTCAGATCGCTGGTGGCCACGGCTTCCTGCGCCCGGCCCGGCATGAACACCGCGGGAGGGCCGTCGAGGAGGCGATACCTCACCCGGTAGTTGGCCAATGGCTGGCGGTCCGTGTGACGGAAGATATGGCTGGTGACAGGATGTTCGGTCCCGGCCCGGTTGACCGCCGGAGGCGGCAACGTCCATTCGGCATCGACCCAGTGCTTGGTGACAAAAACCTTGTGTAAGTCCCAATTGGCGATTTCCGGAGCGTAAACCGTAACATGCGTGTCGCCTTCCACCGCCGAGCTGACGACGCACCAGGTCTGACCGGGTCGAATGACGAAATCATCATTGGGATCGGCGTTACCCCGGGTGATGCGGTGCTCGCAGTAATCGGTGTAGCTGACGGCGTACTTGTTGTCGACCTTGTAGCCGCGCCCCGGAAAGACTCCGCTTTCGTCCACCTCGACGATGTTGCCGACGCCTTCGACCATCCATTCGATGCGGCGGTTGCGGCGCGGATTGCCTTTTTCATCATAAATGGTGGCTACCAGGACGTGTTGCGTGCGCACCGGATTGGTCGATTCCAGCGGCCGAACTTCGAGGCGGGCGGCATGGGGATCGAAGTTGCTAAAATAGCTTGGACCGGGCGGTTTGGCATGAGTGCGAATGATGTCGCCGGTCGGGAGCAAATGGGGGAAATAACTGGGATTCTGGCTAACGCCAAAGCAGCCGGGCAACAAGGTGATGCCGGCTGCCAGCACGAGCGTGAGGCCACAGTTGAGAATCCTCCGCCCCATCGAGGCGTCTCCCCTCAAGGAGGACCGAGCCCGAAGCAAAGGCGGGGTAAACTGCGTCGCCCACGCTTCCCCTTCCGGCTCGGACAGCCATGATTTTTCAGAGGGAAAAGGCGGTATATACGACATTTTCCAATCTTGACAAGGTGAAATACCGTCTTGACTGACTGTTCGGCAGCCGTAAGACGACTCTTTGGCCCCTTTTTTAATCGATTGCCGGTGTGAGATCGGAGTTTGTTCATGGGTAAGCACCTGCTTCTCAGCTTGATGATTGTGTTCGGCGGTGGATTGATGGTTCAGGGCGCGGACCAGCCTGCCCGGGAAAGCGCCCAGCCTGCCGAGGTCCCCGAAGCCCTTGTTGAGGCGCTCCAGGACAAAGATCCCAGCGTCCGCCTTCAGGCGGCCCAGCTCTTGACGCAGATGGGCCAGGGCAAGATGGCGTTGCATGCCCTGGTCGGGCTGCTTGGGGCCCCGCAACGCGCCACCCGGCTGGAGGCCGTTCAGTTGCTCCAGCAGCTCGGTGCTCCGCGTCTGCGTGCCGTCGTCCCCGACCTGATCGCGCTGCTGAAGAACGGCGATGCCGACGCGCGCCTCCATGCGACCCAGCTCTTGGCCCCGCTCAAAGTCGGGGCCCGCTCGGCGGCGCCGGCCCTGATTGCCATTCTCAAAGACGAGCCGCGTGCCGATGTTCGGCTCGAAGCGATGCGGACGCTTTGGCAGATCGGCCCTGCGGTATCGAAGACCTTGGTTCCAGCGGTCGAGGCTGCACTCCAGGATAAGGACGCGGAGATCCGTCTGACCGCCGCCCAGTTCCTGGGCCAGACCGCCGGCCCCGAGGCCAAGACGATCACGCCGGCGTTGGTGGAGTTGCTCAAGGACGCGCACCCCGGTATCCGGGCCCGGGCGGCCCAGGCGTTGTGGCGGACCAATGCCCCCGAACGGAAGGACGCTATCCCCGTCTTGATGGAAACGCTTCGGGATCCCGAGCCAGCCACCCGGCTCGTGTCCGCCCAAAGCCTGATGCAAGCTGGGCCGGCTGAGAAAAAAGCGGCCGTGCCGGTGCTGCTGGATCTGCTCCGAGACCCGTCGCCGGAAATTCGCCTGCAAGCCGCCAATACCGTAGGTCTGACGGCCGTCGAGCCCGAAGCCGCCGCCCGAGCGTTTGTCGCCCTGCTCAAAGACCCTGCGCAAGGCCTCCGGGCACGCGCCACCTATGTTCTACGGCAACTGGACCCGGTGGCGCGCAAGGCGGCTGTCGCCGCACTCCAGGATCAGCTCAAGGAGAAGGATGCCAATGTTCGCCTGGAAACGCTGGGCGTCCTTCTGGGAATGCGTGCCGTCGATCCCAAGACCGCCACGGCCGTGCTCACGGAGGCAATGCACGATTCCCAGCCCCCAGTTCGGATGCTGGCGGCCAAGATGGTGGGGCAGATGGAAGAACAACAGGCCAAGGATGCCATCCCGGCCCTTGTTCATTTGCTCACCGACACCGAGCAAACGGTTCGCAACTATGTCACCAGCGTACTGAGCCAGCTGAAACCCCAAGCGGTGGCCGCAGCCGTCCCGGCCCTGCTGGAAATGCTGCGCGACAAGCAAGCGTTTTACCGGATTCAGGCAGCGCGAATGCTCCGCCAGATGCGCTATGTCGACACCAAGGCGGTTACCCCCGCGCTGGCCGATGCGCTCGAGGATTCCGAGCCGGCAGTGCGCGCCCAGGCGGCCTGGTCGCTGGCCCAGCTCAACCCCGCCGACGGCAAGGCGGCTCGCTCCGTGCTGGCGGCCCTCTTGAAGGATGCGGACCCGTCGATTCGTCTGGAGGCTGCCCGGGCAGTGCAGCAGTTGGGTGGCGCCGATGCCAAGACCAGCATTCCGGTGCTGGTTGAGCTGCTGCACAGTGAGCGTCAAGACGTCCGATCTACGGCTGCGGAAAGTCTCCTACAAATGGGACCCGCCGAGGTCAAAGCAGCCATTCCCGTGGTGCTCGAAGCCCTGAAAGATCCGCAGCCGCGCATTCGCATGCAGGCGGCCCAAAGGCTCCAGTCCCTCGCTGCTCCCGAAGTGGTGGCCGCGGCCCCCATACTTGTGGAGCTGCTGCGTGACCATCATGCGGAATTCGCGGCTCGGCCTGCGCGCATGCTCCGCCAGATGCGTCCTGAAGACCTTCGCAAGCTAGCGCCGGCCCTGCGCGCAGCGCTCAAAAGTCGCGACCCCAATGTCCGCTACGATGCCGCCACGGTCCTCATGCACATTGGTCCGGCGGAGACCAAGCCGGCTATTCCCGTACTCATCGAGCTGCTGAGCGAACCTTCCTTTGAGCTTCGCTTCCAGGCAGCTCACGCCCTTGAAAAGATCGGCCCGGATGCCAAGGCCGCGGTCCCATACCTCATCGAGCTCCTCTACGATCCCATGGCCTCGATCGCCACGGCTGCGGTTCAGGCGCTGAGCCAACTCCGCCCCGAATCGGTCCAGGCAATCCTCGATACGTGGAATCAGGAGGAATCGTACCATCGGCCGTTTGTCATCCAGGCCCTGGCCCAACTCGGCCCGGCCGCCACGCCGGCTGCACCAAAGTTGCTCGAAGCGTTGGCAAGCCATTACCCCGCCATTCGCAGCGTGACGGTTCCGGCTCTCGTGCAAATGGGAACCGAGGTGGTGCCGCTCCTCGGGAAAGCCCTGACCGAAGGGGATCCTTCCATCCGCCCGATCGTGGCCGAGATCCTGGGCCAAATGGGTCCGGCTGCCCATGACGCAGTTCCGGCACTCACGCGGGCGCTTGCGGATCCTGATCTCCGCGTTCGTCTTCAGGCGGCCCAAGCCCTTTGGCACGTGGAGCGCACGGCGAATGCAGTGGCTCCGGCCCTGCTCGACGGGCTCAAGGACAAGAACGCGGTCCTGCGTCGTTTCAGTGCGGCGGTCCTGGCACAAATGGGGCCGGTTCCGGCGAGTGCTGTCCCGGCTCTCCGAGAGGCCCTCAAGGACGCGGACATAACTACACGGATCGACGTAGCGATGGCCCTTTGCAGCGTCCCCGAGCAGGTTTCGGAAGCAATCCCCGTGCTCATCCCCACGATCAAGAACTTGAGGCAGCGACCGCAAGCCATGCGCACCATCGAGGCGCTGGCCAAGTCCGGTCCACAGGCCAAGGATGCAATTCCGGCCCTCCTCAATGCGCTCAACGATGACAATGTCGATATCGACGCCGCCGAGCGGATCGGGTCCGCCCTGAGGCAAATCGGCGGGCCCGAAATCGTGGAGACTGTGGAACGGCAGTATGCGAGTTCGGTCAAACGATCCCGGCTTCGGTGTGCCCATGCCCTTTCGCGGACGGGACCGACGGGCAATGCGTTCCTGGCCAAACAGATTGAAGATGGCGATCCGCTGATTCGTTTGCAAGCGGTTCGGGCGCTCGGACGGCCGGAGCGCAATGGGGCCGACGGTGTGCCGGCGCTCGTCCGCGCGCTCAAAGACAAGGACGCGCTCGTCCGTCAGGAAGCAGTGAAGGTCCTCGGACAGCTGGGCACGGCGGCACGGGCTGCGATCCCGGCGTTGACCGAACTGTTGCGTGGCGATACGAACTTCGACCGGATTTTCACGGCGGAAGCGCTGGCCTATGTCGAATCGGGTAGTCCTGCGGCGAACTTGGCGCTGGTGGAGATGTTGGGCAACCGCGACTTGGGCTGGCGCGGCCAAGCCGCGGCCGCATTGGGCCGCATTGGCCCGAACGCTCGAATGGCCGTGCCGGCACTGGTTGAGGCTGCCGCCAGCCAGGACCCCGCCATCCGAGCCGAGGCGGCCCTGGCGTTGGCCGCGGTGGAGCCGAGCGCGCCGGGCATCTTGCCGGTGCTCCTGGAAATTTTCCGGGAAAAGAACCACCCCTTCCGCGTTCGCGCTCTGGATGCCTTGGCCCGGCTTCCTTCGCCCGGCGCCGAGGCCATCGGCTGGGCCGAGCGCATCCTGTGGGATGACGCGCCGGCCCGCACCAAAGCCGCTCAGGCCCTTGGCCGCATTGGTCCAGCCGCCAAGTCCACCGTTCCCGATCTTACCAACGTGGCGATTGGATCCGATAACCAAGCCCGCGTCCAGGCAGCGCTGGCCCTTTGGCGGATCGATCATCGAACCGAGGGAGTGATTGGGGTGTTGGTCGCGGCGCTGAAGAGTCCGTTCACGTATGTTCAACCGAACATGTTAATGATTCCTGGCCCCTACGGCGTTCCCATTTCACGACCGGCGCCGCTCTGCCAGGAGGCGGCCCGCGCCCTGGCCATGATGGGTGCAGAGGCGAAGTCGGCGGTGCCGGCCCTGTGCGACGTGTTGAAGGATTCGCAGCTCGCGGATTGCCATCCGTACTTTGCCCTGGCCCTTGCGAAGATGGATCCTCGGGCGGCCAAGCAGGCGGTTCCTCCGCTCATCCAGGTATTGGAAGGCAAGGGACCGGCGGCGCGCTTGCCGCAAGAGGCTTCCGCGGCCCTGCGGAAGGAAGCCGCCCAGGCTCTGGGCGAAATTGGCGCTGAGGCTCAGGAAGCGGTTCCGTCGTTGCGGAAGGCTTCTGTAGACCCCGACCAAGCTGTGCGGGCGCAAGCGGAGCTGGCGCTGAAAAAAATCGGCGGGTGAGGACAGGGCGGGCGGAGTCAACGGCGGACGGTAACACTTGAAGCGCTTCGCCTCCGCGCTTCGCGCTGGGCTCACCCGCTCTTACCGAGTCGTGCTGCTGCCGGTGTCCGCGCAACAAAGAAGGCCACCCGTCGGGTGGCCTTCTTTGTTGCGAACAACGCAATCAGTTTCGGATGCCGTTCCCAGTTACGGAATGGCGCTGATCCCGAACACGTTCGCCCGATTCGTGCCGGAGTCGGGAGGAGTGAACGTGACGCTCACGATGTTCTTCGTGTTGTCGGTCGCGATGATGGTTTCATAGGCTTCGAAACCCTGAGGACCGCAGGTGAACTGGTAGGAGAACTTCGAAGAACCGGTGGCCGTCAGACCGTTGCCGACGCGGCCAATCCCGCCGCTTTCCGAGAACGGAGCGACCGGGATGACGGAGGCGGGGCTTGTCCCACCGCACCAGTCGTGTGCATCGAAGTTGATGGGATCAGTAGAGGTGCCGTCGGCATAGTTGATGACCAGCTGCCCCTGAGCCGTGCCATTCGAATTGCCGGACGATGCGAAGACGGCAATCTGGCTATAGGGGGCGGGGGTGACCAGGGTCAGCGTGCCGGAGGCGGGCACACCCTGAGCCTGGGCGCCGGCGTTATTCGAAATCTGGAGCACGTTGTTGTAAACGGCTGGCTGAATGAGGTAATTCACGCCGCTCCCGGTCAAGCTCGGGAAGGTCGAGCCGGCGGGAATGCCGTCATCGTGCTCGGTGCCATTGTCATCGATGGCGCCCGTTTCGAACCATCCGCAGCAGCCCGAATCAAAGAGCTGGGCAAACCGGACGTTCTGATCGGCGTCGGTGATCACGTCTGCATTGTAACCGAACAGTTGCAGCGGCAGCCATACACCACTCGGTTGCGCAGCCGCCTGCGGCACTGCAACGGTGCCCAGGGCCACGACCGCTACTGCCAGGGCAAACATCACTTGGACCCGGCCGGATCGAAACATAGCTACTTCTCCTTGTGAAACAGGGCGTTATCCGCCCGGGCTCCACACCCGGATGCGGCAACGCAAACTACGGTGAACACACGAGACAAAACAATCGCTGCGACAGCGAGTCGAGACCGCTTCCCAGTCCGCGGTCATGGACGGCGTTCAATGTCCGCGCGGCGCGCACAATCGAACGTACCGCCCTTCATTGTTAAACGTAAATGCAGGGGCAAAATGAGCGCATTTTCTCAAAAATTCTCTGGTTCCTGTTCCGTCATCCGCTCGATGTCCAGTCCCAAGGCCAAGAGGACCGCGAATGTGGACTGGCTTCGAGTCAGCAGGTTGGGCGATCGGCCCGAGTCGCTCTGCCGAAATCCACCCACCACGGGGGGCAGAACAATTAGTATAACCGGCTCGAACCATCTGTCAACCACTTCAAATTTGATTTTTTCGGAACATCCCCACCCCCACTTTTCTGTTGACGACCACGTTGTCGCCGCCCACAATCGAGTTGGTAGCAAGCGTCGGCTGTGATTTCCTCGATCTGCTGACATCTCGATGACACCGGTTCGCAATCTCCTGGTATCGGCCTCCGTTGCGGTCTTGGCCCTCGTCGGCGGCGTGGGCCAAGGGCTTGCGCAACCGAGTTACGGCTATACCACGCTGAGCGTCCCGGGTTCGATCTTCACCGAGGCGTTTGGGCTCAGCGACGCCGGTCAAATCGTGGGTGAATACCTGGCCGGCGGCGGCAGCCATGCCTTCCTCTTGCGATCGGGGGTCTATTCCACCCTCGACCAACCGGGCTGGAGCAATCCATACGCCTCCGGGATCAACAACCTGGGCCAGATTGTCGGCGCTTATAACACGGCCGGCGTGCAGCACGGCTTCCTGCTCAGTGGGGGCACGCTCACGACGGTCGATCCGCCTGGATCGAGTTCCGCACAAGCCAACGGAATTAATGCGCTGAGCCAAATCGTGGGCGTCGTGCAGGGAGATCCAAACGGCCCGTACCACGGTTTTCTTCTGAGCGGCGGTCAGTACACGACGTTCGACCCGCCGGGGGCCATCAACACCACCATCGCTCATGGCATCAACGCCTCCGGCCAAATCGTGGGGGTGTACTTTGATACGGTCGGCAATGAGCACGCGTTTCTGCGTAGTGGCCAGGACTACACCACGCTCGACCCGCCCGGCTCCATCGAAGCCAAGGCTGAAGGGATTAACGATGCGGGCCAAATCGTGGGGGTGTACTTCGATGCTGCGGGACGGCAGCACGGCTTCCTGTTCCAAGATGGGAGCTACACGACCCTCGATGCCCCTGGCGCAGCGGGGACCTATGCCTATGCAATCAACAACTCGGGCCAAATCGTGGGAGCCTACGACCAAGGCCACGGTCTGTCAGGCTTCCTTGCAACGCCCACACCAGAACCCAGTGGGCTGGTCTTGCTGATCGTTGGCACGCTGACCGGGATCAGCTGGGCTTTGCGACATCAAAGACAGATCGGCCCCACCGTCCGGGAGGAGCGACCCTCGAGCGCTTTGCATCCGCGTTAAGCAAGGAGAACCAAGGCCGGAGCGCGAGCGGCAGGTTGGCATACCGGAACCTGTCGCTCGCGCTCCGGCCTTGGTTCCGCGGCCCGCACCATCCGGCCACATAAGGCTCGAAAATGATCAGCCCCGACCGTCCGGGAGGAGCGAGCGCTCCCTGACGTCGGGGCTGGTCAACCGTTAGCGACTGGGCCTTCGGTTAGGGATTCTCGATGAACGTAAAGTTGCTAAACGTCTGGATCGCATGAGAACCGCCGGTTCCCCCGGTGAACCCGACAAATGCGGTCCCAGGCACCGCGGTCACGAGATTTCTGCTATCCGCACCGACAATGAGCGAAATGTCGACATTGTAGGTGTAGCTGTCGGTGCCTCCTGTGGCGGTGTCCAACAAGGTTTGTGTCAGGACCGCGGCAATCGGGTCGTAGGTCAGGGTGACCTGAATCGGATCACCGCTTGTGATGTCGAAAGGCGGAGTTCCGGTCACGGTGGGGTCATTCGGGTAGGTGTGGTTGCTGCCGAGGTCGGTTGTATTCGAAGATCCAAGGGTGAGGCTCTGGAAGAGCAGGTCCGTCTCGCCGACGTGGCCGGTGCCCTGATGAAGGGAATTGGACTGCGAATAGACGTTGAAGGCGACCGCAACGCTGTTGTCGATGCCAAGATAGCCCAAGGCGCTGCCGCCGTTTTGAGGCGTGCCGGCGTTGGCTCCAGCCGGATCATTGTGGATGACAAACGCCGCCCCGTCGGCTAACCTGGTCCCACTTACCTGATAGGTGAAGCTGGCGATCCACGCGCCCGTCACCACCTGGGGGCTCAGGTAGAAGACGGTGTTGTGTTCGTTACTGACATCGTCGGTGATCTGGACCGAAGCGCCGCTGAAAGTAGGCGGATTCCCCACATTGTTTTTGTTCGTGGTCCAGCCCTCGCCGCTCTTGAAACCACCCAACCCGGCATTCTTGGTCCCCGACCCGGCCGGGCTGCCGACGATGTCCGCCAAGGCTGCCGGCACAAGTAGCAGCGCCCCGGCGCATACGGCCGCTGCGGCGAGCGGGCCACGCCATGCACACCCACGAGTTCTCTGCGACATGTCCCTTCCTCCCACAAACATGAGGAAACAAGGCATTGTTCCTCTCACCTTGAAAAGAAGCGGCCTTGTTCCGATTCTGCGTTCTGGGGGTTCCCCGCGTCGGCTCGTATTGTGGTCAAGCGAATGGGGGATTGCAAATAAAAACCCAATGAAATTCGCGCGCCTCTCCAACCGCGGTCGCGAGTGTGGTTGGAAGGGGCGGGTCCGGCTTTGGCAGTGCGCAACGTCCCAGGTATAAACGCACGAGCACCAGCAAACCGAGCGCAGTTTTCCAGAAGCAAGCCGACGCAGGATCCTGGAAGAGCTCATGCGCCACCGTACCACGACATTTTGCTTCTCAACCGGGATGGGCTGCCGTAGAATCTATAGCGCCTTGCCGGATTCAGCAGCCCACGAACCCGACGCGCTGGCGGAGGACCGCGGCGGTTCGCTGGCGCGTCCGGCTTGTGAACTCCATGATCCTGCACGGTCGACGTACCCGTTATGGACCCATTCGCCTTGACGCAACGGCTCATTTGGCTGGTTGGTTTAATCGTAGTGCTCGCGACATTGGGGAACGGTTGTCGCCAGCGGGTCTCCGTGCCATCTTCCGAGCGGGATCAGACCGCCGCCGTATCGGACGGATCCAAGGAGCCACCGTGGTTTCGGGACATCACGGATGAGGTGGGGCTGAATTTCGTTCACGATGCGGGCCCGGTCGGCCGCTATTTCCTGCCCCAGGCGACGGGTTCAGGCGGTGCGGTTTTTGATTTCGACAACGATGGCCGCCTGGATTTGTATCTTCTCCAAAACGGAGGTCCCGACTCGCATTCGACCAACCGCCTCTTTCGCCAAGGTCCGGATGGACGGTTCACCGACGTCAGTGCCGGATCGGGGCTGAATGTGGCCGGCTACGGAATGGGCGTGGCCATCGGCGACGTCAACAACGACGGCTGGCCCGATGTCCTCATCACCGAATATGGTCGGCTCCGGTTATTCCTGAACCGTGGCAACGGCACGTTTATGGACGTGACGAAGGAAGCCGGTCTCGATAGCCCGCTGTGGGGAACGTCGGCGAGTTTCCTGGATTACGACCGGGATGGTTGGCTCGACCTGGTGGTGGTCAACTACGTCACCTACGATGCGGCCCGCTGGTGTTCAGGATCCGATTCACAACGGGACTTCTGCGGCCCGGAAGGGTTTCAGGGGATGGTTACGAAGCTGTACCGGAATCGCGGCGGCCGAGGCAGACTGGAAGTCAAGGAGACAAGGAGAGAGGGAGAGCAGCGGGCTGTCTCTCCCGCTAGTCTCGAAGTGCCGCACTTCCAGGATGTCACGCTGGCATCCGGCTTGGGTCGGATGCGCGGACCAGGGTTGGGAGTCTTTTGTGCCGACTTCGACGGCGATCACTGGCCCGACATTTTTGTCGCCAATGATGCGAAGCCCAATCACCTCTGGATTAATCAGCGCGACGGCACGTTCAAAGAGGAAGCCGTTCTGCGCGGGATTGCCTACAACTGCCTGGGCAATACGGAAGCCAACATGGGGGTAGCTGTGGGCGATGTGGATGGCGATGGGCTGTTTGATGTGCTGGTCACGCATCTGACGGAGGAGACGCACACACTTTGGCGGCAGGGACCCAAAGGATTGTTTCAGGATCGGACGGCCCAGGCTGGATTGACCCAGCCTTCGTGGCGCGGAACGGGGTTCGGTACGGCCCTGGCAGATTTTGATCACGATGGCGCGCTCGACTTGGCCGTCGTCAATGGTCGGATCCGGCGCGCCAAAGCCACGGCCGCGAAATCGGTGGCCGCGGCCGATTCCGGCTCCTTCTGGAATTCCTACGTGGAACGCAATCAGCTTTTTGTCAACGAGGGCCAAGGCCGATTCCGCGATCTTTCGCTCGCTAACGATCCGTTCTGTGGACCGGCCCGGGTCGGACGCGGGCTCATCTGTGCCGATCTGGATGGAGATGGAGCCCTGGACTTGGTCGTGACCAACGTGGCCGGCCCGGCACGGATCTACCGCAATGTTGCTCCCAAGCGCGGGCATTGGTTGATGGTCCGCGCCCTGGACCCCGCGCTCCATCGGGATGCCTATGGTGCGGAGGTGACCGTGCAGATCGGTGCCCGCCGCTTGATGCGGTGGATTAATCCCGCATACAGTTACCTGTGCAGCAATGATCCGCGCGCCCATTTTGGCCTCGGGCCGGCCGAGCGCGTGGATGCCATCGCACTGGTTTGGCCCGATGGAAACGCGGAGATGTTTCCGGGGCAGGCGGCCGACCAGGTCGTCGTGTTGCGGAAAGGAACCGGCAAATCGTTACAGAGGAATTGAGGCGTGGAACATGGCCGCTGGTGCACGCAAACGCCGACGCCGCAAGGCACCTCGCGGAGCCAAACGCTGGCGCTTGGGGTTGATGGCGGCGCTGCTCGGCGGGGCGATCTTGACCATTGGGCAAAGCCTGTACCAGCGGTTTCGGACGTCGCCGTCCGAGGTGCTTTCCCGAGTTGCCGTTCCTGAGCCGCCGTCCCTGGAGGGCGTTGCGGACCCGGCCGTCAAACGGCTCTTGACCGATTGCCGGGTAGCCTTGCTCCGGTCCCCTCGAGTAGCCGCGGCCTGGGGAAAGCTGGGCATGGCATTGTTGGCTCACGATTACTACGATGAGGCCAAAGGTTGCTTCGTCACGGCCGAACGCCTGGATCCCCGTGATCCGCGTTGGCCGTATTTCCAGGGGACGATCCAAACCGAAAAGAACCCCGATGAGGCAATCCAAGCGCTGGAGCGGGCCGCCAAGTTGTGCGCCGAAACCCCCGATGCGCCCCGGCTTCAACTCGCCGAGCTCCTGTTGGCCAACGGCCGGCTGGATCAAGCCGGTGCGCAATTCCAGCTTGTCCTCCGCCGAAGCCCCACCAATGCACGAGCCCACCTCGGCCTGGGCCGCGTGGCATGGATGAAGGGCGAGCTGGCTGCCAGCCAGGCCCACCTCGCCATTTCCGTCCGCGATAGCCATACGCAGAAAGCGTCCCATCTCTTGCTGGCGCAGATTCACGAACGGCTCGGGGATCCAGCGCATGCCGACCAGGAATCTCGCCAGGCCGGCGTTCCGAACGATCCCGCCTGGCCGGACCCCTTTCTTGATGAAGTCCTCAAGTTGCAGACGGGGATGAAGTCATCTCTGATCGGCGTAAATTTGCTGCTCGAGCAAGGCCGACTTGATCCTTGCATTGCCCAGTGCCGAAACCTGCTCCGCGACTATCCGGATTCTGACATGATCTGGCTAACGCTGGGCAAAGCACTCGTGCAGAAGCGAGATTTTCCTGCGGCCCAGGAAACCCTTCGCAAAGTATTGCAGCTCGTGCCCGATTCCGTGCAGGCGCACTTCCAGCTTGGATTTGCTGCATATTTGCAGCGGAATTATCGGGATGCCGTGAGCTGGTATCGCAAGGCCACGGAGCTGAAACCCGATTTTACATTTGCTTACCACGACCTCGGCCATTGCCTGATTTTGGTAGGGGACCGGACGGGGGCCATCGAGGCGTTTCGAGCCGCCCTGCGCTGCCAACCAGACCTGGCCGACGTTCATCGGGTGCTGGGCGATCTCCTTCTGAAGGACGGCCAATGGACCGCGGCCGTCGAGCATTTGCAGCTCGCCGTGCAGCTGAAGCCGAGCGATGCAACCGCCCGGCAACTCCTCCAGCAAGCGCTCCAGCGGCTGACGATTCCAGCAATTCTGTGAAGGTCCATGTTCGTGCCGCGGTGGTTCACTGAACCGCCGCGGCACGAACATGGACATTTAGTCCCCCCTGGCCCCGACAAAGTCTACCGCTGGAGCGGTTCAATCGGCCTCGATCCGTAGTGCCCGGCCGTCGCGCTCACACGAGACTGGAACTCTTAAGCCGAAGTGGTTATTAATCAATAGATGGAGGTTTCAGAAGCAGCTCCCGTCTTGGAGGCAACGAGGCCTGGGATCTGCCTTAGACCTTTCTGCCATTCCGCTGAGCTTCAGAACAGAGGATGTGATGCTTCGCCCAGCGCCCGGTACCCCCCGCCATTGCCGGACTCCGTGGATGTTCAGGGAAGAGATCGGGAGGTTATGCCGCCCAACGCTTCGTCACCGCTGCGCCGCCTCATCAGCGAGCGTGTGCGCACCAATCCAGTTCACTCTTGATGGAGAGGCCCACCTAGGGAGGGAGACTACGTCATGCTGTTTAAAACGCTGCCACGTGCTCGCCATTCAACCCGGAGAAACACGCCGCGATCCTCGCATCGGCTGTCATTGGAAAGATTGGAGGATCGGCTCGTCCCGACATCTGCCATCGACGGCGATGTCCTGGTCGCAACCCTTCCTTCGCAAGGCTTTACGCAGGCCGACCAGTCCGGATTTCCAACCGGCCTGGTGGGTGTCCGACTGAACCCAACGCCGCCGCCTACGACCACGCAGTATCAACTCTCCACGGACCAGGTTCTTGGCAGCGGCAATTATTTCATCTTTCCGACGTACACGGCTCAAGCTACCAATTCGTCCAACCAGTTCCTGCCTCAGCTGTTTGAGACGGATCTCCAGTACAACCTGGGCAATGCGACCGCCGGCGGTACGGCGACCGCGCTCAACGATACCAGCAAGAGTTGGCGAGCCAACCAATTTGCTGGCGGCATTTTCCAGGTCCTCGACAACAATGGCAATGTGCTTCAGCAGCGGTTCGTGATCTCCAATACCGCGACCCAAATCACGGTCGACCACGCCTTTAGCCCGATTCCGCCCACGGGTCAACGGTACCAGGTCTACGGCCTGGGAGCGATCATCGCCATCGATTCCAACAGCGGCGCCCAGAGCGTGCTTGCCCTCGGCGGCGGTACGTCAAGCGGGGGCAATAGCTCGACCACGCTCAACGATACCACTTCATTCGCGCCGTGGTTACCGAACCAGTTTGCCGGGTTAACGGTACAAATCACCAGCGGCACGGGAGTTGGCCAGAGTCGCGTGGTTAGCTCGAATACCGCCACGCAGCTTACGATCGGCACGGCGTGGGCCACGGTCCCCGATGCCACCTCGACGTTTCAGGTGGGCTACATCAACGGCCCCAACGCCCTGCTATTCAAGAATGGGTTTCTCTATGTCGCCAATGAAGCGCAGGCCACCGGCGCGGTCCACAGTTTGGTTCGCGTGGATCCGAACACCGGCGTCCAGAAACTCATTAGCGATGGCAGCAGCGGAGGTTTCAGCATTGCGGTCGGCATGGGGCAGGTCCCCAACAATGGGGATCCCAACAATCTGTATGTGGCGGACGAACCGGGAAATGTCCAGGGCTCCGATCCGGGAAAGGTCTGGAAGATCAATATCAACACCGGAGTCCAAACCATCATTAGTCAGAACGGCAGCCAGGGTTTTCTTTTCAATCACCCTGTGGACATGGCCGTCGAGGCGAGCGGCAGCATCCTGGTCGTCAACACTGGGGCCGGCGGTTTCAATGGCAACGTGTTCCGGATCGACCCAGCGACCGGGAACCAGTCTCTGGTTGGTAGCTTCAGCGGTGCGGCCAATGGCGGGCTCGACAGTATCGACGTGGGCGCCGGTCCCTTTGGTTCGGGAACTATCTTTGTCGGTGCCATCAGCTACACGGGGGCGGACGCCCGCATGTACGCCGTGGATCCTGTTGCCGCCGACAATAACACTCCCACCGTCATCGCGGACGACACGGACCTGAGCGAGGTGGAGGGCATCCGGGTCTTCCACGCCCCAGTGCAGAGCAATAACCCCCCAAACGTGACGGCACCCTCGAATCAGACCGCCAGCGAAGGAAGCCTGCAACCCTTCAATTTGGGGAGTTTCAGCGACGCGAGCGGAGGTACCTGGACGGCCACGATCAACTGGGGGGATGGCAGCTCGAATACGATCTTCAATCCGAGCGCACCCGGACCGCTGACCGGTCAATCCCACACCTACGCGGAAGAACGCACGTTTGCCGTTACGATCACGGTCACCAACAACAGCGACAATCTCTTCGGCTCCGGCATGTTCCAGGTATCCGTGTCCGATCCGAACGTGATGGCCACAGGCGGGTTGGCCATCTCGGCTACCGAAGGAGTGCTGTCGGCGGTGCAGACGGTGGCGACCTTTACCGATCCCGCGGGCCCCGAAGCCGCCGATGGCACGCATTACTCGGCCAGCATTAATTGGGGCGACAACACTGCAGCCACGGTGGGCAGTATTGCCCTAAACGGCACCACCTTCACCGTCTC
>DATGIQ010000250.1:0-10306 GCA_035295665.1 Gemmataceae bacterium | reverse complement strand
TATGGCTAGCGCTGACGCTGAATTGTTGGGTCGTGGTATCGAAGCCAATAGCGCCGGGCACGGTGCCGGTGTTATCGCCCCAATCGATTGTGGCGCTGTAATGATCATTGAGGTTGGGGTCGGGATCGCTCGTATTCGGTTCCGGCGCACCGGGATCGGTAAACGTGGCTACCCCGGCGGCGAAGGTCTTATTGGGAGTGAAGCCAATACTGGCGCCGGTGCCCACCACGGCGGGATCGGCCACCGTCACCTGGAAGCTTGCAGAATTGGATTGGTTCGAGTGGTCGGTGACGTTGACGGTTACGTTGTACGTGCCCTCTTCGCGGAAGGTATGCGGCTGGTTGGCCAGGTTGCCGGTTGCCGTTGCGGTGAAGCTCGTATTGGGGGTGCCATCGCCCCAGCTGACCGAAACGCTCCACGGGCCGTTGCTGGTCGATTCGGTGAAGCTGCCCAGGCTAAAGGACTGCAAGGTTCCTTCCGTGGCATTTTGGTTCGCTGCCGCCGTCACCGTCGGTCCGGAGCCGGACGAGTTGCCGATCGTTGCCTGGCTGTGCACCACGGCGTTGGGGGCCGACTC
The DNA here is from genome assembly GCA_035295665.1 of Gemmataceae bacterium. Classification (GTDB taxonomy): domain Bacteria; phylum Planctomycetota; class Planctomycetia; order Gemmatales; family Gemmataceae; genus DATGIQ01. The sequence continues at coordinate 9,729 of DATGIQ010000250.1, read as the reverse complement.
GTGCATGATCGTCGTGGTGATCGTGAAGGGGCCGTTGGAGAAATAGGTATGGCTGCTGGTGACCGTGAATTGATGGTTCACAGGATTGAACGAGATCGTGTCCGGCGTGACTCCCGTACTGTCGCCCCAATCGATGGTGGCGCTGTAATGGCTGGCAATACCGGGCGTCGAGTCGCTGGCATTGGGCTCGGGCCCACCGGGATCGGTAAAGGTCGCCACCGGCATCGTGAAGAAGGTAAAGAGACTGGTGTTGACATTCACGCCGGAGGCCACCACGGCGGGATCGGAAACGGTCACCTGGAAGGTGGCAAAATTCGCCACATTCTTGCTGTCGGTGACCGTGACTGTCACGGTGTCGATGCCTTCTTCGCCGAAGGTATGCAACTGGCTGCCCAGGGTCCCCGGGGCGGATCGGGAGAAGGTGGTATTAGGCGTGTTATCGCCCCAGTTGATCGAGACATTCCACGGACCGTTGCCCGATTCGCTGAAGCTACCCAGGCCAAGGAGCGCCGAGGATCCCTCGGCGGCGTTCTGATTCACCGGCGGCGACACCGTCGGTCCCGAGCCCGAGGTGTTGCCGACCGCGGCGAGGCTCTGCACCCTGAGGCTGGGGGCCGACTCGTGCGTGATCGTTGTGGTGATCGTGAAGGAGCCGTTGTTGGAGTAGATATGGCTGCTGTTGACCGTAAACTTCTGAGTCGCGGGATTGAAGGTAATCGTATCCGGCGTAGGAAGCGTGCCATCACCCCAATCGACGGTGGCATTGTAGTGATCGTTGAGGACGGGATCCGGATCGTTGCTATTCGGTTCGGCCCCACCGGGATCGGTGAAGGTTGCCACTGGGCCGCTAAAGCTGGTATTGGGGTTGGTGATGACGTTCACGCCGGAGCCCACCACAGCGGGATCGGACACGGTTACCTGGAAGCTGGCGAAGTTCGATGCATTTTTGTTGTCGGTGACCGTAACGGTCACGGTTCGAATGCCCTCTTCGCCAAAGTTATGGGGTTGGGCACCGAGGCTTCCTGCCGTGGTTTCGGAGAAGGTCATATTGGTGGATCCATCGCCCCAGTTGATCGAGACGTTCCACGGTCCGTTGCCGCCCGATTCGCTGAAGCTACCCAGGCTAATGAGCTGGGCGGTTCCCTCGACGGCGTTTTGATTCCCGGGCGGCGTAACCGTCGGGACAGAGCCGGAAGTGGTGCCGATCGAGGCCGGGCTTCGGACCTGGACGCTGGTCGTCGACTCGTGGAAGATGTTCGTGGTGATGTTGTAGGTGTTCGCGGCACTGTAGTTATGGACGCCGCTGACCGTGAACTGGTGCGTCGTGGGATTGTAGGTAATGGTCCCGGCTGTGGCACTGGAGTTATCGCCCCAGTTGATCGAAGCGCTGTAGTGGCTGCTAATATTGGGATTGGGATCGCTGCTATTCGGTTCGGGGCCGCCTGGATCGGTGAAAGTCGCCACCGACGGGCTGAAGGACATGTTGGGACTGCCGCTGACACTCACGCTCGCTCCCAGGACCGGTACGTCGGCCACCGTTACTTTGTAAGTGGCCGAGTTCGATTGATTGACGCTGTTCGTGACCGAGACGGTGACGGTGTAAACCCCTTCTTCGCCAAAGGTGTGGGCTTGGTTGCCGAGCGACCCTGGCGTGGACGTGGAGAAGTTCGTATTGGCTGTGCTGTCGCCCCAGTTGACCGAGACGCTCCACGGACTGCTATCCGGGTCGGTGAAACTTCCCAGGCTGAAGGACTGGTTGGTGCCTTCGTTGGTGTTCTGGTTCGTGGGCGGCGTCACTGTTGGCGCGGTGGCGTTCAAGATGGTCACCTTGGCCGTGTAGACATCCAGTTTGCTCAGCGTCCCGTCAGGGTTGCCGCCGGCACTGTTGGAGTTGTCGGCCCAGACACGGAAAAAGGAACCGCCCAAGAAATCGGACTTCCCGAAACTCCCGAAGCCAAGCGCCGAATGATTGGCTCCCGCCGGCTCCGAATCGGCGGAATTTGAAGTGCCCGCGCTGATCTGCGCGTTGGACGAAAACGTGTTGCCGCCATCGTTGCTAAACGCACCAAACAGTTGTGCGTCGTCGTTGGGAGTCCCATCGGTATCCCCCGGGCCGTGGTTTCCCAGGTCATTGCGGGCATCGTACCAGGCGACGCCGATGGCGCCGCTGGTTGGGTCGAGAGAGATGCTGGGCAGAAATTCGCTGTTGCCGTTGGCTTTACTATCGAAGACCGGAATGGCATTGCTCCACGTCGTGCCATTGTCATTGGAGTAACGGAGATAGATCTTGGTCGAACTGCTGGTCGTGAACGGGGCGTCGGTGTAGACCAGGTAGACACGGCCTCGGTTCGCGCCGCCCGTGCGATCCCAGGCCAGGTTGGCCTCGGCGTCGATCCCGAACAGGTTGCTCTGCGCGGGGATATTCTCATCGAAGCCGCCGACCATCGTATTGGTGACCGTGACCGGATTGCCAAACGTGCCGCCGACGCCGGTCGGGTCGAGGCTGGTGACGATGACGTCCGGGCCCGGGCCGTTGATCAGGCCGTACTGGAAGGTGACGAGCACTTGGCCGTTCGGCCCAACCGCGATGCTTCCGAAGTCGCCGCCGGTCGAGCTCGGGATGACCTTCGTCGAGAACGGACTGATTTGAGAGGCCCCAAGGCCCGAGACCGTGGCTCCCGCGGCCTCGACATTGTTATTGTTATCGGTGAACGAAACCCAGACGCTGCCCGCTCCGGTGGCAATCGAGGGTCGATCGAAACCGCCACTGGGCGGAGTGAAGCTCACGAGAGGGGACAGCGTTTGGCCGCCGTCGGTACTCAGCGCCACGTCGACACTGCCGTCGGTGCCCAGGTAGGAGAGAAAGAGGTTGCCGAAGTTGTCGAAGGCAACCTGAGGATCGCCGAAGGCGGCCGTCAGGCCATCGGTGCCCGTCGCCGCTTGTCTGCTGCTCCAGGTAGCACCGCCATCCTGGCTGGTGGCCACGACGATTCCTGAGGTGGTTTCTTCCGCAGCGGCCACGACGAGGTTCTTGAAGTTTGTCGGATTGATCGCGATCGCAGAGGTATGCTGATTGCCTGTCAGTTTGATGACGTCCACGTTCGGTCCCACCGCAGCGGCCAGGCTGGGCAGGGTGCGATCCTCCAGCATTTCCAGACGGGGACGGGACGGCCGCCGTTCCGGGTTACGGGAACTGGCCGGCGCCAGCGCTCGGCGGCCCAAAAGAGTGTGGAACAATCCGAACCGTTTCGAAGAACGATGCGTCGATGGATCGTGCATGAGCGGAACTCCTCGTTCTGTGGTCCGTCTGGAGGTAAAAGGAACCGACCTGGGCATGTTCGGTTTTCTTGCCGGAATGCAAGAAGTTACCAACTCACTGAATCGTGCCCGGGAAAAGGACTGGCAAACGGGATGCGGAAAATGCAGGAAGGCCAGCGACGGGTACCAGCCATTCAGGCAAATCTCTGCAAGTCCTTGTGGCTTCCTAACCTAACAGACACTAAAGCTATGTTCAAGCAAAAATTCTTGCGGGTCAATAAAAAAATGAGAGAACGAAAGAAATGAGTGAAAGCTCAACCCCCTCCATTTCAAGGACCCTGTGCCCGCGCGCAGGTCACGCTCGGAACGGATTCCCGAGCGCGACCTGCGCGCGGAAACCATGGTGGAAATGGTTCCTAAAGTTTTCCTCCTGCCGTGCCGATATACAGCAAGAGTGTGACTTCACGTCAGCGGTGCATTCTTCCGTTCTTGGCACGGTCGTGCGGGTCCTTCGCTTCGGTTGCCTTCCCGCTTCGATGCCCATCGGCCCCGGAGTACGATGATGTCATGGAAGACGTGGTTCATCGGCTTGGTCCTTGGAGTCCCTATCATCCTCGGGTGCCGGCAGCAATCTTTCCTGATGGAGCCGGATTACCACGATTTTCACGCCTTGGCCTGCCCGCCGGTAACGGATTCCGATCTCGCTTCGGCCATGACGCCGCTTCCCGGCAGCACGCCTCGTCCCACGACGGTCGATGATACCCAACGACAACCCCGATACCTGTCGCTGCGTGAAGCGATCGCGATTGCCCTGGAAAACGGCACCATCGGGGTTCAAAATCCAGTGGTACCCGGCACGGCAATTGATACGCTCGGCGGGTTTGCAGCCCGGACCGTCCAGAGTGCGGATGCGATTCGGGTCCTCGCCTTCGACCCGGCCATCCTCGCCAACGACATCGAAATATCTCTTGCCAAGTTCGACGCCCAGTGGAATACCTCGTTAACCTGGAACCGGAACGAGACACCGCTGGGAATTTCGCCGACCTCCTTTACACTGACCGGGCCATCGCTCAACAGCATCGCGGTGGATGGTCTGAACTTCAACACGACACTGGTTAAGCCGCTCCCCACCGGCGGCGTGGCCGGCATTACCTTCGGAATCCTGTCGCAGCGCAACACCCCCGCGAGCCGGATCAACCCCGCCGTTCAGCCCGATATCCAATTCAATTTCGAGCAGCCATTGCTCCAGGGCTTCGGCGACGAAATCAACCAGCTACGAGATACCCACCCCGGGAGCGTGCTGACGCCGTTCCCCACCGGCGGCCAAGTGGAGGGGATCCTGATCACACGCATCCGCCTCGACCAGCAACGGGCCGAGTTCGAGCGCAACCTCCATTACCTCTTGCTGAATGTGGAGGCCGCATACTGGAACCTCTACGGCGCCTACTACCAGCTCTACAGCCGCGAAGAAGGGATGCGCTACACCTACGAATATTGGCGGCTCACCAGGCTGCTATTCGAGAATGGCCGTTCTCCCATTCAGACCCTTGAACAGATCCGCTTGCAATATGAACAATTCCGTTCGCAGCGCTTGACAGCCTTGGGGCAGGTCCTGGAAAGCGAACGACAACTACGTGGCTTGTTGGGCCTAAAGGCGGAAGATGGTTTCCGGCTCGTCCCCGCGGATACGCCGACGCTTACGCCGGTCCTGCCCGACTGGGGCACGGCTCTGAGCGAGACGCTGGCTCGGCGGCCGGAACTGTTGCTGGCGCGCCAAGACCTGAAGTTTCGCGAGCTCGATCTGATCCGGCTGAGGAATAACCTCCTGCCGGACCTCCGCTTCGTTGCCACCGACCAAGTTCATTCGGTCGGATCGCGGATCGACGGCGGCGAGTCCCCCAACAATGCGCTGCACAATCTGGTTTCCAACCCGTTCAACAACTGGAGCCTGGGCCTGCAACTGAACGTTCCGATCGGCTACCGTGCCGCGCATGCCGCGGTCCGGGACGCTCAGCTGAGTGTGCGACGCAGCTTCGTGAATTTGCGCACCGAGGAAGACAAAGCCGAGCGATTTTTGGCGCTGGCCTATCGGCAGACCCTCGAGTTCGAGCATCAGATTCGCGTGAACCAAGCAGCTCTCCGGGCCGCCACGGGGCAGTTGGAGGCCTACTTCGACCTGTTCCGGCAGGGCCGCGCTGCCGCCTCGGACGCCAACCTCATCCTGGCCCTGCAAAACTTCAGCAACAGCGTGGGCAATTATTACGCCGCCGTCGTTCAGTACAACAATGCCCTGGCCACGTTCGAATTCGCCAAGGGAGCCATCATGGAGCGGGACAACGTTTACATCGGCGAAGGCCCCTTGCCGCTTTGTGCCCAGGTCCGCGCCGTCGAACATGAACGGCAGCGGACCGAGGCGTTTGTGCTCCGCGATATTTCCAATTGCCCGCCAGGCGGAAATTGGATGGGCCTGGGTGGTCTGCTTTCCTGGTCCCATGCCGAGCGCCCACCGGACGCCCCTCCCGATCCAGCCGGCAAAGCGACACACGCCGACGAAGTGGCGCCCAAGCTTCCTCGTGGGCCCCAGCCGATGGCACTCTCGCTGCCCATGTTGCAGCATGCCCAGCCGCCGGTGCCGGAGCTCCCGGATGATTCGGCGACGTTAGGTCGGCCGCAGCTGAGCAGTCCGCGATCGCTTTCCAGCAAGGAAGGACAACAAGCGGACCAGTAGGGTTCTCGGGGTACACGATCGCTGGTGCGTCGAAAGGGGAACTGCCAAATGCAAATTGCCAAATGCAAATTGCAAATTGAAAAACGTGCCGGTCATCGATTCGGTCGCTCGCCGCGTGGCAGGCTCCGAGCCATTTTCGTAATCTGCATATTGCAATTCGTTTCCCCGCTTGGCGGGGTCGCTCCGGCACAAGAACCCCTGTCTCAACCAGGAAAGGTCCCCGGTCAGTACATCACTCCGCCGGATGCGCAACGGGTGTTTCGTCTGGAGAGCGAAGGCTTGCTCATGGAACGCATGGCCCGCGAAGCATCCGCCGGACTCAATCCGCTGGAGCTGCGCTACCAGTTCGTCGCTCCTTCGTATCCGCCCGCTCCGCCGCCGGGCTATGTGCCCCGGCCCTGGGAGCCGCTGGCCGAGCTGGTCGAGCCGGCTTACCTCTGTTATGACCGGCTCTATTTCGAACAGATCAACGCCGAGCGCTATGGCTGGTCGCTGGGACCGCTGCATCCGCTGATTGCGGCCGGGATCTTTTACTTCGACCTGGCCACGCTTCCCTATCATGCCGCCACCGATCCGTTGCGGCGCTACGAATGCAACCCAGGCTACGCACTGCCGGGCGATCCCATGCCGCTGCTGCTCTATCGGCCGGAGCTAAGCCTGACGGGTGCGCTGGCTGAGGCGGCCGCGGTCGGAGTATTGCTGGCGATTTTCCCTTGATAGGGGCGCTCGTCTCAGAACCGGGATTGCCCGGTACGCAGAGTACATTTCACTTTGAATCCATACCTGACCAAATGGTCAGATACGCTTTCCCTGCCGGATTTTTTGTTTGCTACGAGCTTTCTCCAGCTTTACAGTGCGAACTTGATTCAGCTGCGCATGCACAAGCCCCCTCTGTTCGGGAGATATCGAATCATCCGTTGGCCAGCCCCGTGGCCCGGCTCCAGGCCGCTGTTGGATCGGTGGGTACCGACCTGCGCCATGAAGGCGTAACCCTCAGCGACCTGGACCGCCAGATGCTTCTTCTGGATGGCAGCCGCAGCCCCGGGACACTTCTCGAACAGCTAATCGATTGGAAGACGCGCGGCCTGTTGAGAATTCACAGCGAAGGGCAGCCGGTGGCTTCTGAAGATAGCGGCCAGCAAATGCTGCGCACTGCCTTGGACCGGTGTTTGGCTGGGCTGGCGAATGGAGCGCTTCTGATGGGCTGACTTCCAAATCACCGCTCGGAATCCGGCCTGGGACAGCCACATTACGCATGATGATTGAGCCAGGTTACTCGTACCGCAGGGCCTCGATCGGATCCAGCCGCGATGCCTTCCACGCCGGGTAGTATCCGAACACCACCCCCACGGTGGCCGACACCACCACCGCCGCCACAATCGCCTCCAGGGATGTCTCCGTGGGCCAGTGCAGGAGCACCCGGAACGCGAACGATCCACCGCGGCCGAAGATAATCCCCATGGCCCCGCCGAGTAGACACAGGACCACTGCTTCCACCAGGAATTGGCGCAAAATATCCTTGGCCCTCGCCCCCACGGCCATGCGCAGGCCGATCTCCTTGGTGCGCTCCGTGACCGAGACCAACATGATGTTCATGATGCCGACGCCGCCCACGATCAACGAAATGAGGGCCACGCCCAAGAGCAACGCCGCCATCAAGTTGGATGTGGACGCCAAGGCATTGCTCATTTCGGTCATGTCGCGGACGTTGAAGTCATCGGGCTGGCCCGCGCGGATATGGTGCCGTTCATGGAGCAGATCCGTGATCTGGCGAATCGCCGTGCGGACCTCGGGACCGGACGCGGCTCGGACCATGATCTGGTCCACGTTCGTGAACCGGACTGGTTGGGGTGTATCGGCCGCCTCGTTCAGCGATGTCTGGGGATAGAGCAAGGCCTGGAAGCTCGTGGTTGGATAGAGCTGGCTCGTGCTATTTACGGAGACCGAGATTTGCCCCGGCTGGTTAGAAGCCCCCTGGGCACTTTGATTGGAAGTGGTCGCCGACACCCCGGCTACGCGGTACTTGATGGTCGTCCACGGCGCCAGCAGAATGTCATCCTGGTCGAGCCCCATCATGTTTGCGCCTTTACGGCGGAGCACACCTACCACGCGGAAGGTGACATTTTGAACGCGGATTTCTTTGCCAACCGGCGATTCGCCGCCGAACAATTCGCGCACCAGCGTTTGGCCCAGCATGCACACCTTCGTGCCGCCCAACACATCCCGATCGGTGAACGGCTCCCCTTCGTCCATTTCTTCCCAGTCGCGGACTTGCAAGAAGGAAGGCGTGGTGCCGTAGATGTACAACGGCACCCAGTTCCGGTTGCCGTAGACCACCTGGGTGCGGACACGCACGACCGGAGCCACCGCGTCCACGGCCGGGCATTCACGCAGAACCGCGTCGCCATCCTGGGGCGTCAGCGTGATGACACTGCCACTCCCAAACGTGACGCCGCCACTGGAGGCTGTCCCCGGTTGCACCAGCAGGTTGTTCGCCCCCATGCTGGCGATCGTTTGTTTCACCGCGGTCGACGAACCCTTGCCGATTTCCATCATCGTGATGACCGCGCCCACGCCGATGATGATGCCCAGGGTTGTCAGCACCGAGCGCATGACATTGCGGCGGAGCGCGTTGACGGCCATGCGAATCGTCCGATACATTTTTTTCATGGATCAATCTCCCGATAAAGCCGGGGTCACGGCCGGGCGCGGGACGTCAGCGGCATGAGTTTGGCCGTTCTTCTGGGGAGACGAGATCGCCGCGCCATCGTTCTGGATCAGGCCGTCTTTGATGCGGATGACCCGTTTCGTGTGGCTGGCTACATTGGCATCGTGGGTAACAATGATGATGGTAATCCCTTCCTCGGCATTGAGCTGCTGGAATAGAGCTAGGATCTCTTCCGAAGTGCGCGAATCCAGGGCTCCGGTCGGCTCGTCGGCCAGCACCAGCGGCGGATTATTCACCAGGGCCCGGGCGATGGCCACGCGCTGTTGTTGACCGCCCGATAGCTGCGACGGCTCATGATCAAGCCGCTCGCCAAGGCCGACGCGCTCGAGCAACAGCTTGGCCCGGCGGTGCCATTCGTTTTCGCTCAGCTGTTCCGCCGTGTACGACAATGGCATCATCACGTTTTCGAGTGCGCTGGTGCGGGCCAGGAGATTGAAGGTCTGGAAGACGAAGCCGATCTTGCGGTTGCGCACCATGGCACGCTGGTCCGGCGACATCTGGTCGATCCGCTCGCCGTCGAGCCAGTACCGGCCCGAGCTCGGCCGATCCAGGCAGCCCAGGATGTTCATCAGCGTCGTCTTGCCCGATCCCGAAACACCCATCAACGCCACCAGCTCTCCCCGATCCACGGAGAGCGAGACGCCTTTCAAGACCGGCACGTCGACTTCGCCGAGATGATACGTCTTGTGAATGTCTTCCAGCTTGATCAGTTCCATGGCTGTACCTTTCCGAGCCCAAAGCGATTGGACTGGGTGATCTTACTGCTGTTTATTGCCACTCCCGCCGAACATCTTCGGGGCAAACGGATTGCTCGTGCCGCTTTCCACATTGGGCCGGGCTTCCCCGACCACGACCAGGCCTCCTTCCTGGATCTCCCCTTTGACGATCTCCGTCTGCAAGCCGTCGCTCAAGCCAATCCGCACTTTCACCGGCTTGACGTAGCCGTTGTCTTCGACCCAGAGTACGCCACGGTCATGGCGTTCCTTGTCGGAACTTGCCGGTGCCTTCTCACCCG